>NZ_JBIAHR010000026.1:0-117242 GCF_042870695.1 Streptomyces sp. NPDC006384
CAGGGGCAGCGGTTCGGAGGTGGTGACCAGTTCCCGCAGCGGGTGCCGGGCCAGCACCGCGTCCACCTCCGGCGTCAACGCCGCCGCCAGCCGGGTGGCCACCGGCAGGGTGTCGTCGCCCAGCGTGGCCGCGGCCGCCAGCACCACGGCCCGTCCGGACCCCTTCGGCACCCCCGCGGCGGCCCGCCGGAACAGCTCGGCCCCCTCCTCCAGCACGAGACCGGTGTCGATGCCCGCCGGCACCTTGATCCCGGCGTGGCGCTTCCAGGTGGTGACCGGATCGCTCCATGCCTCCACCCGGTAGGTCCAGCGGCCCGGAGCCCCCGGGGTGACCTCCGCGCCCCAGCGGTCGCTCCCGGGCGTCAGCTCCCGCATCGGCGTCCACGGACCGGGCCGGCCCTCGGGATCCTTCAGCACGACGTTGGCCGCCACCGCGTCGTGCCCCTCCCGGAACACGGTCGCGGTGACCTCGAACGTCTCTCCCGCCACCGCTTTCGCCGGGCGATTGCCGCCCTCCACCACCGGGTGGACGTCCCGTACCGGGATACGCCCGATCTCCACGGCCGTGTTCATCCGTTCTCACCTCCGCCGTGCTCGAGGCCGGGCTGGGCGCCCGGCCGAAGGGGTCAAGCCGCGCCGGAGGGGGTTTTCCGCCCCGACGGGGAGAGCCGGTCCGCCGCCGGCGGGCCACGCCGGGCCGCTCGGGCGGTACGGGGCCGCTCGCTCTGTTCCTGCAGATAGGTGACCAGGTTCGTCCGCAGATACCGTTCCGCGGCGTCCGCCGCCTCGCGCGCGCACCGCTTGCCCATGAGCACGCACAGCGTGTAGCCGGAGTCCTCGAAGGTGGCCCGGACGCGCACGTCCGCGGGGGACGCGAGCATCATCCGTTCCCAGGCGCGGTAACGCCGCAGCTGCCGGGCGACTTCTGTCTTCGCAGGAAGCAGCATGGCCGGTCACCTTCCGGGACGGTCCGGTACGGACGATCTAGTTCTTCACACATGGTGCACGCACGGTCACCCGCCGTCTTGTTGGATCTTCAACGGCTTTTCCCGCCGGGACCCGGCCACCCGCCGCTCGTGTTGCACGAATGGACTACCGCTCCCACTCTGGAGTGACTCAGAAGCGACCAGTGCTCACGCTTCGTGCACGGGGAGCCCGTCCCCCACGGGACGCGGAGAGGCGAGAGCTTTCGCGGTGAGGAGCCACGACGATGAAGACCGCAGTGCCCTGCTACTACCACCTCGACGTGGAAGTGAGCCCGGAACGGGTCGGACAGGTCAGGCGCATCCTGGCCGCTCACCTCAGGTTCTGGGACCTGGAGAACCTCGTCGAACCCGTCTGCTCCGGCGCCGAGATGCTGCTGCGGGCGATCGACGAGCACGCGAGCGACAAGCACACGTCGATCGAGATGTGGTGGAACCGCCACCACCTCATCACGGCCGTAGGGGGCAACGACCACGCGCTCCGTCCCGACCAGGACCTGCGCACCTGTCTGCAGCACCTCGCCGCCAACAGCGACGGCTGGGGGTGCTGCGCCACCGAGACCGGGGCGAAGGTCATCTGGTTCTCGCAGCGTGCCCGCGCCGGCGAACGCGTACCGCTGGTGCCGACGGCACCGGAGCCGATCACCCAGGAGGGGCTGGAAGTGCCGCGAGAGATCATGCCGGTGGGCAGGGTGGCCGGACCGGCCAGCACCACCCACGGCGTTCTGGAGGAGGCCCGGTGACCCGGCCCAGGCCGAACTGGAAGGGGTCGCCCGTCTGGGGCGGGCACCCCTATCCGCTGGGAGCCTCGTACGACGGGCAGGGCACCAACTTCGCCCTGTTCAGCGAGGTCG
Source organism: Streptomyces sp. NPDC006384 (assembly GCF_042870695.1). Lineage (NCBI taxonomy): Bacteria > Bacillati > Actinomycetota > Actinomycetes > Kitasatosporales > Streptomycetaceae > Streptomyces > Streptomyces sp. NPDC006384. The sequence continues at coordinate 1,838 of NZ_JBIAHR010000026.1, forward strand.
CCGAACGCGTCGACCTCGTCCTCGTGGACGAGGACGGCACCCACAGCACCGTCCCGCTGCCCGAGGTCGACGGCTTCGTCTGGCACTGCTACCTGCCCGGCGTCGGCCCGGGGCAGCGCTACGGCTACCGGGTCCACGGTCCGTGGGCCCCGGCCGTGGGCCACCGCTGCAACCCGGCCAAGCTCCTGCTCGACCCCTACACCCGCGCCGTGGACGGGATGGCGGACAACCACCCGTCCCTCTTCGAGCGCGCCCAGGGCAGGCCCGACCCGGCCGACAGCGCCGGGCACACCATGCTCGGCGTCGTCACCGACCCCTTCTTCGACTGGGGCGACGACCGCCCGCCCCGGCGCCCCTACTCCGAGACCGTGATCTACGAGGCCCACGTCCGCGGCATCAGCCGCACCCATCCCGACGTCCCCGAGGAACTGCGGGGCACCTACGCCGGGCTGGCGCACCCGGCGGTCGTGGACCACCTGACCTCCCTCGGCGTGACCGCCGTCGAGCTGATGCCGGTGCACCAGTTCGTGCACGACGGCGTCCTCACGGACCGGGGCCTGTCCAACTACTGGGGCTACAACACCATCGGCTTCTTCGCGCCGCACAACGGCTACGCCGCCCTCGGCACCCGCGGGCAGCAGGTCACCGAGTTCAAGTCGATGGTCAAGACCCTGCACGAGGCCGGCCTCGAGGTCATCCTCGACGTGGTCTACAACCACACCGCCGAGGGCAACGAGAGGGGCCCCACCCTCTCCTTCCGCGGCATCGACAACGCCTCGTACTACCGCCTGGTCGACGGCGACTGGCAGCACTACTACGACACCACCGGCACCGGCAACAGCCTGCTGATGCGGCACCCCTACGTGCTCCAGCTGATCATGGACTCGCTGCGGTACTGGGTGACCGAGATGCACGTCGACGGCTTCCGCTTCGACCTGGCGGCCACCCTGGCCCGGCAGTTCCACGAGGTGGACCGGCTGTCGGCGTTCTTCGACCTCATCCAGCAGGACCCGGTGATCAGCCGCGTCAAACTGATCGCCGAGCCCTGGGACCTCGGCGAGGGCGGCTACCAGGTGGGCAACTTCCCCCAGCTGTGGTCGGAGTGGAACGGCATGTACCGGGACGCCGTACGGGACTTCTGGCGGGGTGAGGAGCACACGCTCGGCGAGTTCGCGTCCCGGCTGACCGGCTCGTCCGACCTCTACCAGCACAGCCGGCGCCGGCCCCGCGCCAGTGTCAACTTCGTCACCGCGCACGACGGTTTCACCCTGCGCGACCTCGTGTCGTACAACGACAAGCACAACGAGGCCAACGGCGAGGGCAACCGGGACGGCGAGAGCCACAACCGGTCCTGGAACTGCGGTGCCGAAGGCCGCACGAAGGACCCGGCGGTCCTGGAGCTGCGCGGCCGCCAGCAGCGCAACTTCCTCGCCACGCTGCTGCTCTCCCAGGGCATCCCGATGCTCTGCCACGGCGACGAACTGGGCCGCACCCAGCGCGGCAACAACAACGCCTACTGCCAGGACAACGAGATCTCCTGGATCGACTGGCGGCTGGACGACGAACAGCGCGGCCTGCTGGACTTCACCCGGCGCCTCATCGCCCTGCGCACCACCCACCCCGTGCTGCGCCGGCGCCGCTACTTCCGCGGCGAGACGGTGACCAACGCCGACCAGCCGCTGCCCGACCTGGTGTGGCTGCTGCCGGACGCCCGGGAGATGTCCGACGACGACTGGCAGCGCTCCGACGCCCACGCCGTCGGCGTCTTCCTCAACGGCGACGCCATCGCCGAACCCGACCCGTGCGGCCGCCGGGTCGTCGACGACTCCTTCCTGCTGCTGCTCAACAGCCACTGGGAGCCGACGGACTTCCGGCTGCCCGACGTCACCTACGGCGAACGCTGGACGACCCTCGTCGACACCGCCGAGCCGGAGGGACCCCCGGACGAGGCGGAGCACAAGGCGGGCACCGTGCTCACCGTCGAGTCGCGCAGCCTGGTGCTGCTCTCCCGGCCGTCCCGCACCGGCCGGTGAGAGCGTGCACCCGGCCGGCTCAGTCCCCGGGACGGCGCGCGGTCACCGTGAACTGCGCGCCGTCCCCGTCGCGGAGCACGGCCTCGGTCTCACCCGTCGCCAGTACGCCGCCCCCGTGCAGCTCGGCGGCGCGCACGCAGGAGGTGACGTCGTCGACCGCGAAGTGCACCTGCCAGTGCGGCCGGACGGCCGGGTCCGGAGCGGCCCCCAGGGCACCCGACTCGATGCGCGCCACGACGTCGCCCTGGCTGCGCAGCACGACCTCGTCGCCCTCGTACCGGACCTCGCAACAGCCCTCGGCCCCCGACGCCCAGTCGAAGACCTCGCCGTAGAAGATGGCGGCGTCGAAGGCGTCGCGGGTGTGCAGCCGGATGAAGGCGGGACGGGAGGAGCGCCAGGTCTCCCAGTCCGTGAAGAGTTCGCCCTCCCAGATCCCGAAGGTCGCGCCGTCGCGGTCGGCGAGCAGCGCCGCCCGGCCGGGCGGCAGGGAGATCGGGCCGACCGCGGCCGTACCGCCGCGCTCCTGCGCCCGCGAGACGGCGTCGTCGGCGCTGCGCACGGCGAAGTACGGCGTCCAGGCCACCGCCATCTGCCACATTCCGGCGACGGCGGCGATCCCGGCGACCGGCACCCCGTCGGCCAGGGCGATCCGGAAGGGGTCGCCCAGCTTGGCGGGACGCCACCGCCAGCCCAGGACGGCGGAGTAGAACTTCTCGGTGGCCTCGAGGTCGCGGCTGGTCAGGCTCACCCAGCACGGGGCCCCGAACACGGAGTGGGTGGAGAGGCGGCTCTCCGCGCCGGCGGGGGAGGAGGTGTCGTGGTTCATGGCAGTCGCGTCCTGGTCTCGTCCACCGGCAGCCACCGGTTCCACACCAGTGTCCGGCCGGAACAGCGGCGGGCGCCTGCCGAGTACCCCGGCGGCGACGCCGAAACGGTGGCCCGCGCACCCCGGACGGCCCAGTGGCGCCCGGCGGCGCATGTGGTGACCATGGAGGCGTCGGAGCGGTACCGCGCGGCACGGGCGGACCGTGCGGCACAGGTGGCGGTGACACGCCGGATCCGGAGGTGACCATGCCCACGGACGGGGGCCCGGACCAGATCTTCCGGCTGCAGGAGGAGGTCCGGCAGCTGAAGGAGGCGGTCGTCTCGCACGCCGTCGTCGACCAGGCGATCGGGATGATGGTCGTACTCGGCCGGATGGCACCGGACGAGGGGTGGCTCGTACTCAAGGAAGTTTCCCAGCATACGAACATCAAACTGCGCAATGTCGCGGAACTGATACTCATCTGGGGGCGCACAGGAGTGATGCCGGAGCAGATCCGGGTCGCCCTGGAGGACGCCCTCGACCGGCACGGTCCCACGCAGATACCCGGCGCTCCCTCACGGAGGTGACGACGCCGCTGGCGGCCCGGTGGCGGCAGAGCCGGTGGTGCCGGCGTCGCGGCGGAGCGCGGCCGTGCGCCCGGGTGGGGCCGCGGCCGCGCCTTTGCTCAGTGGGCCTCCGCGAGGATCTCCTCGCGGATCCGGTCGAAGCAGCCGCTGAGCAGCCGCGAGACGTGCATCTGCGAGATGCCGAGCTGCTGCGCGATGCGGCTCTGCGTCATCCCGCGGAAGAACCGCAGGTAGAGGATGGTGCGCTCGCGTTCGGGCAGCGCCTCCAGGCAGGGGCGCACCGCCACCCGGTCGACGACCGTGTCGAAGGCCGGGTCCAGGCCGCCGAGCGCGTCCCCGAGGGCGTACCCGTCGGTGCCCGGCATCTCCGCCTCCAGCGAGAGGGCGGAGAAGCACTCCAGCGCCTCCATGCCGGTGCGGACCTCGGCCGTGGTCAGATGCGCGTGCTCGGCGATCTCCTCGACCGTGGGGGCGCGGCCCGGCGTGGTCTGCGCCAGTTCCTTCGCCGCGCGGCGCACCCGGTTGCGCAGGTCCTGGATCCGGCGCGGCACGTGCAGCGTCCACATGTGGTCGCGGAAGTGCCGCTTGATCTCGCCGGTCACGGTCGGCACGGCGTACGCCTCGAAGGCGTGGCCGCGTCCGGGGTCGTAGTGGTCGACGGCCTTGACCAGGCCGAGGGCCGCCACCTGGTAGAGGTCGTCCAGGTTCTCGCCGCGCCCGCGGAAGCGGACGGCGATCCGCTCCGCCATGGGCAGCCAGACCTGGATCAGTTCGTCCCGCAGCGCCTTGCGCTCCGGGCCGTCGGGCAGCTCGGCGAGCCGTTCGAACGCGGCGGCCGTGTCGGGTGCGTCGTCGTGCGGGTGGGGCTTGGTTCTGCTGGCGATACGCATGGCTGCGCACCTCCCTCAGCAGGGGTGCCGGGTGGACAGAACACCGGGGCGCCGGAGCGTTCCGGCCCCCACGGACGTGCCTGGTGTCCGAAGCACTGACAGGGCCATTCCCGATCGCCCCCAATCCAAAACAAGTCATCGTATATGCGGACATTATGCTCAGGTGGTGTCCGGCGGGCATCCGGGCGGCCGCGCGGCCGGGCCGCAGGCGGGTGCGGAACGTGATGTGCGGCACGCTCGCTGTGATCACCCGGAGGGGGCGCGGCGGATAGCCGCTGCGCAACGCTTGATCACCGATCAAAGGGGACGAACCGCCTGGCCATGGCGCATTCCGCTCGTTTGACAGTGCGCTGAGCACACGGATAGGAAGCAGCTTCGGGAAGTCGAGAGGTGTGCTGTGTACGAGCCGAACGTGGTCGGTGACTGGCAGGAATACGACGAACACGCCGGTCTGCGGGTCCGCGTCCACCGTCTTGAGCGGGCCGAACCGCCGCGTGGCCGCGACGACGCCGCCGAGGGGCTGACCTACTTCAGCGTCCGGGTGAGCGTCGAGAACCGCGGCGGCCGGCCCTTCCTGGTGCACCTGGAGGACGGACAGATCGACGTGCGGGTCGGCCCCGACGGCGAGGGCGCGTTCCTCGACTGGCGCAACTCCCAGTTCGTCGAGGGCTTCGAGGTCCATCCGCTGCGCCGCGTCACCGCCGTCCTCTACGGGGCCGGACCGGAGGCGAGTCTCGGCCAGGTGGACGTACAGGTGCAGCTGCGCGTGGACGAGGAGTGGGCCGGCCGGCGGCTGTGGACCGGCGGACTCGGGCTGCACGAGGCGGCCGGCGGGACCCCGCCCGGATCGGTGCGCGAGGGCGGTCTGGTGCACCAGCTGAGCGCCTTCCTGCGGGACCAGGCGGAGGAGGGCACCGCCTGAACCGCCGGCGGTGCCTTCTCGTCCCGAGCGGCGACGCCCGCCTGGGCCATCCCCGGATCATGCACCGCGTGATGCTCGCCGGTGAGGTGCCCGCCGGAGTCGACGGCACCCCCTCCGCGCCGGTCACCGGCAGCGAGCCGGGCCGCTGGTGACCCGTACGGGCACCGGGCGGCCGGGCCGGACGAGCGGGACCGCCGCCCCGTCCCCGGCCGGCCGCTCCGGGCGGACGCGCCGCCTCCGTACGAGGGCGGCGTGCTACTCGAACCGGGCCGTGTCCCCCGCGCCCCGGCGCACGATCTCCGCCTCCCCGCCGGAGAAGTCGACGACCGTGGTCGGCTCGGTGCCGCAGTCCCCGGAGTCGATCACCGCGTCCACCACGTGGTCGAGCCGGTCCTTGATCTCCCAGCCCTGCGTCATCGGCTCCTCCTCGTCGGGCAGCAGCAGGGTGCTGGACAGCAGCGGCTCCCCGAGCTCGGCCAGCAGCGCCTGGGTGACCACGTGGTCGGGGATGCGCACGCCGACCGTCTTCTTCTTCGGGTGCTGCAGCATGCGCGGCACCTCCCTCGTCGCCGGCAGGATGAACGTGTAGCTCCCCGGGGTCGACGCCTTGATCGCCCGGAACACGTCGTTGTCGATCTGCACGAACCGGCCGAGCTGCGCGAAGTCCTGGCACACCAGCGTGAAGTGGTGCCGGCTGTCCAGGTTCCGGATCGACCGGATGCGGTCGGTCCCGTCGCGGCTGCCCAGGCGGCAGCCCAGCGCGTAGCAGGAGTCCGTCGGGTACGCGATCAGCGCGCCCGCGCGGACGCTGTCGGCGACCTGGGCGATGCTGCGCGGCTGGGGGTTGTCGGGGTGCACGTCGAAGTACTTCGCCATTCACCGAGCTTATGCCGCCCGCGCACCCGCCCGCCGCGCGCTCCGCCCCGCCGGCCCGTATGAGGTAACGTCCCCGGCCGGGGCCGAAGGCGGACGAGGACGAGGAGCGGGCCGACGTGGCGGGCCGGGAGGACGGGGCACCGCGGCGGGACGCGGGGGCGGGCGGGCACGACGACTGGGCCCGGGAGCTGCTGGAGCACCTGCGGCCGGCCGGACGCGACGTGGGCAGGGTCGTGACCTGGCTCGCCGGGGCCGTGCACGCGGACGTGACACTGCGGGACGCCACCGGCCGCCTGCCGGCCGGCACCCCCGCGCAGGTGGACGAGAACCTGGTCGCGGACGTCACCGCCGGCCGGATCGCCTCCGCCGCCCTGGAGGACCGGGGCCGCCACCTGCGACTGGTACGCGTGGAGCGCGCCGGCCCCGCGCCGTCCGCCGTCCTCGTGGTCGCCCGCGACAGCCCCTTCGACCGGCGGGCCACGGACATCGTCACGCACACCGCCCAGGTCGTCGGCCTGCTCCTGGCCTCGCAGGAGTCCGCCGTCGCCGCGCACCGGCTGCGGCGGGCGACCGCCGACCTGCGCCTGGCCATCCTGCAACTGCTGATGGTCGAGGACACCGTCTCCGCGCGCCGCGTGGCCGCCGGGCTCTGGCCGGGCCTCCTCGACACCGACGCGGCCTGTGTCTACGTCATGGAGAGCGCCCCCGAGGAGCGTGACCGCCTCGTCGAGGAGTGCGTGTCGGCGACGGACCGGCAGGCCCTGGTGGTGCGCTGCCCGGCCGTGGACGGGCACATCATCGTCGTGTCGCCCCGCGAGACGGCCGGTGAGGCGCTGCGCGCGCTCGTCGGCCGGCTTCCCGGCGTCTTCCTCGGCGGCAGCGCCCGGCACGGCCTCGCCCGCACCGCCACCGCGTACGGACAGGCCGTGAGCGCCCTGGCCGTGGCCCGCTTCCGGCCGGAGCGGGCGGCCGTGTACGCCGAGCGGACCCGCCCCGAGCGCCTGATGGACCCGGCCGTGCTGCGCCGCTGGTCGGCCCGCGTCCTGTGCCCGCTCGACACGCTGCCCCACCACACCCGTGCCGAACTGCTCGCCACCACCCGGCTCGGCCTGGAGTTCACCGCCGTCAACACGGCCAGGATCCTCGGCGTCAGCCGCAACACCGTCCGCGCCCGCATGGACCGCGTCGAGACACTGCTGCGCACCGACTTCACCGACCTGACCGCCCGCGCCGCCGTCCACCTCGCGCTGAACGCCGAGGCAGGACTCGAGGCGCTCCCCGAAGAGGACGCCCCCGGGCCCGGTCCGTCCCGCCTCGCCGACCTGCTGGCCGGACCCGCGCTGCGCGTGTGGGCCGGCGACCTGCTGAGCCGGCTGGCGTCCGACCCCCGCGACCTGCGGCGCACGCTGCGCACCTGGATCCGCGCCGGCGGCAACGCCGAACGGGCCGCCCGGACGCTCGGCGTCCACGCCCAGACCGTGCGCGAGCACGTCCGCAGCGCGGAACCCGTGCTGGAACGCGAGCTGCTCGCCGGCGGCAGCGACCTGTACGAGGTGGTGCTGGCCCATCTGGCGGCCGGGGAGCTCGGCCGGCCCCGGCTGCACGGGACGGAACCGGGCCATCCGGACTCATCTGTGCACGAGTGAGTCCCCGTGGCCCGGCGGCGGGCACCGCGACGGTTCACAACGGCGACCCGCCCACGTAGGTTCGACGGGCCGAGGGGGCACGACCGGAACGGGGGACCGGTCGCGCTCCGTGCGGCCTCCACGGGGGAGACGGCCGGTCCTGGCGGACCGGCCGTTCGCGTTCCCCCGGCCCTTCGCGAGCGACCGCGAGAACCCCGGCGGCGGGAGCCTCGCCCTGTCGCACCGGCCCGCACGACACCGTCACCGAAGCTGCGCAAACTGAGGTGTGACGGACAGTGCGCGGCCGGGTACCCGGGCCGCCCAGGTGCGCGGCCGACGGCCGCCTCGCAGCTCAGGGCCGCGTCCGACGCCGGCCACGAGTCGAAGGAGCCCACGAGAATGACGGACGTATCGAGCCAGGGGCCCGCCCCGGGCGACGACCGGAAGGTGCTCACCAACCGGCAGGGACACCCCGTCCACGACAACCAGAACCAGCGCACGGTCGGCGCCCGTGGCCCCGCCACGCTGGAGAACTACCAGTTCCTGGAGAAGATCAGCCACTTCGACCGGGAGCGCATCCCCGAGCGTGTCGTGCACGCCCGCGGCGTGACCGCGTACGGCTATTTCGAGGCGTACGGGAAGTGGGGCGAGGAGCCGGTCTCCCGCTACACCCGGGCCAAGCTCTTCCAGGAGAAGGGCAAGCGCACCGACGTCGCCGTCCGCTTCTCCACCGTCATCGGCGGACGCGACTCCTCCGAGGCCGCCCGCGACCCCCGCGGCTTCGCCGTGAAGTTCTACACCGAGGACGGCAACTGGGACCTCGTCGGCAACAACCTGGGCGTCTTCTTCATCCGGGACGCGATCAAGTTCCCGGACGTCATCCATGCCCTCAAGCCGGACCCGGTCACCTTCGAGCAGCAGCCGCGGCGCATCTTCGACTTCATGTCGCAGACGCCGGAGAGCATGCACATGCTGGTCAACCTGTTCAGCCCGCGCGGCATCCCGGCGGACTACCGCCACCAGCAGGGCTTCGGCGTCAACACCTACAAGTGGGTCAACGCCGAGGGCGAGACCAAGCTGGTCAAGTACCACTGGATGCCCAAGCAGGGCGTGCGCAGCATGACCGAACAGGACGCGGCCAACGTCCAGGCCGACTCCCTCGGCCACGCCACCAAGGACCTCTACGAGGCCGTGGCGCGCGGGGAGTACCCCGAGTGGGAGCTGCTCGTCCAGATGATGGACGACCACGACCACCCGGAGCTGGACTTCGACCCGCTGGACGACACCAAGACCTGGCCGGAGCAGGACTTCCCGCCCAGGCCCGTCGGCCGGATGGTGCTGAACCGGATGCCGGAGAACTTCTTCGCGGAGAACGAGCAGATCTCCTTCGGCACCGGCGTCCTCGTCGACGGCCTGGACTTCTCCGACGACAAGATGCTCGTCGGCCGCACCTTCTCCTACAGCGACACCCAGCGCTACCGGGTCGGCCCCAACTACCTCCAGCTCCCCGTCAACCAGGCCAAGAACGCGCAGGTCCGCACCAACCAGCGCGACGGCCAGATGACGTACCACGTGGACGGCGGCGGCGAGAACCCGATCGTCAACTACGAGCCGTCGATCACCGGCGGCCTGCGCGAGGCGCAGTACCCCACCGAGGACGAGCAGGGGCCGGAGATCCGCGGCCGGCTCACCCGCAAGCGCATCCCGCGCACCAACGACTACCTCCAGGCCGGGCAGCGCTACCTGCTCATGGAGGAGTGGGAGCGCGACGACCTGGTGGCGAACTTCGTCAACCTGCTCTCCCAGTGCGACCGGCCGGTGCAGGAGCGCATGGTGTGGCACTTCCTGCTGGTCGAGAACGACCTCGGCCTGCGGGTCGGCGAGGGCCTCGGCATCAGCCCGCAGGACGTCTCGCACCTGGAGCCGCTGGCGAGCCAGGACCTCACCGACGAGGACCGCGAGCGCCTGGCCAACCTCGGCAAGAACCCGCCGCGGAACGTCGAGGGCCTGACGATGACCCACTGCGTCCCGAACGAACGGCACGTCGTGACGCGCTGACACCGTCGGCCGCCCGGCGTCCGCAGCCGGCGTCCGCCGCGGCACAGGCCGCCCAGGCCGCCCACCCGGCCGGGGCGGCCTGCGCGTGCCGGCCCGCGCGGGACCCGCCGACCTGGTGAAAAACGCTCTGCGTGTCGATCGGACCCCCCGGTAGCGGGGGAGCAGTGGGATTATGAACAGTTCAGCATTCCATCGCACCATCGTGCTGCCGGCTCCCGTGTGCGAGCAGGCCGCACAGCATCTCGAGCAGGCGGTCCAGAAGTCCATCGACGGCGCGGCGACGCCGTGGCGCGCGTTCCGCGGGGCCGACGGCGACGACTTCGCGTTCTCCGTGCCGGTGGTCGAGCAGGCCGCCGGCTGCCTGCTGGTGCTGGCCGCCGAGAGCGCCCAGACCCTGCGCCCGTCCGCCCTGCGCGCCCTGATCAGCGTCGCCCTGCACCTGCGGGACGCCGCGGAAGCCGTACGCCGCCCCGCCCTCGCCTGCGGGAACTGGTGAGTCCGGGCCCGGTCCGGGGAGGGCGCGGGGGACGGTGACCCGTTGCCGGGCCCGTACCCGGCGGCATCCGGGCGCACCGGGAGAGGGCGCGGGCACCGCCGGGTGAGCGCCGGTGACGCACGGCCGGACAGGCGGGGCGGGGGAGCGGGTGTGGCCGAGACCACGTGCCGGACGAGACCCGGACCATGTCCCGCCTCGTGGGCCGCGGGCTACCGTTTCCGCGGGCTTTCCCGTCCCGGGACCCCCGCCCTCGCGGGGAGGAGCCCTTCTGTCCCCGAGAAGAGCAGTTCGGACGGTCCGGCAGTGCAAGCAGATCTCTCCCCCGTCATCGCGGCGACCACCCAGTGGCTCACGTGCGCCTACCCGGCGTCCGGCGGCGCGCTGGCCTCGGTTCTGTGCGAGGTGCAGGCGCGGCAGGCCGTGACGGCCGCGGCCCGGCTGCGCTACCCCACCCCGATGGACGCCGCGCTGATGTCCGTGGCGGGTCCCGGGGGCTCCGCCCGGCTCGACTGGATCACCGGCGCGGACGCCACGCCCGCCGCCGGCCCGGACACGGACGCCTGGCGGACCTGGGTGGACGAGGTCGTCACGAGCTGGGCGGCCTGTCTGCTGTCCGATCCGGAACTGGCCGCCCTGGCCGTGACGGAGCTCGCCGGGGCCGGCCCCGGCGCGGGGACGCCCGCCGAGTTCCGGCGTCTGCTCGCGCCCGACGACCGTGACCGGCGGGCGGCGGCGCTCCTGCGCCACCCCGACCTGCTCGCGTCGGTGGCGCAGCTCCACCGGGAGCAGCTCCTCGCCCGGCTGAAGCCGGGACGGGCCCTGGCCGCCTGAGCCCGGCACCGCTCCCGCCCGTTCCGGGCGGGCTCAGGCGGCCGTTCCCAGTACCGTCCCGGCCGGGGCGTCCTTGTCCGCGGCGCGTACGGCCACGGGCGCCGTGGAGCGGCGGCGCAGGAGGTGGCCCGCGCCGATGGTGCCGGCGATGATCAGGCCGCCCGCCATCAGCGCACCGCGCACCCCCGCCAGCTCCATGAGCAGACCGAGCGCCGGGGGCCCGCCGAGGCTCCACACCGTGCCGACGCTGCCCCACACTCCGAGCACCCGGCCCCGCAGATGCTCCGGCGGGTCGGTCTGCAGGACCGCCGTGCCCGCGGTGTCGGAGACGGACTCCACCACCGCCATCGGCAGCACCATCACCAGCAGGACGGCCAGCGACGGCGACAGTCCCGCCGCCACCTGCAGCAGGCCGCCCGCCGCCGCCAGCGCGCCCACGACCCGCACCGAGGGGCGGCGCAGCCTGGCCCCCAGCACCGCGCCGACGATGCCGCCGGCCGCCAGGACCGTGGAGACCGTCCCGAACGAACCGGCGCCGCCCGCGAGCGGCCCGGTGACGAGCACCGCCAGGGTGAGCTGGTAGTTGCGCCCGAAGACGGCGCTGACGCCGGTGACGCCGGCCAGCGCCAGCAGCCGGGGCCGGCGGGCGAAGAAGACCAGGCCCTCCCGCACGCTCATGCCGCCGTCCGCGTCACGCCGGCGCCGCGCGCCGCGCACCGCCGCCCCGGCCTTCCGGACCGCCCCGCGCGCGGGGCGCAGGAAGGGGATGACCGAGGCCACGAACAGGAAGGACAGCCCGTTCGCGGCGTACGCGGCGGCCGTGCCCAGGAAGCCGACCGTCACGCCGGCCAGTGCCGCGCCGGTGAGCCGGCCCGCCTGGTGCACCAGCGCGCCCACCCCGATGGCCGACGGCACGTCCTCCGGCGGGACGAGGTCGTTGCCCAGCAGGGAGCAGGCCGGGCCGTCCACGGTGGCGATGACACCGGTGACGGCGGCCAGCACCATCAGGGTGGGGACGTCGAGCCGGTCCAGCGCCACCAGCAGGGCCGTGGTGAAGGCCACCGTGCCGAGCAGGGCCTGACTGACCGCGGCGGTCAGCCTCCGCGGCCAGCGGTCGACGGCCGCGCCGCCGAACACACTGATCAGCAGCGCGGGCGCGGCCTGGACGGACATCGACAGGCCCGTCGTCGCGGCGGACCCGGTGATCTGCAGGACCAGGAGGTTCTGCACCGTGAGCTGCATCCAGGTGCCGGCGTTCGACACGAAGTTCGCGACGGACCACCAGCGCATGCTGCGGTACCGCAGGGAGCGCCACGGAGAGCGGGACGCGGCCTCGGAGGGGGCCGGCGCGCGAGGCGGCGCGGGGGCCGGTGAGGCGGGGACAGAAGAGGAAGACACAGGTGCGCCACTCGAAGACGGGTCGCGGGACCCGGAAGGGACAGAGGTGGGTCGGAAGGGAACGGAGAGGGGGGAGTGGGACACCGGCTGCGCTGCGCGGCCACTCCGGGAGCCGGGACACGGCGCGGACCATCGTGGCAGAAGGGACGGCCGAGTCGGTGCCGGCCGGCAGTCCGGCACCGGCGCCCGAGGCGCCAAAGCCCTTCACCACAGGGCCGGTTGACGCCGCGAGTGTCGTTGCACACAGGGAACGGGCGGCGCGGGCCCCGGCCCGCGCCGCGGTGACGGCGGCCACAGCGCGGGCTTCCGCTCCGGCCGGCCTTGCACGGGGCGCCCCCGCAGGGGGACACGCACCCGGGGACGGCGGTCGGCGTCGGAGCATGAACGCGACTCGGCGGGGCACCCGGGGCGCGCTCGACACGCGTTCCGCCGGTGCAGCGCGGAGGAAGGACGGTCGTCCTCATGATGCCGATGGCGGCGTTCAGCACGTCCGACGGGCCCCGCGTGCCGTGGGGCCGCGTCCTGGTCACCGGCGGTGCCGGGTTCCTCGGCTCCCGCCTGTGCACCCGCCTGCTGGATTCGGGCGCCGAAGTCGACTGCGTCGACAACCTCTCCACGGGACGGGCCGAGAAGGTGGCCCACCTGGCGGGCCGCCCCGGCTTCCGCTTCCTGGAACGGGACATCCGCGAGCCCGGCTGTGCGGACGGCCTCACCGGCCCGTACGACCTGGTCCTGCACCTGGCCGGCCCCGCCTCCTGCCCCGCCGCCGGGCCGGACCGGCCCATGGAGCTGCTCGACGCCGGCGGCCTCGGCACCCGCGCCGCACTGGCCGTCGCGCACCGGGACGGCGCACGGTTCCTGCTCGCCTCCTCACCGCCGGCCCACCCGGACGGCCCGGACCCCGCGGCCCCCGGACCCGGCACCGGCCCGGCCCTCCCGCACAGTGCCCGCACCGAGGCCGTCCGGTTCGCCGAGGCCCTGGTCACCGCGCACGCGGGCGCCCACGGCTCGGACGCCGGCATCGTGCGGCTGTTCGGCGGCTACGGCCCCGGCATGCGGTCCGACGGCGCCGGAACACCCGCCGCCATGATCGAGCAGGCCCTCGCGGGACAGCCGGTCACCGTGGCCGGCGACGGCGGCCACAGGTTCCCCCTGTGCTACGTCGACGACATGGCCGACGGCGTCCTGCGCGTCGCTGCCGGCCACTCGGTCAGGCCCGTGGACATCGGCGGCGACGAGGCTCCGACGGCCCTGGAGATCGCACGGCACGTGATCGGACTGACCGGCTCGGACTCGCCGCTCGCCTTCGTCACCCCCGAGGACGGCCGGCCCGCACCGCCCCGCCCCCTCACCGGCTTCGCCCGCGAGATCTTCGGCTGGCTGCCGGGTGTGACCTGGCAGGACGGCCTGGAACGCACCGTCGCCTCCTTCCGGGACCGCCCCGAACCCGTACCGACAGCGGCCCCGGAGCGCGCGGGGGAGCGGTGGGCCTGAAGGAGAAGACGCAAGGAGAAGAGGGGGGGGGGGGGGGGGGGGGGGATGCCCCCCCCCCCCCACCCACTGGTGGGGGCGGCGGGCCGGCCCCCCGCCCCCCCCCCCCCCCCCCCCCCCCCCTCCCCCCCCCCCCCCCCCCCCCCCCCCCCCCCCCCCCCCCCCCCCACGTCTGTGGTCCGTACGCCCGGTCAGCCGGACCTGCCCCGGCCCGTCAGCGCGTCGCGGACCCGGTCGACCATGCCCGCACCCGGCGCCAGCAGCTTGTTCATCGGCGGCTTGTCCGGTGCGGACGGATGCGGCCGCGTCGGCGCCGTCCTCTTCGCCTGCCGGACCTTGTCGCCCAGCTCGTCCAGGGCGTGCGCCGGGCACGCCTCGCGCAGCCGGGGGAAGAGATTGCCCTCCTCGTCGGCGACGTGTGCACGGATCTCGCTCATCAGCCTGCCGATCAACCGGTCGAACTCGGGGTCGTCCGCCCCGCAGCCCTCCAGATCCTTCATGATCTGCTCGGCCTCCGCGTGGTCCTCCAGCTCCTTGTCGGCGAGGGCGCCCCCGTTCGCCACGTGCTCGCGGACGGCGGGGTAGAGGTACGCCTCCTCCGCCACCGAGTGACGCACCAGCTCGATCGTCGCCTGGTCGGCGTAGAGCTTGCGGTCCTTGTGGCCGGGCGGCAGCGCCTCGATCTTCCCGAAGAGCTCCTCGACCTCGCGGTGGTCGGTCGTCAGCTCGTCGATGACGTTTCCTCCGTGTCCCACGTTCCACCTCCAGTCAGGTCGTGGCGGCCACGGGACCGGCCGCCACGGGCCCCGGGTCCCCCGGCGCGCGCCGCGCTAACGCCCGTTCAGCAGCCCAGCCGTGCCCGCACGCCACCGGCGGCCGTCGCGGGGCGTGCCGCGGCCCGGACCGAGCGCTGCACCGTGTGGGCCTCGTGCCGCAGGCCCTTGGCGGCGTGCCGGCCGCGCCACATCAGCGAGGGCGCGCCCCCGGTGTCGTCGGCGGCGATCAGCAGACCGCCCAGCATGGACAGGTTCTTCAGGAAGTGGATGCGCTGCTGGGCCCGCTCGCCCGGGTCCTCCGCCTCCCAGAAGCGGTGCGCGGCCAGTGTGGTGGGGACCAGGGTCGCGGCGACGGCCAGCGCGGCCACCCGGGGGAAGCGGCCGAGGCCGAGCATGACCCCGCCCACCACCTGCACGGCGCCGTTGAGCCGTACGAGCTGTTCGGTGCTGTCCGGCAGCACGCTCACGCGCTCCGTCACGGGACGCACGACGGCTTCGGCCAGCGGCGCCACGCTCTCGGGACTGCGCAGGGACTGCAGGCCGCCGGCGACGAACATCGAGGCGAGCATCGGCCGGCCGGCCATACGCAGAAGACTCATGGTGCTCACTCCAGGGGTGCCAGGTGTGGGATGTCTACAGGGATCATCAGGTGCCCCGGCCGGGCGGCGCCATTCGGCGCCGGGCGCGCGACCGGCGGCCGACGGCACCGGGCACCACGGATTCCGCGCAGGTCACAGGCGGTGGGGGAGCGGCGGCGACACGTCCTCGGCGGCGGTGCCGGTCCGGCGCATTCGGCGCAGCGTCCGCGGGTGACGGACCGGCGCGAGAGCCGGACGGTCCGGGCACCACAGACGTCAGGCCCCTTGTGGGAGCGCTCCCAAAAAGGCAGGATGCTGCGGTGACCCCGACCGCAGCCGTACGCCCGTACCGTCCCGCCGACGCCCCGGCCCTCGACGACATCTGCATCCGCACCGCCCACAACGGCCGCGACAGCCGGCCCGTCTACGCCGACCCCTCCGTCCTGCCCGTCCTCTTCGCCGCCCCCTACGTCCACCTCGACCCGGACCTGGCCTTCGTGCTGGACGACGGGCGGGGACAGGCGGTCGGATACATCCTCGGGACGGCGGACACCCCGCGCTTCGCCAGGGAGTTCCGCACCGAGTGGCTGCCCCGCCACGCGGACCGTTACCCGGCACCGGACGGCACGCCCGGCACCCCGGACGAACTCATGGCCGCCCTGCTGCACGACCCCGAGCGCATGATCGTCCCCGAGCTGGCCGCCTACCCGGCCCATCTGCACATCGACCTGCTGCCCGAGTGGCAGGGCCGCGGATTCGGCCGGGAGCTCATGCGGACGTTCTGGCGGGCGCTGCGCGAGCGCGGCGTGCCGGCCGTCCACCTGGTGATGGCGACGGCCAACACCCCGGCCCGCGCCTTCTACGACCGCATGGGCTTCCATGTCGTCGAGGCGGCCGGCCCGGACCCCGCGGACGTCACCTGCCTGGGGCGGACCACCGGGGAGCGCCCCGGACGGCCCTGACCCCGTCCGGGGCGGGCGCTCAGGCCGCCGGGGTCAGCCGGTAGACGTTGAAGGCCCGGCGGATCACGGGCTGGGCCACGTTGCGCACCCGCACCCCGCCCGCCGTCATGCCGTGCTCGGTGCCCAGATGGGCGTGGCCGTGCACGGCGAGGTCCGCGCCTGCCGTGTCGATCGCCTCGGCCAGCAGATAGCTGCCGAGGAACGGATGGATCTCCGGCGGCTCGCCGGCGAGCGTGTCGGCGACGGGGGAGAAGTGGGTCAGCGCGACCCGTGCCGCGCAGCCCGCGTCGTCCAGTTCCTCCAGTGCGGCGTGCAGACTGTCCGCCGAACGGCGCGTGGTGCGGACGAACTCCTTCATCACCGGCTCGCCGAACTCGCCGGCGCTGCGGCCCACGAAGCCGCCGCCGAACCCCTTGGTCCCGGCGACACCGACGCGGGTGCCGGCGCACTCCACGACCGTCGCCTCGCCCTCCAGAACCGTCACACCGGCGTCCCGGAGGAGGGCGGTGACCTTCTCCGGCTGCTCGTCGTGGTGGTCGTGGTTGCCGAGGACGGCCACCACCGGCACCGGCAGGCCGCTCAGCTCCCGGGCCACCACCCGCGCCTCCTCCGGAGTGCCGTGCCGGGTGAGGTCACCGGCGAGCAGCAGCAGATCGGCGCAGTCGGGCAGCGTCTCGAAGGCGGGACGCAGCAGCCCCTGGCTCTCCAGGCCCATGTGGATGTCCCCGACGGCGGCGACGCGTACCATCACAGCTCCTCCGCATGGTCGGGACGGGTGGTGTCGGCCACCACGACGTCGCTGTGCACGGTGACCCCGGCCAGCTCCTCGCGCACGATCCGCAGCAGGGTCTCCCGGCACTGCGCGGAGGGCACCGTGCCGGTCACCGCCACGGCCCCGGCCCGGATCTCGGCCCGCACCCCCAGCTCGCCGAGCTCCTCGGCGGCGAGCCGGTCGTGCAGGTGGGCTACGCGGTACTCGATGTTCCCGGCGGCGGGCGCGGGACCGCTCGCGGCGGGCCCCTGATGTCCGACGGGGTCGCTCATCGGTGCTCCTCCTCGGTGGACGGGGCCGGAGAGATGATCTCCAGCCGTTCGAGGACGTAGAAGAACGCGGCGGGCAACGGGGCGTCCCCGCAGTCGTGGCGCAGCTCGTCCCAGTCGACCTTCTCCCGGAGGGTGCGGGCGACGGGCAGCACCGCCCCGAAGTCGCAGTGGTGCTCCGAGAAGGACGCCAGCAGGCCGCGCAGCAGGTCGGTCGGCGACAGGACGGGCATGAGCACCGAGTCGACGGAGAGCTCCTCGGCCCGCTCCAGCATCCGCGAGGTGACGGGCCGGTGCGCCAGCTCGAAGATGAGGTCGACCTGCTGCCCCAGGCAGTCGGCCTTCAGCAGCCAGTCCTCGGGGGGCGTGCGGACCTCGACGCCGGCCTTTCGCAGCGTGCCGGCGACGGCCTCCGCGTCGTCGGGCCGGATGCAGAAGTCGACGTCGTGCCGGAGGTTCTGGGTGCAGCCGTGCGCGTACACGGCCACGCTGCCCGCCAGCGCGAACGGGTGCCCCGCCTTCTTCAGGATCGCGCCCACCTGCTTGGCGGTCTGGAGGATGGCCTGGTTGAGGTCGACCGGGAGCTCCCCGGTACCCAGGCCGTCGACGGGGGCGGGCCGTACGTCCCCCGCCGTCGGACGAAGCTCGGAAACGCCGGCGCGCTGATCGAGAGCGTGATCGTCGGCGGGCTGCGTCATCGGTGTCCCCTCTCCGGGTCGTCTCTCCGGGTTGCCGCCGTCCACGGCGAACCGGCCGTCACCCCTTCGCGGGTACCCGGCGCGGCACGGGCGACACGACGGCGCACCGGGTCTCCCGGCACGGTGCGCACCCGGCCGGCCGCGGGCACCCGGCCGGTATGAACGGCAACCGAGGGAACGAACAGGGCGACGCGGAGCGCCGTACCGTCGAGCGGCTGGTGGAGGCGTGGCTGGAGGAGACCGGGCGGCACGACCGGGCCGCGGAGCGGGAGGCACGCGCCGGCTGGGAACGGGGCGCGCTGCCCGACCGCGCCGCGCAGGACCTGGCGACCTGGGTCACCGCGCGGATCACCGACACCGGCTTCACCGAGGACGAGGGCCCCTGGACCGACAGCCCGGTCCGCATCAGCCCGTCGGACAAGGAGACGGTGCACCGCTGGCTGCGGGCCCACGGGCACGCCGTGTGACGCGCGCGGCGGGCCACGGGCGTCAGCCGGCCCGGTGCCGCCACTCGAACATCAGGAGCGTCGCGTCGTCCCGCAGCCGGCCCTCCTGCGTGTCCAGGATCGAGTGGATCAGACGCCGCATGGACTCCGGCGCCAGCTCACCGCCGGCCGTGGCCCGGATGACGTAGTCCGCGAACCG
Organism: Streptomyces sp. NPDC006384; assembly: GCF_042870695.1. NCBI lineage: Bacteria > Bacillati > Actinomycetota > Actinomycetes > Kitasatosporales > Streptomycetaceae > Streptomyces > Streptomyces sp. NPDC006384. Next base: position 20,550 of record NZ_JBIAHR010000026.1, read on the forward strand.
TTCGAGGCCCATCAGCTCGGCCTCCCGGGTGCGGGCCTCGGTGACCCCGTCGGTGTACATCAGCACACGGTCCCCGGGCTCCAGGGACATCTCGTGGATCCGGCGCGGCCGGGCCGCGAGGAGGGACGGCATGCCCATCGGCGGGTCCGCGTCCCGTTCCATGGCGTCGGTGATCAGCCGGTCGTCACGGATCAGGATGGGCGGCGGGTGACCGCAGTTGCACCAGCGCAGCAGGCCCGTGGCCAGGTCCAGCTGGGCGATGACCGCCGTGCAGAACTTGTCCGGCAGCCAGCGCGAGAGCGCCTCGTCCACGATCTCCACCAGCTCGGGCAGATCGGCGCCGTTGCGCCGCGCGTTGCGGCAGGCCGCCAGCGACACCGCGCTGGTGAGACCGGAGGCGAGGTCGTGCCCCATCGAGTCGAGGACCGTGACGTGCAGCGTCGTCTCGGTGAGCGAGTGGTCGAAGGCGTCGCCGCCGATCTCGTAGGCGGGCTCGAGGACGGCCGTCGACACCACCTGGGCGTTGCCGATGGTGCGCGGCGGCAGGAAGGCCCGCAGCATCTCGGAGGGCAGGTGCATCCGCTGGGTGCGGGTGCGCCGTACGTAGGAGTCCTCGTACGCCCGCTTCGAGGTGATCATCATGGCCAGCAGCGAGGCGAGGGCCCTGCCGCGGGAGAGCGAGGACGAGGTGAGCGCCGTCTGGTGCACGGCCAGCACGCCGAGCCGCTCCGCGCCGTCCAGCAGCGGGAACCAGGCGGTGATGCCGCCGGCCTCCGACTCCTCCACCCGCAGCGCCTGCGTACGGTACGCCCAGCCCGCCAGCGACCCGTCGACGGGTATCGGCGAGGCCACGTCGGTCTGGGGGACGAGATGCCGCTGCTGGAGGTCGACGAGGTAGAGCACGGCGTGCTGCAGCCCGAGGGCCTTGGAGCAGCGGGCCACGGCGCCGGCCAGGTCGAGCGTCAGGTGACCCGGATCGGCGAGGAATTCCAGGAGCGCGTCGTTCGCCTCCGACGTCGACACCTCGTCTCCCCTCGTCGAGCGGACGCCGCGCCGGGGCGCCCTGCGCAGCAGTCTGGCACCGCGCACGGAGCCGCGCCCGCCGGGCGGAGCGTGCGCCGGACGCTTCGGTCCCGGCAGACCGGGCACGCGGTCCGTCGTACGGACCCGAGCGCCGAGGAGTGGTGCCCCATGACCGAGTACGAGCGTTCACGGACCATGCCCGCCCAGCCCGAGCAGGTGTTCGACCAGGTCGCGGACGTCGGCCGGCTGGACACCTGGCTCCCGCGGGACCTGCACGTGGAGGCCGGGGAACCGCCCGCGGTCACCGTGCACGAGGACCGCGGCGGCCACGACACCTCCGCGCTGCTGAGCGCCCGGCCCGAGCAGATGCGGCTGGAGTGGGGCACCCGCGACCAGGGCTCCTACGCCGGCTGGCTGCAGGTGGCGGGCCTCGACGGCGGGACCAGCGAGGTCACCGTGCACCTGTCGTTCTTCGACGACAGCCACGACCCGGGCGAGCGGGCGGTGGCCGAGGCCCTCGACACCAGCCTGCGGCGCCTGGAGGAGCAGGTGCACCGGAGCGCCGGCGGCACGGCCGGCTAGCCGCGCTACGTCACGGCCGGCGGTCCGCCGCCCGGGGCGAGGACCGCCCGCTGACCGTGGCGGCAGTGCACGATCCGGTCGGCGAGCCCCCGGCGGCCGGCCTCGGCGAGGAAGGCGTCGAGCGGTGAGCGGAAGACCGTGTAGTCGTCGTAGTGCACCGGCAGGATCAGCCGGGGGTCCAGGCGCCGTGCGAGCTCCGCGCCCGCACGGCCGTCCAGGGTCACCACGAAGCCGCCCGGCAGCGTGGTACCGCCCAGGTGCAGCACCGCCAGGTCCACGTCGGGGAAGCGCCGGACGATCTCGTCCAGCCCCTCGAAGAGCAGCGTGTCCCCGGACACGTACAGCCGGTGCAGCACAGGGCCGCCGGCCGGCCCGAACTCCAGCAGGCTGCCCATCACCGGCGGCAGCAGCCGCCGCAGCGCCGGGTGGCCCGCGTGGCGGCCGGGCAGCGCCGTGACGCGTGCCCGGGCGTCCCCGTGCGACACGGTCTCCCGCTGCCAGGTGCGCAGCCCCACGGCCCGGTGGAAACCGTGCACGCCCTGCAGCCGGCGGGAGGCGTGCGGAGTGGTGACGATCGGCACCGACCGGGACAGATGCCGCCGGGCCACCCGGTCCCAGTGGTCGCCGTGCAGATGGGACAGCACCACGGCGTCCAGGTCCGGCAGGTCGCGCGGGTCGAGCGCCGGCTCGGTCAGGCGCCGGCTCGTCAGGCCGTGACCGAGGTAGGCGCGCTGCCCGCGGTGCAGGAAGTTCGGATCGGTCAGCAGACTCAGCCCGCGGTACCGGAGCAGCACCGTCGCGTTGCCGATGAAGTGGATCCGGAGGCTGTCGTCGGGGGACGGGGACATGAGCGTGCTCCTGTCCGGGAGTACTCGCCGGATCCGGGTGCCCGGATCCTCGTCGACGCCCCAGTACCCCTCGCACCACCGCTCACCCGGGCGCACGGCGGCCGAGGGGCCGTACGCCGTCAGGAGCCCGGCTCCACGGCGTCGCGCCGTCCGCTGCTCTCCGCCTGGTCCAGTCGGGTGAGGGCCGGGTGGTGCAGGTCGAAGGCCGGTGACTCCGAGCGCACGCGCGGCAGGGCGTGGAAGTTGTGGCGCGGCGGCGGGCACGAGGTGACCCACTCCAGGGAACGGCCGTACCCCCACGGGTCGTCGACCCCGACCGGCGTGCCGTACCTGGCGGTCCTCCACACGTTGTACAGGAACGGCAGCGTGGACAGGCCCAGCAGGAACGCGCCGACGGTGGAGACCGTGTTGAGGACGGTGAAGCCGTCGGCGGCGAGATAGTCGGCGTAGCGGCGGGGCATGCCCTCGACACCCAGCCAGTGCTGGACCAGGAACGTGGTGTGGAAGCCCGCGAACAGCGTCCAGAAGTGCACCTTCTCCAGCCGGTGGTCCAGCATGCGGCCCGTCATCTTCGGCCACCAGAAGCTGAAACCCGCGAACATCGCGAACACGATCGTGCCGAACAGCACGTAGTGGAAGTGCGCGACCACGAAGTACGAGTCGGTGACGTGCCAGTCCAGCGGCGGCGAACCGAGGATCACCCCGGTCAGGCCGCCGAAGAGGAACGTGACCAGGAAGCCGGCCGCCCACAGCATCGGCGGCTCGAAGGACAGGGACCCCTTCCACATCGTGCCGATCCAGTTGAAGAACTTTACCCCGGTGGGCACGGCGATGAGATACGTCAGGAACGAGAAGAACGGCAGCAGCACGGCCCCCGTGGCGAACATGTGGTGCGCCCACACGGTGGCCGACAGCCCGGCGATGGCGAGGGTGGCGCCGACCAGGCCCACGTAACCGAAGATCGGCTTGCGCGCGAAGACCGGGAGGATCTCCGTGACGACCCCGAAGAACGGCAGCGCCAGGATGTACACCTCGGGGTGGCCGAAGAACCAGAACAGGTGCTGCCACAGGATCGCCCCGCCGTACCGGGCGTCGAAGACGTGCGCGCCGAACTGGCGGTCCGCCTCCAGCACCAGCAGGGCGGCCGCCAGCACGGGGAAGGCCAGCAGCACGAGCACCGAGGTGAGCAGCACGTTCCAGACGAAGATCGGCATGCGGAAGATCGTCATGCCGGGGGCGCGCATGCAGATGATCGTGGTGATGAAGTTGACCGCGCCGAGGATGGTGCCGAAGCCGGACAGCGCCAGTCCCGTGATCCACAGATCGCCGCCGAGGTAGGGGGTGCGCTCGCCGCCGCTGAGCGGGGTGTAGGCGGTCCAGCCGAAGTCGGCGGCGCCCTGCGGGGTGAGGAAACTGCTCAGCACGATCAGGCCGCCGAAGAGGAACAGCCAGTACGAGAGCATGTTCAGCCGGGGGAAGGCGACGTCGGGGGAGCCGATCTGCAACGGCATGATCGCGTTGGCGAACCCGGCGAAGGTGGGGGTGGCGAACAGCAGCAGCATGATCGTGCCGTGCATCGTGAACGCCTGGTTGTACTGCTCGTGGGAGAGCAACTGCAGCCCGGGACGGGCCAGTTCCGCCCGGACCAGCATCGCCAGCACCCCGGCGGCCAGGAAGAACCCGAACGACGTGATGAGATACAGGTGGCCGATGCGCTTGTGGTCGGTCGTGGTCAGCCAGGAGACGAGCACCCGGCCTCTGCGGCGGCGTCGTGCCGCCGGGACCGGCGCGGTCGGTTCGGTCTGTGTCGCCATCGGACCAGAGCACCGCAGACACGTCCGGCCGAGTCGACGCCACGTCACACACCCACCGGAGTGGGGCCGAACGGCTGACCGTTTGTATCCGTCCGGGTGCGTCGCGGACCCGGAGGAACGAAGCGGCCGTCACCCGAACAGCCCTCCCTCGCTACTGGCGGCGGCCGATCCGGTGTCTCCTGGAGGGTGTCAGCGGCGTCCAGGCTGGGAGGCCGGTCATGTACGAAATGTGCGTGGGCCCGGAGAAGACGGGCGGAGCGTTGGTGTGGCACGTGATGGCCAAACAGGCCGCGGCCACCTTGTGCGGACAGAGGCTCCGCGAACGTATCGAGGCATCCGACGGCGAACGGGCACGGCACTGCCCGGACTGCATGGCCTCGTTCGAGAGACTCATGGCGACAACGCCGAGCTGACGGGCCGTCCGCGACGCAGTCCGTGACGCGCTCCGCCCCGCCGCATCCCGCGGCGGGGCGGAGCGCGTGCCGCGGCGGGACATCGTGCGGACGGTCCGCGCCCCGCCGGCCGCGACGATCACCCGCCCGGCGCAGTGTCACCGGGACCGGCCGGGGAAGACGCAGGCCGTGCCGGGCGTGCGTCCTCCCGCGTCCGGCACGGCCGGGTGTGCCGTGGCCGGGATCCCCGAGTCGGCCGCGGCACACCCTCTCCGGACGGTGCTCCGGCACGTACCCGTGCCTTCCCGCGCCAGCGTGGTGCCCCCGCACCGCGCCCACGCGCCTTCGGCGGCGCGCTCGTCCTGGTGGCGCTCCTCGACGGCACCGTGGGCCCCGGCCGTCCGCGCCTCTCCGACCTCCCGGCCGTTCCGGTTGTCCGGGCGCGGACGGGGCACTCGGTGCGCAGTCCTGGCGAAGCTCTCGGACACGGAGGCGCGCGTGGCGGTTCGGCATCGGTTGATCAAGACGACCCCGCAGGCGGTGTGGGACGTGCTCGCGGACGGGACCCGGTACGCGGACTGGGTCGTGGGGACGTCGTCCGCCGCCCCCAAGCGGGGACAGTGGCCGCAGGTCGGCGCGGCGCTCGGCTACGAGGTCCGCCTCGGGCCGGTCTGCCTCAGGAACGAGACCGTCGTCCGTCGCTGCGAGGAAGGCTCCGTCCTGGAACTGGAGGCGATCGCGGGCCCGCTCGGCACGGCACGGATCGCCATCGAGCTCCGCCCCTGGGGCGAGCAGTGCCTGGTGATCGTGGACGAACACCCCCTGCGCGGCGCCGGCGGGCTGCTGCACAACATGGGTGTCGAGGCGGCGATCCAGCTGCGGCACCGGGCCATGCTCGCCCGGCTGGCCAGACTGTGCGAGGACGGCGCCGGGGAACAGAGCCGGCCCGACTCCGCCCCGGCGGCCGGAACGGAGGCCGGCCATGCCTGACGCGGTCGTGATCGGCGCCGGACCCAACGGACTGGTCGCGGCGAACCTCCTGGCGGACGCCGGCTGGAGCGTGGAGGTCCTGGAGGAACAGCCCGGACCGGGCGGGGCGGTGCGCCACGACGGCGAGGTCGCCCCCGGCTTCGTGAACGACCTGTTCAGCTCCTTCTACCCGCTCGCCGCGGCCTCCCCCGTCCTGTCCGGGCTGCACCTGGAGGAACACGGACTGCGCTGGTCCCACGCCCCCCACGTGCTCGCCCACCCCCTGACCGACGGCACCTGCGCGGTCCTCGACCGGGACGTCGGCACCACCGCGGCCTCCCTCGACGTCTTCGCCCCCGGGGACGGCGCCGCCTGGCACCGCCTGCACGACGTCTGGGACCGCTACCGGGCCGACATCCTGGACGCCCTGTTCACGCCCTTCCCGCCGGTGCGGGCCGCCGCCCGGCTGGCCCTGCGCCTGCGCGGCGCGGGCGGCCTCCGGCTGGCCCGCACCCTGGTGCTGCCGGTACGCCGCCTGGGCGAGGAGGAGTTCCGCGGCGAGGGCGGCAGACTGCTCCTGGCGGGCAACGCCCTGCACGCGGACCTCGCGCCCGAGGCCGCGGGAAGCGGCGGCTTCGGCTGGCTGATGTCGATGCTCGGCCAGACCTACGGCTTCCCCGTGCCGGCCGGCGGCTCCGGCGCCCTCACCGACGCCCTCGTCCGCCGGCTGCGCTCGCGCGGAGGCACCCTGCGCTGCGGGCAGCGCGTCGACCACGTCGTCGTCCGCGGCCGGCGCGCGGTGGGCGTGCGCACGGCCGGCGGGGAGACGGTCGCCGCCCGGCGGGCCGTCCTCGCGGACGTGTCCGTGCCCGCCCTGTACGGGACCCTCCTCGACCCGGGGGACCTGCCCGGCCAGGTCCTCGCCGACCTCGAGCGCTTCCAGTGGGACTTCGCCACCTTCAAGGTGGACTGGGCGCTGGACGGCCCCGTGCCCTGGCAGTGCGCCCGGGCGGCCGGTGCCGGGACCGTGCACCTGGCCGACGGCCTCGACGAACTGACCCGGTTCGCCGCGCAGATCGCGATGCGGCAGGTCCCCGACCGTCCCTTCGCCCTGTTCGGCCAGATGACGACCTCCGACCCCACCCGCTCCCCGGAGGGCACCGAGTCCGCCTGGGCGTACACGCACGTCCCGCAGGACGTCCGGGGCGACGCGGGCGACGACGGCATCACCGGCAGCTGGGACCCGGGGGAGCAGGAGACCATGGCCGACCGGGTCGAACGCCAGGTGGAGCGCTTCGCCCCCGGCTTCCGCTCCCTGATCCGGGCCCGCCGCGTCCTGGCCCCGCCGACGCTGCAGTCGATGGACGCCAATCTCCACGGCGGCGCCATCAACGGCGGCACCACCGCCATGCACCAGCAGCTCTTCTTCCGCCCCGTGCCCGGCACCGGCCGGCCGGAGACACCGGTGGCCGGCCTCTTCCTCGCCTCCGCGGGCGCCCACCCGGGCGGCGGCGTGCACGGCGCGCCCGGCGCCAATGCCGCCCGCGCCGCCCTGCGCCGGCACCGGCTGGCCGGACCGACCCGCCTCCAGCGGGCCCTCACCGGCCGCGACCGCACGGGCGACCGGCGATGACCGGCCCCGGCCCGGCCCCGCAGGGGAGGGACACCCGGTGACGGGCAGCCCTCTGCGCGACCGCACCGTCGTGGTGACCGGCGCCGCCCGCGGCCTGGGCGCGGCACTCGCCCGCGCGTGCGCGGACCGGGGCGCCCGGCTCGCCCTGCTCGGCCACGAGAAGCCCCGGCTGGACGCCCTGGCGGCGTCCCTGCCCGCCCCGGCGCTCGCCCTGGACGCCGACGTCACCGACGCCGCCGCGCTCGGCGCCGCGGCCGAGGAGGTGCGCGCCCGCCTGGGACCGCCCTCGGTCGTGGTGGCGAACGCCGGCATCGCCGTGGGCGGCCCCTTCGCCGGCTCCGACCCGGACGAGTGGCGCCGCGTCGTCGACGTGAATCTGACCGGCAGCGCCAACACCGCGCGCGCCTTCCTGCCGGACCTGTTCCGCACGGCCGGGTACAGCCTCCAGATCGCCTCGACCGCGTCCCTCGGCGCCGCCCCCATGATGAGCGCCTACTGCGCCTCCAAGGCGGGCGTGGAGGCGTTCGCCCACGCGCTGCGCGCCGAGGTGGCGCACCGAGGGGTCGCCGTGGGCATCGCCTACCTCAACTGGATCGACACCGCCATGATCCGCGACGCCGACCGGTACGCGGTCCTGCGCGAACTGCGCGCCCACCTGCCCGCCCCGGCCCGCCGCACCCTCCCGGTGGACCTCGTCGCCGCCCGGGTGGTCCGCGCCGTGGAGCGCCGCAGCACCGCCGTGTACGTCCCCCGGTGGCTGCGCCTGGCCCAGGCGGCACGCCCGGTCCTGCCCGCCGTGGTGATGCGGGCGACCCGCCGCGACCTCCCCGGGCTGGAGGCCGCGGGCGGCACGGACCCGACCGGCCCGCTCGGCACGGGCGGACGGGCGGACCGGTCCGCGGGGAGGTCCGGAACGTAGCGGCGGCGCCGCACGCGGCGCGTCCGGCGCCGGACGGGTCAGCGCGTCCCGTACCTGCGTGCCAGGGCCCGCAGCAGGACGGAGCGGCCGCGGACGGGGACCGTCCACAGCGTCTCGCCGCGTACCCCCCACCGTTCCAGCAGGGCGCCTGCCGCGAGGAACCCCGATGTGGCCGCCCGCTCCATCAGCGCCACCGGCAGGCCCGTACGGACCAGGTCCCCGGCGACGACGAGCGTGGGGTCGGGCGTGCGCACCGTCGGACGGTCGCCGTGGGTGCCGACGCCGAACAGGGGGCAGTCCGCCCGCCACTCGTGCCGTTCGGCGAGGACACGCGCCCGGCGGGTCTCGGGGTAGACCCGGTGCAACTGGCCGACGAGGCGTTTCTCCTCGACGTCCCGGACCGCCTCCGGCGGCAGCGCGTAGGCGTGGAGCTCGACGACGGACCCGCCGGTGCGGGCGGCCCAGCGCGCCGCCTCGCCCTCCCAGTGGGACAGCACGCTGACGTTGTCCAGACAGCCGTAGCCGCTGGTGCCGAGGAAGCCGGGACGGCCGGCCGCGACGGGCCGGTCCAGCCACAGCCGGGAGACCAGGAACGGCGGCGCCGTCCGCAGCCGCGCCACCCGCTCCCGCCAGGCGGCGTCGCCCAGCCCGGGGGAGCGCGCCACCAGCCCTCTGAGACCGTCGGTGTCCAGGGCGAGGACGACGGCGTCGTACGTCCGCGTCCGGGCACCGGCGCTCACCCGGTGCCCACCGGACGGGACGGGACGTACGGCGTCGACGGGCGAGGAGGTCCGCACCTCGGCGCCGAGCCGGTCCAGATACCCGGCGAGCGGGTCCCACAGCGCCTGCGGGAAGGGCTCCCGGGGCACGTCGAAGAGCAGGCCCTCACTGGAACCGAGGAAGTAGATGTGGAACATCAGGGCCATCTCCGCCGCCGACAGCCGCCGCGGATCGGCGAAGAAGCTGCGGGAGAACACCTCGAAGGCCAGATGCCGCGCGGCCGCGGGGAACCGCAGGGTGTCCAGGAAGTCGTGGGCGCTGACGTGGTCCAGCTCCTCGTACACGCGGCGGGGACGCACGTCGAGCAGGGGCAGGGCGGCGGCGGGCCGCAGGGCGAGCAGGTCGCGCGGCCGGAAGCTGGGGCTGAGGAGGGCGAAGCCGAGGGCGCTCCACGGGGGAGTGCGCGGCACCCGGCGGAAGCCGTCGCGCAGACCGCCGCTGTGCAGCAGGGGATAGTCGGGCAGCCCGGTCAGCATGTCCAGGGCGGGGTCGGTGCGGCGCAGCAGGGCCCGCAGGTTGTAGTACTGGCGGAAGAAGGCGTGGAAGCCGCGGCTCATCGTCGCGCGGGTGCCGTCGGACAGGGTGACGGGCCATCCGGCGAGGCGCCCGCCGAGCACCGGCTCCCGCTCGTGGAGCACCACGCGCACCCCCCGTTCGGCGAGCACGGTCGCCGCCGCCAGCCCCGCGATGCCGCCGCCGATCACCGCCACGGACGGCGGCTCGCCGGTGACCCGGTCCCGCCCGGGCCGGGCCGGGACGGCCCGGGCGAGCCGGTCGCGCCCCGGACCCGCCGTACGGCCGGGCCGGTTCACCGGGCGGCTCCCGCCGGGCCGCCGGCCCGCCGGCCGAGGAAGGTGTGGGTGATGCCGGTCTGCCATCCGGGCAGCGGCAGCGTCCGGACCCGCTCGAAACCGGCCCGCGCCAGCCGGTCGGCGAACCGCGGCGCGGTGTCGAACTCCGCGACGCTGTGCCGCAGATGCCGGTACAGGGCCCGGTCGCCGGTGGCCGTCCCGAGCGGCTCGATGACGCCCCGGCACACCGCGGACCACACCAGCCGGTCGGCGCGGCGCCCGCCGAGCGCGTACTCGTGCACCGCCAGCCGGCCGCCCGGCGCGAGCAGCGCGTGCACCGAGCGCAGGACGGCGTCGGGGTCGGCCAGGTTGCGGAACAGGTAGGCGGCGAAGACCGCGTCGAAGGGGCCCTCCAGGCCGGCGGAGCGCAGTTCCTCCGCCGGGGCGTGGACGAACCGCACCCGCGACGGCCACGGCTTGGCCCCGGCCGCGTCCAGCATGCCCGCCGACGCGTCGACCCCGGTGATCTCGGCGTCGGGGAAGACGGCGGCCAACGCCGCCGTGGACGCTCCCGTGCCGCAGCCCAGGTCGAGCACCCGGCGGGCCACCGCACCGCCGCCGGCCAGGGCGAGCCGGCGGGCGGAGCGCCGCAACTGGGCGTGGTAGCCCGGATTGAGCGCGACCAGCCGGTCGTAACGCCCGGCACCGTGGTCGAAGGCGGCGGTCAGCGCGGCGTCGCGCAGCAAGGACATCGAAGGCTCCTGGAGGGGGACGGGAGGGGGCCTGAAAGCGGTTCAGCGGAGGGGGACGGTGGCGGGGGTGCGGCGGGGCAGCCACGGCAGTTCGGCGGCCGTGCGCAGCATCGGCAGGACGGGGGTGCGCACCCCGACCGCGAGGTCCTCGTGCAGCCGCGTGCGCCCGTCGAGGAAGCGCAGCAGCCGCGAGACGGGGACGCGGTCGAACAGCCGGAAGAAGAGGTCCGGTCCGTCGACCCGGCCGGTGTCCAGCGCCCGCAGCAGCACCGCGTCCATTAGCCGCGCCCGCGCCGGGTACGGGGGCGGCGGCACCGGATCGCGGCCCGCCCGTACGGCACGGGCGACGGCCTCCGACTGCCGCTGCACGGCGGCGAACGTGTAACCGGAGGAGGCACGCGTCGCCCCGCCCGCCGTACCGATCCGGAACACGGCACCCGAACCGCCGGCCCGCCGCTCGAACAGCGCGTCGGTCATCGGGATCACCCCCTGCTCCGTCGACAGGACCTCCAGGCCGCCGAGCCCGAGGACCCGGCGCGCGTAGTCGTCCAGGGCGCTGTCATACTGACCGGCCGTCAGCGGGGCCGGCCCGAACTCCGTGTACTCGACCAGCGCCGTGTGCCGGCCGGTCGGCAGCACGTAGCCGAAGGACAGGCCGCGCGCCGGCTGCCGGGTGCGGAAGTCCATCAGGTCGACTGTCGACGGATCGAAGACCGGCCGCGCGGTACGGACGAACCAGCCGCGGAAGTGCTGCAGCAGCCGGGTGCGGGCGGCGGGCGGCCAAAGCGGCGGGCGGGAGTCGAAGACGCAGCGGGCGTCCAGCGCGAGGCGGGTGCCGGCCGGGCCGGTGCCCGTCACCCGTACGGTCCCCTCCGGCAGCACGGTCACGTCGTCGACGGCCGCCTCCAGCCGCCGCAGACCCGGACGGCCCCTCAGATCACGGTCCACCAGCGCCTCGAAGTCGTCCGAGCGGATCATCTTGTAGCGCGCCGGGGCGATGTTCCGCCGGACGACGGCCCCGTCCCGGCCGTGCACCCGCAGCCACTGCCACGACGCCGTCACCGCCGCGTCGAAACGGCCGGGGCCCGCCTCCCAGAAGCACCAGGTGCGGCGCGGCGGCCTCAACTCCCCGGCGGGCGCCTCGACGAGGACGACGGACGGGGCGGGGCGGCGGCCCCTGCCGTCCGGCAGCCGGTGCACCAGGGACAGGCCCGCCGCCCCGGCACCCACGACGACGATGTCCGCGTCGGCCACGACGCGCCTCCTTCCGTCCGCCCGTTCGTCCCCACGGTCCGCCGCCCGCCCCCGCCCACCCGTCACCCGTCCCGCACCGCCGTCGTGCCGGACGGCGCGGACACGGCGGCGCGGTCCCGGCGGAGTATTCCGCCACCGCGCCGCCCGCGCGGACGCGGCGCGCGGGCCGCCCCGGAGCGGCTGCCCGCCGGGCGGGTGACGGCCGTACATGAACGGACCAAGGCGGCATCGTGCCGCGCCCGGCGGGGGAAGGCATGTCGCGGCGTCATGCCGCCCGCGGCACCGGCCCGGCCGGAGCGCCCCCGCGTGACGCGCGCACCCCGGCGGCCGGCCCGGCCCGCTGCCGCTCCCGACGACGAGAGGACCGCGATGCGCCCCAGCACGGCCGGCCACGGAAGGCCGGGGCCGTGGGCCCCGCAGCCCGCCGGGGAGGCCCGGCGGTGACGCGCTCGGTGCCCGGACGCACCGACCACGTGGTGGTCGTCGGCGCCGGACTCGCGGGCCTGTCCGCCGCCCTGCACCTGCTGGGCGCGGGACGCCGGGTGACGGTCGTGGAACGCGACCCGCTGCCCGGCGGCCGTGCCGGACGGCGCGAACTCGGCGGCTACCACCTCGACACCGGCCCGACCGTCCTCACCATGCCCCACCTCGCCGACGAGGCGTTCGCGGCCGTCGGCGAGCGGCTGCGCGACCGCGTGGACCTGATCCCCCTGCACCCCGCCTACCGGGCCTGCTTCGCCGACGGCGCCACCCTGGACGTCCACACCGACGCCGCCGCGATGGAGGCCGAGGTGGAACGCTTCGCCGGCCCCCGCGAGGCGGCCGGATACCGCCGGCTGCGCACCTGGCTCCAGCATCTGCACGCCGTACAGATGCGCCGCTTCATCGACGCCAACTTCGACTCGCCGCTCGGCCTGCTCACCCCCGACCTGGCCCGGCTCGCCGCCCTCGGCGGATTCGGCCGGCTGGACGCGCGCATCGGCCGCTTCCTCACCGACGAACGCCTCAAGCGGGTCTTCTCCTTTCAGGCCCTGTACGCAGGTGTCGCCCCGGCCCGCGCCCTGGCCGCCTACGCCGTCATCGCCTACATGGACACCGTGGCCGGCGTGTACTTCCCGCGCGGCGGCATGCACGCCCTGCCCCGCGCCATGGCCGCCGCCGCCACCGGCGCCGGTGCCGACCTGCGCCTCGGACGGGACGTCACCCGCCTGGAACGGTCCGGCGGCCGCATCACCGCGGTCGTCACCGCCGACGAGCGCATCCCCTGCGACGCCGTCGTCCTCACCCCCGACCTGCCCGTCGCCCACCGGCTGCTGGGCCGCCGCCCGCGCCGCCCGCTGCGGCTGCGCCACGCGCCGTCCGCCGTCGTCCTGCACGCCGGCACCACCCGCACCTGGCCGCACCTCGCCCACCACACGCTGTCCTTCGGCGCCGCCTGGCGGCGCACCTTCGACGAACTCACCCGCACCGGCACCCTGATGACCGACCCCTCCCTGCTCATCACCCGGCCCACCGCCGGCGACCCCGCCCTCGCCCCCGCAGGCCGCCACCTGCACTACGTCCTCGCCCCCTGCCCCAACACCGACATCGGCCCGGGCGCCGAGGCCTGGAGCGACCTCGCGCCCCGCTACCGCGACCACCTGCTCGCCACCCTCGAACGCCGGGGACTGGCCGGTCTCGCCGCCGCCGTCGAGGAGGAGTGCCTGGTGACGCCCGCCGACTGGACCGCCCAGGGCCACGCCGCGGGCACCCCCTTCTCCGTCGCCCACACCTTCGCCCAGACCGGTCCCTTCCGCCCCCGCAACCTGGTGCGCGGCACGGAGAACGCGGTCCTCGCCGGCTGCGGCACCACCCCGGGCGTCGGCGTGCCGACGGTGCTGATCTCGGGCAAGCTCGCCGCCGCCCGCATCACCGGCACACCCCCGGAAAGCGGCCGCCGATGACCCGCCGCGAACTGGACGCCGCCGGCATCACCGACCCGGTGCTGCGCGCCGCCTACACCCGGTGCCGGAGCCTCAACGCCCGCCACGGACGCACCTACTTCCTGGCGACCCGCCTCCTGCCCGCCGGCCGCAGACCCGCCGTGCACGCCCTGTACGGCTTCGCGCGGTGGGCCGACGACATCGTCGACGACCTGGGAGCCGACGCGGCACCCGCCGAGCGCGCCGCCGCGCTGACCCGCCTGGAGGAACGCCTGCGGCACGCCCTGGCCGGCGGCCGTCCCGCCGGGGAGCCCGTGGTCCTCGCCGTCGCCGACACCGCCGCCCGCCACGCCATCGACCCGGCGCACTTCACCGACTTCATGGCCTCCATGCGCAGCGACCTCACCGTCACCGACTACGCCACCTACGACGACCTGCGCGCCTACATGCACGGCTCGGCCGCGGTGATCGGCCTGCAGATGCTGCCCGTGCTCGGCACCGTCACCCCGCGCGAGGAGGCCGCCCCGCACGCCGCCGCGCTGGGCGTCGCCTTCCAGCTGACCAACTTCCTGCGGGACGTCGGCGAGGACCTCGACCGGGGCCGCGTCTACCTCCCCGCCGACCTGCTCGCCGCCCACGGCGTGGACCGGCCCCTGCTGCACTGGAGCCGGCGCACCGGCCGCCACGACCGGCGCATCACCGCCGCCCTGCGGGCCGCCGAGGACCTCACCCGCACCGTCTACCGCGACGCCGCGCCGGGCCTCGCCATGCTGGACCCCGTCGCCCGGCCCTGCATCCGCACGGCGTACGTGCTCTACCGCGCCATCCTCGACGCCATCGCGGACGGCGGGTACGCGGTGCTGCACCGGCGCGCGGTGGTCTCCCGCCGCAGACGCGCGGCCGTCGCCGCCGACGGGATCGCCCGGGTGCTGGCCGCGCGGCTCGGCTCCCGGGGCACCCGACACCTCACGGAGGCCCGATGAACCAGGAACCCCGCCCCCGCCGGGGCCGGTACCCCCTGCGGCTGCGCCGCCGCCCCGTCCCGTGGCCGCGGCAGCGCCCCACCTGGCGCGAGGCCCGGCCGGCCCTCGTCGCCGACGCCCTCGAACGCGCGCTGTCCCGCCCCTCGGGCAACTGGTACGTCGTCGGCGCCACCGCCGGCGTGCGCCCCGGCCGCCCGCTGGCCACCACGGTCGCCGGCGTCGAGGTCGTCGTCTGGCGGGACGCGCGCGGACGCCTGGTCGGCGGCCCCGGCGTCTGCCCGCACCTCGGCGCCCCGCTGGCCGGCAGCCCGGTGCGGTGCGGCACGCTCGTGTGCCGCTGGCACGGACTCGCCCTGGACGGCACCCCGTTCGCCGGCTGGGAGCCCTTCCCGGTCCACGACGACGGCGTCCTGGTGTGGGTGCGGCTGGACACCGTGGGGCAGGAGCCGCCGGCCCCGGCCCCCGCGGTGCCCGCCCGGCCGGACCCGGCGACCGCGCTGGCATCGGTCTGGCGGGGCACCGGCGTCTGCGAGCCGGAGGACGTCGTCGCCAACCGCCTCGACCCGTGGCACGGCGCCTGGTTCCACCCGTACTCCTTCGTGGACCTCACCGTCGTACGGGCCCCGGACGGCACCGGCGGCGACGACCGCTTCCTCGTGGACGTCTCCTTCCGGATCACCGGGCGCCTCGTCGTCCCCGTGCGCGCCGAGTTCACCGCACCCGGACCGCGCACCGTCGTCATGCGCATCACCGACGGCGAGGGCACCGGGTCCGTCGTGGAGAGCCACGCCACACCGCTCGGCCCCGACGACCGCGGCAGACCGCGCACCGCGGTCACCGAGGCGGTGCTGGCCACCTCGGACCGGCCCGGGTTCGGCGCGGCCCGACGCCTGGCACCGGCCCTGCGCCCGCTGATGCGGGCCGCCGCCGGCCGCCTGTGGCGCGACGACCTCGCCTACGCCGAACGCCGCCGGGACCTGCTCCGGCGCGGCGAGTTCCCCGGCTGACCGGAAAGGACGCCCCGTGCAGACCTTTCTGCCCCACCCCGGCTTCCGGGAGTCGGCGCTCGTCCTGGACCGCCGCCGGCTGGGCAAGCAGCGGGTCGAGGCGCTCCAGGTGCTGCGCGCCCTCACCGTGCCCGGCTACGGCTGGAGCCGGCACCCCGCGGTGCGCATGTGGACCGGCTACGAGGAGGCCCTCGTCCGCTACGGCCTGGAGATCTGCCGGGTCTGGCGCGACCGGGGACACCAGGACGGCTGCGCCGCCCAGCTCGTCGCCGGACTCGCCGTCGCCCGGCCCGGCACCGCGGTGCGCGGCCAGCGGGAGCTCGCCGAGGCCGGGGAACTGCCGCCCTGGCTCGGCGACGACGCCTTCCACCGCAGCCACCGGTCGGCGCTGGTGCGCAAGGACCCGGACGCGTACGCCGTACTGTTCCCGGGCGTCCCGGACGACCTGCCCTACGTGTGGCCGGCCTCGGACCGCGAGCCGGGGGAGACGGGGAGCGGGGGAGCGTAGGACCGCCGGGACGCCCGGCCGCCGGCGAGTTCCTCCGAGCCGGCTCCGCCGGCGCTTCCGGCGTGCCGGCGCCGGGGAGGGGTCACCGGCTCGCCGAGCGCTCCTTGGCGAAGGTGTACAGGTCGGCGGAGGTGCTGATCAGCTCCCGCTGTTCGCTCCGGGAGCCGACCATGGGCTGCGAGCCGTGCAGCGGCACCTGGGCGCTCTCCGGCAGGAACCTGACCGTCACCAGCCCGATGGCTCCGGCCGCCATCAGGTAGTAGGCCGGCATCAGTTCGTCGCCGGTGATGCTGACCAGCGCCTCGGTGAACAGCGGTGTGGTGCCCCCGAAGGCGGCGACCGCGAAGTTGAAGCCGATGCCCATGGCCGCGTAGCGCACGGCCGTCGGGAACAGGGCGGGCAGGGTGGCCGCGCTGGGCGCGGCGAAGCAGGCCAGCAGGGTGGACAGCAGCAGCACCCCGAGGACGGGCGCCACGGTGCCGTCGGACTTGATCAGCAGGAACGCCGGCACCGCGAGGACGATCATGGCGGCCGCGCCGACGGCGTACAGCGGGCGGCGGCCGACGTGGTCGCTGAGCCGGCCCAGGAAGGTGATCAGGACGACGATCCACACCATGCCGATCAGCACCAGCACGTCGGCGAAACCGCTGGAGCGGTCCAGGGTCTCGGTCTGGTAGGTCGGCAGGTAGCCGGTGACCATGTAGTTGGTGACGTTGTAGAGCAGCACGATGCCCATGCAGACGAGCAGCGGGCGCCAGTGCTTCTTGACGATGGTCTTGAACTCGGTGCCCACCGACTCCTGGGCGAGGCTCTTCTCGTGCTCGTCGAGCTGCTGCTGGAAGGCGGGGGACTCCTCCAGCTTGAGCCGCATGTACAGGCCGATGACGCCGAGCGGACCGGCGATCAGGAACGGCAGCCGCCAGCCCCAGGAGAGCATCTGGTCCTCGGTCAGCCACAGGTTCAGGCCGGTCACCAGCGCCGAGCCGAGGGCGTAGCCGACGAAGGTGCCGAAGTCCAGCCAGCTGGAGAGGAAGCCGCGCCGCCGGTCGGGTGAGTACTCGGCGACGAAGGTGGTGGCCCCGCCGTACTCACCGCCGGTGGAGAAGCCCTGGAGCATCCGGGCGAGCAGCAGCAGGACCGGTGCGGCGATGCCGATGGTGGCGTAACTGGGGATCAGGCCGATGACGAAGGTGCCGGCCGCCATCATGATCATGGTGGTGGCGAGCACCTTCTGCCGTCCGATGCGGTCCCCGAGAGGCCCGAAGACGAGCCCGCCGAGCGGGCGCACCACGAACGCCGCGGCGAAGGTGGCGAAGGACGAGATGAGCTGGGCGGTCGGGGAGGCGCCGGGGAAGAACACCTTGCCGATGGTGGCCGCCAGGTAGCTGTAGACGCCGAAGTCGAACCACTCCATGCAGTTGCCCAGCGCCGACGCCCCGACCGCGCGTTTGAGCAGGGGTTTCTCGACGACCTGGACGTCCTCCTCGCGGAAGGCCCGTTTGTTGCGGCGGAGCCGGTGGACCAGCTCCTCGCGCACCTGCCGCGGCAGTGCCGCGACCGTGCTCGGCATCTTCCCCCGGCTCAGGGGGCCGGACCGGTCGTCAGGCTTCGCGTCCGTCACGCTGCTGCCTCTCTGTTGCTGCACCACGTTTTGCCTAAGCGAATTCTGCGCCGTAATGATCGCCCGGCGCATGCCAGGGCTGCTGCCCGTGTTCGCGCGGATCACACCGCCGAACGGGCGGGTCCGGGCCGCCCGGGCGCGTGACGGTACCGAACCGTTTGCGTGTTCGAAAGGGTGGGTGAACGCGGACGCGCTCCGGCGGCAGGCCGCCCGGCCCGGCTCCGGTCACGCGGCCCCGCCACACAGCCGGAGGAGCCCGCGCAGAGCAGTCGGGGGGGGGGGGGGGGGGGGGGGCGGGGGGCGGGGCGGGGGGGGGGGGGGGGGGCGGGGGGGGGGCCCGGGGGGGGGGGGCCGCGGCCCCCCCCCCCGCACCCCCCCGCGGCCCCGCCCCCCCCCCCCCGCCCGGCCCCCGCCCCCCCGCCCCCCCCCCCCCCCCCCCGCCCCCGGCGGGGGCGTGTCCCTCGCGGCGTCCGCGCCTACCGCCTGCCGCGCACCAGCAGGTACAGGAAGTACGGCGTGCCGATCACCGCCGTCATCAGGCCCGCGCCGAGCTGGGCGGGGGCGATGACCGTGCGGCCCAGCAGATCGGCGGTGCACACGAGGGAGGCGCCCAGCAGCATCGCCACCGGGACGACCCGCACGTGCCGCCGGCCCACCAGGGCGCGCGCCGCGTGCGGCGCCACCAGGCCCACGAAGCCGATGGTGCCCGCGCAGGCCACGGCGGTCGCGCTGAGCAGGACGCCCAGCACCAGGAAGCCGAGGCGTCCGGCGCCCAGCGGCAGGCCGAGCAGACGGGGCGTGTCCTCGTCCAGCGAGATCAGGTCCAGCTCCGTGCGCCGGGCCACCGCCACGGCCGCGCCGGCCGCCAGCACCAGGGCGACGGGCAGCACGTCCGGCATGGTGCGCCCGTACGTCGAACCGGACAGCCAGGTCAGCGCCTTGGTGGCGTTGAACGGGTCGGTGAGCACGATCAGCAGGCTGATCATCGCGGTCGTCGCGGCGGCGACGCCGATGCCGACCAGGACCAGCCGGTTCTGCTGGAAGCCGCCCCGCGCGGCGAGCCCGAAGACGACGACCGCGGTCACGGCGGCCCCCGCGAAGGCGGCACCGGCGACGCTCCAGCCGCCGGCGACGGGCGAGGTCGTCACCAGGAGGACGGCGCCCAGCGCGGCGCCGCCGGAGACGCCGAGGACGCTCGGTTCGGCGAGCGGGTTGCGGGTGACGGCCTGCACCAGCGTGCCGGACAGGGCGAGCGCCGCACCCGCGCACAGCGCGGCCAGCACCCGCGGCACCCGGGTGTCCAGGACGAAGGAGACGGTCCGTCCGGCCCGGCCCTGTGCCCAGTTGACGACGTCGCCCAGCAGCAGCTTGGTGTCGCCCACCAGCACGGCGGCGACCACCAGGGCGGCCAGCACGGCGACGAGGACGGCCACCGTGGCCAGGAAGACCGTCCGGCTCGGGATGCGCAGCCGGTCCGGCGCGCCGGAACCCGAGGTGTCCCGCAGCCGCAGGGCCATCGCGACCAGGAAGACGGCACCGACCAGGCTGGTGACGACGCCCGTGGGCACGGCCACCGACAGGTCGTCCGGCATCAGGGCCCGCAGCAGCACGTCCGAGCCGAGCACCAGGGCCGCGCCGGTGAGCGCCGCCGCCGGCAGCGCCGCACGGGAGCGGGCGAAGCCGCGGAAGCGGCGGGCGAGGGGGCGGACCAGGGCGGGCGCGGACAGGCCGACGAAGCCGATGGGGCCGGCCAGCGTGACCGCGGCGGCGGACAGCAGCGCCGCCAGGACGACGACGGTGACGCGGGTGGCCCGCACCGGGACGCCCACCCCGCGTGCCGCGTCGTCGCCGAGGGCGAGCGCGTCGACCCGGCGGGCGGTCAGCAGCAGCCCCACGAGGCCGATCAGGGCGACCGGCAGCATCTGCAGGACGCCGTCGAAGCCGTTCTGGGCGATGCTGCCCTGGTTCCACTGGTAGAGGCCCTCCGTCTCCTGGGGGAACAGCAGGAGCAGTCCCTCGGTCACGGAGTTCAGGCCCAGCATCAGCGCGGTGCCGGCCAGGACGAGGCGGACGGTGCCGGTGCCGAGGCCGGACAGGCCCAGCACGACTGCCGCCGCCGCCAGCCCGCCCGCGAAGGCGACACCGGAGGAGGCGAGCATCGGCAGCGAGACGCCGGTGACGCCGACCAGCCCGAGCGCCAGGTACGAACCGGCGTTCACCGCGAGGGTGTCGGGGGAGGCCAGCACGTTGCGGCTGACCGCCTGGAGCACGGCACCGGCCGTGCCGAGCACGGCGCCGACCAGGAGGCCGGCGGCCATGCGGGGCAGCCGGGAGGCGACGACGACGGACGCGTCGCCGGGGTCCGCCCGCCCGGTCAGGGCACGGAACACCTCGGACGGTCCGACGGCGGCGGTGCCCTGGGTGATGTCGACGACCGCGAGGACGGCGACCAGGAGGACGAGCCCGGCCGTCACCGCGGCCGCACCCGACCGGGGCGCGGGAGCCGGCGACGGACGGACGGCGGGTTTCGTTGCGGTGACGGCCATGACCGCGCTACTTCGTCAGCGAGGCGACGACGGAGTCGACGTACGCGGACATGGAGGCCGGGCCGCCGAACATCCAGATGCCGTCGTCCAGCCGGTGCACGGCGCCCGCCTTCACGAACGGCAGGGACTTCCACACCGAGTTCTGGGCCAGCGCGCCGGTGAACGGGGTGGAGTTCGGGTCCTTGTCGTTGCCGATGTAGGCGAACCGGACGTCCTTCGGCAGGGCGGTCAGGCCCTCGACGTCGGTGGCGGCGACACCGTAGACCTCGTCGCCCTTCGTCTTCCAGGCGTTCTTCAGGCCGATCGCCTCGTTGACCTCGCCGATCAGCGACGTCGCCGTGTAGGGGCGGACGGAGACCTGGCCGGAGGTGACGTAGCCGTCGGTGAAGGCGATCTCCTTGCCGGCCAGCCCCGCACCGGCCAGGGCCTTCTTGCCCTCGGCGATCTTCGTCTCGAAGTCCTCGCGGACCTTCTTCGCCCGGTCCGTGGTGCCGGTGGCCTGGGCGATGAGGTCGACGTTGCCCAGCATCCGGTCGATCTGGCCGGCGCCGTCCGCGGACTTGACCTCCAGCACCGGGGCGACCGAGCGCAGCTGCTTCACGGCGGCCGGCGGCAGGTCGGTGGTGGCGATGATCAGGTCGGGGGCGAGCGCGGCGACGGTGTCCATGCTCGGCTCGCCCCGCGTGCCGATGTCCTTCGGCTCGTTCTTCAGCGGGGCGGAGGTGTCCCAGGTCTTGTAGCCCTTGACGTCGGCGACGCCGACCGGGTCGACACCGAGCGACACGAGGCTCTCGACGACGTTCCACTCGGTGGCGACGACCTTGGCGGCCGGGCCGGGGAGCTTCACCTCGGCGCCCTTGCCGTCCTTGAGGGTGATGGCCCCGGAGGCCTTCTTCTCCGTCTTGTCGGCGGCGGGCTCGGTGGTGCCGCAGGCGGCGAGGGTCAGCGCCGCGGCGGTGGTGGCGGCCGCGGTGAGCAGGAGGCGTCTCATGAGGTGGTGCCGAGCCTTTCGGTCCGTATGTGGTGGCGGCCGACCGGGCGGGTGCGCAGCAGGCCGGTGAGGGGGTCGGTGTCGACGTCGATGCGGATGCCGTAGACGGCGGTCAGCCGCTCCGGCGTCAGTACGTCCTCGGGCGGACCGTCGGCGACGATCCGGCCCGCCTCGAGGAGGGTGATCCGGTCGGCGACGGCCGCGGCCTGGTCGAGGTCGTGCAGGACGACGCCGACGGCGATGCCGTGATCGTCCGCCAGGTCGCGGATCAGGTCGAGGAGTTCGACCTGGTAGCGCAGGTCGAGGTAGGTCGTCGGCTCGTCCAGCAGCAGTACGCCGGTCTCCTGGGCGAGGCAGCTCGCGAGCCACACCCGCTGCAGCTGACCGCCGGACAGGTGGTCGGCACCGCGGTCGGCGAGGCCGTCGACCCCGGTGAGCGCGAGCGCCCGGTCGACGGCGGCCGGACCGTCCGGGTCCGGCCGGCCCCAGCGTCCGCGGTACGGATAGCGGCCGAACTCGACGACGTCCCGCACGGTCAGCCCGCCCGGCGTCGGACGGCTCTGCGTCAGCAGGGCGACGTACCGCGAGAACTCACGGGCCGTCAGCGCCAGTCCGTCGACGGTGCCGTCGATGCTGAGCGTGGCGGTGCGGGCCCGCTGGAGGCGGGCGATCGTCCGCAGCAGCGTCGACTTCCCGCTGCCGTTCGGGCCCACCAGGACGGTCACTTCACCGGGCCTGAGCCCGACCGCGGCGTCGTGCACGACATCGACGCCGTCGTACGCCACGGTCACCCCCGTGGCCGACAGCTCATGACCGCGCAGGCGCGGCGTACCGGCTGCGTCTTCACCAGATCTCACAAGCTGAAGGTTAGCCTAACCTAAGAAGTGCTGGTAGCGCCGGGCGCGTGAGACCCGGTGCCGCCCCCCGCCGCCCTGCCGCGCGCCGGGGCGGGCCCGCGGGGCCGGTGCCCGGCCCGCCCGCCGTGGCTCCGTTCCCGGCAACACGCCCCGCGTACCGCCGTGTCAGCCGCCCTGTCGGGGGCATACGCGTGACACGGCACCGGCCCGGTGCCGCCGATCCGAAGGGGGTCACACCGTGCTCGCCATCATCGCGGCGGTCCTGTTTCTCCTCGCCTGGCTGATCAACGCGGCGGAGATCTCGACCAACGACGTCTTCACCTCGACCAACGTCATGCTCATCGGCCTCGCCCTGCTGGCCCTGCACGTCGCCGGTGTCGGCGGCGGCCTGTCGGCGCGCGGCCGCCGCCGCTGAGTCTCCGTCCCCTGCCCCGGCGCCGAGGGAGTCAGGGAGCCGACGGCCCCGCCGGTCCCCGGAGCGCCTCTCCCCGCCCGGCGGACGCGCTCAGCTCCCGTCCCGGCGCAGGGTCCGGGGCGGACGGTGGCTCCACTCCCGGTCCGCGTCGGTGATCTCGCGCAGCACCCGTGCCGGGGTCCCCGCGACGACCACCATGGGCGGCACATGGGCCGTCACCACGCTGCCCGCGCCGACCACCGACCCCCGGCCGACGGTGACCCCGGGCATGATCAGCGCACCGGCCCCGATCCACACGTCGTCCTCGATGCGCACCGGCGCCGAGAACTGCGTGCCGTCCCTGCGCAGATCCGGGTGGACGGGGTGGCCGGTGGTGCTGACGGTCACGTGCGGGGCGAACATCACCCGGTCGCCGACGAGGACCTCCACGTCGTCGACGAGGGTGAGGCCGAAGTTGGCGTACACGTCGTCGCCCAGGTGCACACGGCTGCCGTAGGCCACGTGCAGCGGCGGCTCGATCCACACGCCCGTGCCGACGGAGGCCAGCATCTCCTTCAGGAGTTCCCTACGGCCCTCCTCGTCCCGGGCGGCGGTCCGGTTGTAGGCGTCGGCCAGCTCCTTGCCCCGCAGACGTTCCTCGGCCAGGCCCTCCAGGCCCGGCGCGCCGTCCGAGTAGAGCTCCCGCGCCGCCATCCTGCGGCGCACGTCGAGCTCGCGGGGGTCGATGGTCATGCCGTCTCCTTCTGTGGTCACATGCCTGGTCACGGCCCTGCCCGCACCGCCGCCGGCGGTGCGGGCAGGGCCGGTCGTGCAGGAGGAGGGGTCAGCCGGCGGACACGTCCGTCACCGTCCACCGCTGGTTGGCGCCGGAGTTGGGCGGCCACGTCGTGACCGCGGCGCCCTCGTGGGTGGCCTGGCCGCCGACCTCGAGGAGGCGCCCGGTACCGGCGTTGACCAGCGTCCAGGTGCCGTCGCCGGTGGTCGACGCGAGCCACTCGGCGGCCGCATCGGGCCGGCCCGTGTCGGGCTCGGCCACCGGGACGTCGTCGCGTACGGCCAGCCGCGTGCCGTCGCCGGGCCGGGTGAAGACGTACCGGTCGCGGACGCCGTCGCCGGGGCGGACCGCGCTCAGCCGCCACCGCTGCGCCGCCGTGCCGGTGCCGGCGCCGAGGACCAGCCCCGTGCCGTCGCCGGCGACGGTGACGGTCTTGCCGCTCTGCACACCGGTCAGCGTGTAGGTGTGGCCCTTGCGCAGGGCCGGGGCGTCCTTCGCGACGCCGGAGACGCCCTTGATCTCGAAGGAGGTCACGGACTGCGCGGGCACGGTGAAGGCGGCCGTGCGGCCGGCGACCCGGATCGGGTCCTGCTTCGCGAGCCTGCCGTCGGCGCTGGTCACGACCGGGGTGACGGTGGCCCCCCGGCTGACGTCGCGGAACTTCGACAGGTCGAGGGTGACCGTGCGCGGCGCGGTGGTGCGGTTGACGTGGACGAGCGAGGCACCCCTGCCGTCGCGGGTGACGGCGGCGGCGCTGGAGGTGTCGTCCGTCCTGATGAGCCGGTCGCCGGGCTTGATGAAGCGGGTGAAGTTGCGCGCCGTGTCGAACTTGGTGTTCGTCCGGATCGGGCAGGTCTCCAGGGTGTCCTCGGCGGTGCAGCCGAACGGGATCTGGATGCTGCCCCAGTTGCCGCCCTTCGCGGACTCGCCGCCGGGCTTCATGTTGTCGTAGTCCTCGACGGGCTGCCAGAACACCCAGGCGCGGGGCTCCAGTTCGCGCAGGTCGTCGACGATCTGCTGGGCGAGGCCGAGGCCGGGCCGCATGTCCTCGAAGTCCTGCCCGTCGCCCCAGTCGCCGCCGACCTCGCTCATCCACAGCGGCTTGTCCGCCGCCTTCGCGAGGTCGCGCACGGTGGTGCGCTGAGCGGTGCCGTAGGTGTGGACGTTCATCTGGCCGACGAGGTCGCGGTCGGCCGGGGAGTAGGCGCTCCAGTTCTTGGCGAAGGTGCTCGGGTTGGTCTCGTCCATCGCGGAGATGTCTGCCTTGACCCTTGCCTTCTTGAGCGCGGGGGCGAGGGCCCGGAGGACCTTGCGCTGCAGCTCGGGGCCCATGTGGGCCCCTTCCTGCCGGCCCCCGACGGGTTCGCCGTCCGGGCCCAGCCGTGTGCCCCAGTAGGGGGTGTTGGGCTCGTTGAACGGGTCGACGGTGTCGACCTTGATGCCCTCCGCCTTCTCCAGCCGCCTGGTCGCGCCCGCCAGGTAGGCGGCGAAGTCGTCGACCGAATCGGGCTTCAGCTGGTCGGTGGAGGAGTCGAAGCCGCCGGAGACGTAGCCGCTGACGGTCATGAACCAGGGCGGCGAGTTGCTGAAGGTCTCCCAGTGGTCGATGTCGTCCTTGATGCGCTCGACCCACCAGCGCTGGGTGGCGTCGGCGTCCTCGTTCCAGTCGGCCGGGTCGTCGGCACTCCACCAGTCGGTGTCCTTACGGGTGGTGCCCGCGGGCGCCTTCCACCAGCCCTCGACCGCGCCGCCGGCGCGCAGGTAGTCCTTGACGTCCGGCGCGTTGCCGCCGCCGATGTTGTAGCGGGCGATGTTCAGGCCGAGGCCCTCGTCGTCGAAGAGCAGCCGGGCCAGCTTCTCGCGGATCTCGGGCGGGTAGTCGCCGGTGGCGTTGGCGAACCAGACCAGACTGGTGCCCCAGCCCTCGAACTCCTCCTGCTGGTACGACGGGTCCGGCCGCACCGTGACGGAGGCGGCGGCCGTGGCGGGCTCGGCCTGCGCGGGGACAGTGAGCGAAGCGGCCCCGGTGGCCAGGGCGGTGAGCGCAGCGGCTCCGAGGAGGCGTCTGCCGCGAGTACGTCGTGCCATCGTGTGCTCCCAACGGGAAGGTGTGGTCGCTGCGGTGGCCCCTTCCGCGTGGTTCCGGGCAGGAGGGGACGGCCCCGGAGCGGGTGCGTGCCGCTCCGGGGAGACAGAGGTGGCGCGGGACGTACGCTCAGCCGGCGGGCGTGCGCAGGACGGCGACGCCCCTGGGTGCGAGGACGACGGCGCCCTCGTCGCCGGTGCCGCCCACCAGGACCTCTCCGGTGAACCCCGGGACGGTCACGGTCTCGTCGGTCCGGTTGACCAGGAACACGAACCGGCCGCCCGGACCGCGGCGCACGGTGACCTCGACCAGGCCGCGCACCTCGGCGGGCAGGTCGCTCGCCACGCCGGCCGGCTCCAGCAGCCGCGGCAGCAGCGCGGCGAGCCCGTCGGCGCCGAGCCGGGTGGAGACGTACGCGGCCGAACCGCCGCCCGCCGGCCGCCGGGTGACGGCCGGACGGCCCGCGTAAGCGCCCGTGCGATAGCGGGCGAGGACCTCGGTCCCGGGGTCGGTGACGGTGATCCGGTCGGTCCACAGGGCGCCGGTGGTCGCGTCGTCCAGCTCCACGGTCCGCCCGGCGGGCAGCGGGCCGAACTCCTCGACGCGGATGCCCAGCAGCTCCCGCAGGGCGCCCGGGTAGCCGCCGAGCCAGACGTGGTCGTGCTCGTCCACGATGCCGGAGAAGTACGTGGTGACCAGGTGCCCGCCCTGCTCGGCGTACCGGGTGAGCTCCTTGGCGAGGCCGGCGGGGACCAGGTGCAGCACCGGTGCGATCAGCACCCGGTGGCGGCTCAGGTCGGCGCCGGTGGTGACGACGTCGGCGCGGATGCCGAGGGCGAGCAGCGCGGAGTACCAGTCGAGGGCCTCCTGGTGGTAGTCCAGCAGCGAGGTGGGGTGCGAGTCCTGCTCGCTCGCCCACCAGGACTCCCAGTCGAAGAGAATGCCGACCCCGGCGGGCTCCCGCTCGCTGCCGGCGACCGGCGCGAGGGTCTTCAGTGTGTCGCCGAGCGCGGTGACCGCGCGGAACAGGTCGCTGTCGGCGCCGGCGTGCGGGACCATCGCCGAGTGGTACTTCTCGGCGCCGGCCGCCGACTGACGCCACTGGAAGAAGCAGACCGCGTCGGCGCCGTGCGCCACGTGGGTCAGCGAGTCCCGGGCCATCTCACCCGGCCGCTTCGCCAGGTTGACGGGCTGCCAGTTCACGGCGCTGGTGGAGTGCTCCATCAGGAACCAGGGCCGGCCGCCCGCGATGCCGCTGGTGAGGTTCGCCGAGAAGGACAGCTCGTCGCGGTCCTGCGGGCGCGGGACGACGTAGTGGTCGTTGGCGACGAAGTCCACCTCGCCCGCCCAGTCCGCGTAGTTCATACCCTTGATGCCCGGCATCACCATGAAGTTGGTGGTGACCGGGACGTCCGGGGTGAGTTCCCGCAGCACCTCCCGCTCGGCCCGCAGGTGGTCCTTCAGCGCGTCCGACGAGAAGCGCTTGAAGTCCAGCTGCTGCGTCGGGTTCGGGTGCGAGGCGGCGAGCCGCGGCGGCAGGATCTGCTCCCAGTCGCTGTAGCGCTGCGACCAGAAGGCCGTCCCCCAGGCGTGGTTGAGGGCGTCCAGCGTGGTGTACCGGGCGCGCAGCCAGTCCCGGAAGGCGCGGGCCGCGTCGTCCGAGTAGTCGTAGACGTTGTGGCAGCCCAGCTCGTTGTTGACGTGCCAGGCGACCAGGGCCGGGTGACCGGCGTAGCGGGCCGCCAGCTCGCGGACCAGGCGCAGGGCGTGCTCCCGGAAGACCGGCGAGGTGGGCCGCCAGTGCTGGCGTGCCCCCGGCCACAGCGTCTCCCCGCGGTCGGTGACCGGGAGGATCTCCGGGTGCGCGGTGGTCAGCCAGGGCGGCGGCGAGGCGGTGGCGGTGGCCAGGTCCACGCCGACGCCGTTCTCGTGGAGCAGGTCCATGATCTCGTCGAGCCAGGCGAAGTCCCAGGTGTCCGGCTCCGGCTGGATGCGGGCCCAGGAGAAGATGCCCACGGACACGACGTTGACGCCGGCCTCGCGCATCAGCCGTACGTCCTCCTGCCACACCTCCCGGGGCCACTGCTCGGGGTTGTAGTCGGCGCCGAAGCCGAGCCGGGGCGCGGGCGCGCCGTCCGGTCCGCTGTGCGGGCGGGACGAAAGGGTGGGGAACATGACGGTCCTTCCGGTGTGGGCGTGCGGTGCGGGGGCGGCGCGGGCGTCGAGCCGCCCCGTGCGGGCCGCCGCATCGCGTGGTGCGGTTGCTACTGCTCGACGGTGAAGCCCTGCTTGCTGCCGTACTCGGCCGAGGCCTTCTGCCAGGCCTTCAGTCCCTCGGCCAGCGTGGTGCCGGAGACGTAGGCCTTGCCGACGGTGTCGTTGAAGACCGAGTTCGCGTACGCCTGGTAGGGCAGGTACGACCAGTCGGAGGAGACGTTCCCGGCGGCCTCGGCGAAGATCTTGTTGGCCTGCTGGCCCCCGAAGTACGGGAACCTCGTCTCCTGGAACTTCGTGGACCGCAGGTCCGCGGTGGTCGCCGGGAAGGCGCCGTTCTCCAGGCGGGTCCGCACGCCCTTGCCGGCGTTGGCGTACTCCACGAAGGCGTACGCCAGCGCCTCGTTCCTGCCGAGCTCGGGCAGGGCGAGCGCGCTGCCGCCGTTCTCCGCGCCGGCCTTGTCGCCCGCCTTCCACTGCGGCAGCGGGGCGACGCGCCAGTCACCGGAGGCGTTCTTCACGCCCGACTCCAGGTTCGCGGGCATCCAGGCACCGGTCGCGAGGGTCGCGATGCTGCCGTCGCCGAGGCCCTTGTACCACTCGTCGGACCAGCTGGTGACCGGGGCGAGCAGCTTCTCGTCGATGAGCTTCTGCCAGACGCCGGTGAACTTCGCGGCGCCCGCGTCGGAGAAGTCGATCTTCACCTCGGTGCCGTTCACCGTGTAGGGACGCGAACCGGCCTGCCAGAGCATGCTGGTGGTGAAGCCGGCGTCACCGGTGTCGGCGGTGATGTACGCCTTCGGGTTCTTCCTGTGCAGGTCGCGGGCGGCGGTGAGGTACTCGTCCCAGGTGGTGGGCACCTTGATGCCGTACTTGTCGAAGACCTTCTTGTTGTAGAACAGCGCCATCGGGCCGGAGTCCATCGGCAGCGCGTAGACGCCCTCCCCGCCGGCCTTCACCCCGTTCCAGGGGCCGGGGGAGTAGCGGGCGGAGAGCTTCTCGGCACCGAAGCGCTTGAGATCGGTGAGCTGCTCGGTCAGCGCGAACTGGCCCATGGCGTAGTACTCGATCTGGGCGACGTCGGGCACGCCCTTCTTCGCCGATATCGCGTTCTGCAGCGCCGTGTACTGGTCGTTGTTGGTGCCCGCGTTGACCAGGTTCACCTTGACGCCGGGGTGCTCCTTCTCGAAGCCGGCCGCCACCTGCTCGAGCGTCGGCTCCCACGCCCAGACGGTGATGGTGCCGCCCTTCTTCAGGGCCGCCCGGACGTCCTCCTGGGAGACCGGCTTCCCGCTCGATCCACCGTCCTCGCCGCCGCAGGCGGTCACTCCCAGGGCGAGGGCGCAGACGAGACCGATGCCGCGCAGCAGGCGGCGCGAGTGCTTGTGCATGGGCGAGCTTCCACTTCTTCGTGGCCGAAACCGGCACCGTCGAGGGTCGGAGATGTGTGCGGGGGAGGGACCCGGAGCGCGGAGCGCCGGGATCACTCCTTGACGCTTCCGGCGGCGAGCCCGGACTGCCAGTACTTCTGCAGCAGCAGGAACGCGGCGATCAGCGGCAGGATCGTGAGGAGGGAACCGGTGACGACCAGGTGGAAGACGGCCTCGCCGCCCGCGGTCTGGGCCTGCTGGTTCCAGCTGTTCAGGCCCAGGGTCAGCGGATACCAGTCCGGGTCCTTGAGCATGATCAGCGGCAGGAAGTAGTTGTTCCAGGTCGCGACCATGGTGAACAGCAGGACGGTGACGATGCCGGGCGCCAGCAGCGGCAGGGCGACGCGGAAGAAGGTCCGCACCTCGCCTGCGCCGTCGATGCGCGCGGCCTCCAGCAGCTCGGTCGGGATGGCCTCACCGGCGAACACCCACATCAGATACAGACCGAACGGCGAGATCAGTGACGGGACGATCACCGCCCAGGGCGTGTCGGTGAGCCCCATCCTGCTGAACATGAGGAAGGTCGGCACCGCCAGCGCCGTACCCGGCACCGCGACCGCGCCGATGACGACGGCGAACACCGCGCGCCGTCCGGGGAAGCGGAACTTGGCGAGCGCGTAGCCGCCGAGCACCGCCAGGAAGGTCGCGCCGCCGGCGCCCAGCACCACGTACAGCACGGTGTTGAGCAGCCAGCGCGTGAACACGCCGTCGTCGTAGGTGAACGTCTGCGTGATGTTGTCCCACAGGGCGAAGTCCCCGTCGAACCACAGGCCGAAGGAGTCGGACAGGCCCTCCTGCGTCTTGGTGGCGCTGATGACCAGCCAGAGCAGCGGCACCAGGCTGTAGAGCACCACCAGGCCGGTGAGGAGGGTCAGCAGGACGCTGCGCCGGGGCCGGCCCGGGGTGTGCCGGCGGCGTGCGGCGCGCAGCCTGGGCGCGGCGCGGCGGGAGCCGCCGGAGGGCGCGGACGCGGGACGGCCGGAGACGGTGACGACAGGACCGGTCATCGCCGGATCACACTCCCTTGCGCATGCCGCGCAGCTGGACGACGTAGGCGATGACCATGGTGATCAGCCCCATGACGATGGCGACCGTCGCGGAGTAGTTGTGCTGCTGCCCGCTGAAGGAGAGCGAGTACGTGTAGGAGTTCGGCGTGTAGTCGGTGCTGATCGCGTTGGGGGCCAGCGGCTGCAGGATGTTCGGCTCGTTGAAGAGCTGGAAGCTGCCGATGATCGAGAAGATCGTCGCGATGACCAGCGCCCCGCGGATGGCCGGCAGCTTGATGGCGGTGATCACGCGGATCTGCCCGGCGCCGTCGATCTCCGCGGCCTCGTACAGCGAGTGCGGGATCACGCGCAGCGCCGCGTAGAAGATCAGCATGTTGTAGCCGACGAATTCCCAGGTCACGATGTTGCCGATGGAGGCCAGCACGAGGTCGGGGGAGAGCGGGTCGGGCAGCGGGACGCCGAGCGCGTCGTTGATGTCGCCGACCAGGCCGAAGCGGGTGCCGTACATGAAGCCCCACATCAGGGTGGCCACCACGGCGGGCACGGCGTACGGCAGGAAGACCGAGATGCGGAAGAAGTCCCGGCCGTAGAGCCGTCCGCTGTCCAGGGCCAGCGCCACCAGCAGCGAGATGCCGAGCATGACGGGCACCTGGACGGCCAGGAAGAGGGAGACCCGGCCGAGCGAGGCCCAGAACCGGTCGTCCTGGAGAGCCTGGGCGTAGTTGTCCAGGCCGACGAAGGTGGTCCCGCCGATGAGCCGGTCGCGGAAGAGGCTCAGATGGACCGAGTAGGCGATCGGCGCGAGGAAGACCAGGGCGAACACGGCCACGAAGGGGCCGAGGAACCCCCATCCCGTCCAGGAGCGGCGGTTCCCCCTGGGCGGAGGCGGTGCCGGCCGCGGCTCGGCGGCCGGCGGTTGCAGCGTCGTCATGTCGTTCCTCGCTCGTCCACGTCCTGGGAACCTGGCGATGTTTACGCAAACATCGGATGCCGCGAAAAGACGCCCCGGCTGTTATGTTTACGTAAACATCTGATGGCGGCATGTCTACACTGCCCCGATGACGACGGTCAAGGGTCTTTGCGCACCAAGGCCTGACAGCGACAGAGAGGTGGCTGACGCGGAGTGAGCACGGCTGAGGAAGTCCCGACGGGCGCACCCGCGCGGTCCCGGCGCGTCCGGGGGCGCACGGCCTCCATGGCGGACGTGGCCCGGCTGGCCGGGGTCTCCTCGCAGACCGTCTCCCGCGTCTCCAACGGCTACGCCGGGGTGACGGAGGAGACCCGGCGGCAGGTCCTGGCGGCGATGAAGGAGCTCGGCTACCGCCCCAACAGCGCCGCCCGGGCGCTCAAACGCGGCGAGTTCCGCACCATCGGCGTCATCACCTTCTCCCTGTCCACCACGGGCAACGTGCGCACCCTGGAGGCCATCGCGACCTCCGCCGCGAGCGAGGGCTACGCCGTGACGCTGCTGCCCGTCGCCGTGCCCACGCAGGACGAGGTGCGGGGCGCGTTCTCCCGGCTGGAGGAGCTCGCCGTCGACGCGGTGATCGTCATCATGGAGGTCCACCTCCTGGACGCGGCCACCGTCACCCTGCCGCCCCACGTCCAGGTCGTCGTGGTCGACTCCGACGCCGGCGACCACTACACGGTCGTCGACACCGACCAGGCCGGCGGCACCCGCGCCGCCGTCCGGCACCTGCTCGGCCTCGGCCACGACACCGTGTGGCACCTGGCCGGGCCCGAGGAGTCCTTCGCCGCCCAGCGCCGCACGGACGCCTGGCGCCGTACTCTCGCCGAGGCGGGCCGCACTCCGCCGCCCCTCGTCCGGGGCGACTGGTCCGCGGAGTCCGGCTACCGCGCCGGCCTGGAACTCGCCGTCCGTGAGGAGTGCACGGCCGTCTTCGCGGCCAACGACCAGATGGCCCTGGGCCTGCTGCGCGCCCTGCACGAACACGGCCGGCGCGTGCCCGAGGACGTCAGCGTCATCGGCTTCGACGACATCCCGGAGGCAGGCTCCTTCCTGCCGCCGCTGACCACCGTTCACCAGGACTTCGCCGAGGTGGGACGGCTGTGCGTGCGGGCCGTGCTGCGCAAGATGCGTCAGGAGGGCCCGGAGCGGGGGACGACGCTCGTACCCACCCGGCTGGTGACCCGCGCGAGCACCGCACCGCCCCCGGCGCGCGCACCGCGCCGACGCTGAGGGCGCGCATCGGGCACGGGCGGGAACGGGGCACGGGCGGCCGGACGGGCGGGCACCGCCCGGTTTACGACCCGCCGGGGAAGGCACTCCACATGTCCGAGAGACCTTCGGCATCCCCGAGAGACCTTCGTACCCGCCCAGGAGAGCTTCATGATCCACGACGCCGACGACATGCTGCGGCACCTGCCCGCGAGGAACGTCCCGCACGCGGAGCACTGCCCGGGCGGCACCACCGGGCACCTGCCCGGCCGGGGCGAGAAGTGACCGGCGCGGGGCGGTACGGGCGCGGCGGCCGGCACCGCCGGGCGGACGGCGCCGAGGTGGTGGTCGTCACCGGTGCCACCGCCGGCGTCGGCCGGGCCACGGCCCGCGCCTTCGGCGCGCGCGGCGCCGCCGTGGCGCTTCTCGCGCGCGGCGAGCACGCGCTCGAGCGGGCGGCCGAGGAGGTCAGGGAGGCCGGCGGGCGGGCACTGCCCCTGGTCGTGGACGTCTCCGACGCCGAGGCGGTGGACGCCGCCGCGACCCGGATCGAGGACGAGCTCGGCCCGATCGACGTCTGGGTCAACGCCGCCTTCACGACCGTCTTCGCACCCGTCATGGAGGTCCGGCCCGAGGAGCTGAGGCGGGCCACCGAGGTGACCTACTTCGGTTTCGTCCACGGCACCCAGGCCGCGCTGCGGCGGATGGTGCCGCGTGACCGGGGCACCATCGTGCAGGTCGGCTCGGCCCTCGCCGAGCGCAGCGTGCCGCTGCAGTCGGTGTACTGCGGGGCCAAGCACGCCATCCAGGGCTTCACCGAGTCCCTGCGCTGCGAGCTGCTGCACGACCGCAGCGGGGTGCGGGTCACCATGGTGCAGATGCCCGGCCTGAACACGCCCCAGTTCAGCTGGGTCCTCAGCCGGCTGCCCCGGCACCCGCGCCCGGTCGCCCCCGTCTACCAGCCCGAGGTCGCCGCCGAGGCCGTGCTGCACGCGGCCGGCCGGCCGGGCAGGCGCATGTACTGGGTCGGCGGCTCCACCGTCGCGACCCTCCTCGGGCAGAAGTTCGCCCCGGGCCTGCTCGACCGCTATCTGGCCCGCACCGGCTACGACTCGCAGCAGACCGACGACCCCGTCGACCCGTCCCGGCCGGTCAACCTCTACGAGCCGGTGGACGACGCCGCGGACACCGACCACGGGGCCCACGGCCTGTTCGACGAGGAGGCGCACGCGCGCAGCCTCCAGTTCTGGCTCTCCCGCCACCGCCGCCCGCTGGCGCTGGCCGCCGTGGCGGCCGGTGTCGCCGCCGCCGCGACGTCGGGGCGCCGCTGAGCCCCGGCACGCCCTGCGGCGGCGCCGGGGCTCACTCCCGTTCCCGGTCGATGGTGCGGGTCCACCAGTGGTGCTCGCAGAACCAGTGACCGACCATCGCGCCGCCGAAGACGACGAACCCCACCCCGATGAGCCACGACTCGACCACGAGCACGATGCCGACCGTGCCGTAACTGATCGTGTTGTCCAGGATCAGCGGAGTGAAGACCAGGTAGGAGAAGCCGCGCAGACCGATCAGGCCGACCATGGTGGCCAGCGCCCCCGGCAGCAGGTCGCGCCAGCGGATCTGGTTGCCCAGCAGGAAGTGCTGCCCCCACCAGAAGAACAGGACGCCGGTCGCCGTGGACAGCGCGATCCGCACCGAGCCGTGCAGGGCGGTCCGTGTCTGCACCTCCTGGTAGAGGTACGCGGTCAGCGCGATCACCCAGGTCAGCTGCCGCCAGACCCGGTGCCACGGGCCGGACGGCAGCCCCCAGATGCGCTCGTAGCCGTTCTGCACGCTCGCGGCGAAGGACACGCCGAACACGGCGAGGGCGATACCGCCCCACACGCTGGTGGTGCCGATCACCTTGGTCGGCGGGCTGATGATGTCGGTCAGCACCTTCGCGGACCGGCCGGACAGCCCCATGCCGTCGGCCAGCCAGGACGCGAAGCCGCCGCGTCCCAGCGGGTCGGCGGCGGCCACCACGATCAGCAGCGGCGCCAGCGTGACCAGGGCCAGCGTGGCGAAGCCCATGGCCCGGTGCATCAGCTCCAGGTCCCGGCCGCGCCGGACGAGGGCGGACGCGGCCAACCGGTCCCACAGGCGGACGAAGGGGCGCCGGAACCGGTCCACGGATGCTCCTCGGACGTCCATCGATGGCTCGCCGGTGCGGAACCGAGTGACCCGGCGGCGGCCCGGCAAACGTGCTCCGGGCACGCCGTCCGGGGGACCCGGTCCGGCTCACGGGTCCGTACGCTGCCGCTGCCGCATCTGCTTGTTGTGCCAGGCGATGGCACGGCGGATCTGCGGCTCGCGCAGGCCCGTCCGGCAGGCGAGCTGGTCCATGGAGAGCGCCGGCGGACCCGTGGTCAGCGCCCGGTTCAGCTTCGCCGCCCAGAGCTCCTCCTCCACGAAGGGCCGGTCCTGGTAGCCGTCCTTGACCATGTCGAAGTGGTCGTCGCAGCACGCGGTGATCAGCCGCAGCCCGTCGAGCCGTTCGTCGGCGGCGTGGGCGGCGGACGAGTCGGGCGCGTAGCCGCGCACGGCCTCGTTCTCGGGGAAGACCTTGGCGCACAGATCGCACAGTTCCATGGGAACGCGTCCGGTCCGGCGTCCTTTCCTGCCCTTACGGTTCCACATCGCGCCTCCTGGAATCACCGCCCGGCAGTGCCGACGCCGCAGGCCGTGCGGGGGCCTGCGTCCGGAATTCCGGAGTTACCCGACGGCAGGGCGGCAAACACCCCGTACGGCGTACGCCCGTGCCCGGGAGGGAGGGGTGCCCGGCGCGCCGTCGGTGCCCGGGCCCGGGGCGGCCGCAGCCGGTCGAGGCGGGAGACGACGGGAGACCGTCACGCCGTGCGGCACGACGGGGGCGGGGACGGTGAAGATCACCACGGACCGCAGTTCCCCGGCTGTGCCGCCCGGCCGGTCGGCGGCCGGGCGACGAGCAGCAGGAGCAGTCCGGCGGTGAGCAGCCGCTCGGCCTGCTCGTCGAAGTCGTGCCGCCACGGTGCGGCAGCCGTGGCCGTGTGCGGCGCCGGTGTCGCTCAGACGCCGCCCGGGCGCGGCAGGCCGGCGGCACCGGGCGGCTGGACGCGCATGCCCGGCCGGCGCCGGTGCACGGTCAGATACGTCACCCCGTCGGGCCCCGCCGCCACCGCGCGCGTGGAACCGTGCGGCAGCCAGGTCAGCAGCCCCGCGCGCAACGGCTGCTCCCCGTCGGTGCGGACGAGGGTCGCCGTGCCGTCGAGGACCAGGAGCAGGACGTCGAGGTCGGGCTCGGTGTGCGTGCCGACCCGTCCGGACGGGGGGAGGCGGACCACGTTGGCGTCGAGCTGCCGTCCCGGCTCCGCCAGCCGCCACAGGGCACCGGCCGGCGTGTCGGCCCCGAGTGCCGACAACTCCGCGGTGTCGCACAGCACGTGGGGGAGGGGTGCCGCCCCGCCCGTGCCGGGGGAGCCGCCGTCCTCCGTCGCCATCCGGTGTCACCTCCGCTGTGTGTCCGACCCGGCCGGGCCGCGGCCCCGTCGAGCGGTCCGCCCGGCGGCGGACCGCCGGGTGACGCACTCCACAGGGCCCCGGCCGCCGGATGAAGACGAATCTAGCATGCGTATTTGATAGCGTCCGGGGCGTGCGGCTGACGAAGTTCACCGACCTGGCGCTGCGTTGTGTGATGCGCCTGGCGGTCGTGAGAGACGGCGACGCCCCCCTCACCACGCGCGAGGTGGCCGAGGTCATCGGCGTGCCGTACACGCACGCGGCGAAGGCCATCACCCGCCTGCAGCACCTCGGCGTGGTGGAGGCCCGGCGCGGCCGTGGCGGCGGGCTGACACTGACCGGCCCGGGGCGCGGCGCCTCGGTGGGCCGGCTGGTCCGCGAACTCGAGGGCGACGGCGAGGTCGTCGCCTGCGAGGGCGGGACGCCGTGCCCGCTGCGGGGTGCCTGCCGGCTGCGGGGCGCCCTGCGCGCCGCCCAGGAGGCGTTCTACGGCGCGCTCGACCCGCTGACCGTCGCCGACCTGGTGGCCTCGCCCACCGGCCCGGTCCTGATGGGCCTGACGACCCGCCCGCCCGGCTGACGCCCGAGCGGGCCGGCCGGTGCCGGCCTGTGGCGCAAAACACGAAAATAATCTACCAATTCAAGGAGTCGCTGTGCTCTCCGAACAGTCAGTCCCCGTGGTCCGGGCCACCCTTCCGGCCGTCGGAGCGGCCATCGGTGACATCACCGAGCTGTTCTACAAGAAGCTCTTCGACGCCCACCCGGAGCTGCTGCGGGACCTGTTCAACCGGGGCAACCAGGCCAGCGGCGAGCAGCAGAAGGCACTGGCGGGGTCCATAGCGGCGTTCGCCGGCATGCTCCTGGAGCGCCCCGACGAACGCCCCGACGCGATGCTGTCCCGGATCGCGCACAAGCACGCCTCCCTCGGCGTCACCTCCGACCAGTACAAGGTCGTCCATCACCACCTGTTCGCGGCGATCGCGGAGGTCCTCGGCGACGCCGTCACCCCCGAGGTCGCCGCCGCCTGGGACGAGGTCTACTGGCTGATGGCCAACGCGCTCATCGCCGTCGAGGCCCGCCTCTACCAGGAGGCCGGGACCGCCGAGGGCCAGGTCTGGCGCCGCATGGAGATCGTCGGGCGGCGCGAGGAGAGCACCGACGCCGTCTCCCTCGTGCTGCGGCCGGCCGACGGCCGCCCCGCCACGCCCTTCCGCCCGGGCCAGTACGTCAGCGTCCGGTCCGAACTGCCCGACGGCTCGCACCAGATCCGCCAGTACAGCCTGTCCGCCGCACCCGGCCGCGCCGACCGGCGCATCACCGTCAAGCGCGTCCAGGGCGCCGGCCGGCCCGACGGCGAGGTCTCCACCTGGCTGCACGCCGAGGCGCGCGAGGGCGATGTCCTCACCGTCTCCGAGCCGTTCGGCGACCTGGCGCTGGAGGAGGGCGACGGCCCGCTGCTCCTCGTCTCCGCCGGAATCGGCGTCACCCCCGTGCTGGCCATGCTCGACCACCTGGCCGCCACCGGCTCCCGCCGTCCGGTCACCGTCGTCCACGCCGACCGCACCCCCGCCGACCACGCCCACCGGCAGGAACAGCTGGAGCTGACCGGCGCCCTCCCGGACGCCCGCCTCCACCTCTGGTACGAGGAGCCCGGCGACCGGGCGCCGGAGGCGTCGGCCGGACGCGCCGACCTCGGCGGCGTGGAACTCCCCGCCGGGGTCACGGTCTACCTGTGCGGCCCGGTGCCCTTCATGCGCACCGTCCGCGGCGACCTGCTGCGCCGCGGAGTCCCCGCCGCCGACATCCACTACGAGGTCTTCGGCCCCGACCTCTGGCTCGGCCGGCAGTAGCCCCGGCCGGGAAACCGGCCGCGGCGCGGTCCGGAACGGCACATCGACCGCCGTCCCGGACCGCGCCGCAGTCCCGCACCGCGGTCCGGGGCCCGCGTACCGCGCTACGCCGCCGCGGTGAACGCGGTCGTGACGGCGGTGTCGACCCTCGCGTGGACGACCAGGCGCGGCCCGGACGTGTCGGCGTTGTCCTCCAGCAGCCGCCGGACGGGGGCGCTGTGGGCGACCACGCTCATCAGTACTCCGAGGCGCGAGCACCACTGGTGGGCCCGGAGCACGGCACTGACCGCGGCACCGCTGGAGGCCTCCTCGGCGAGGACTATGACGACCGGAACCGGCTGATGGGCGTCGACCAGGTTGGTGATGCGCGTGGACAGCAGTGCCCGTCCGTCGATTCCCGGATCCTGGTCCACCGTGATGACGAGGACTCCGTGCTCCAGGGTGTGGGACAGCATCGTGGTGGCCTCCGATCTGACGCCTGACGGCGAAGTGTCTTCAGTGAACGTGCCCCGGAGCCGGTCCGCAATGCGCGGCGACGGCACCACCGCCGGGCGGGGAGGCGCGGCGTCCCGGCACGCGGTGGTCCCCGTGTCCGGACGGCCCCGGTACGAGCCCTGCCGCCGAGGGCCCGGCGGCCCCCTCGCCGGCGCCGCGTACGATCGTCCGGTCCGTCTCCGAACCGGCAAGGAGCCCCGACCGGTGTCCGCCCTCCTCCCCCCGCCCCGAACCGGGCCGCCCCGCCTGCTCGCCCCGGAGCACCTGACGCGCGAGGAGGACGGCGAACGGCTGCACGCCCTGCTGTGGCGACTCGGACCCGGCTGGCGGATGGCCGGCAGCGCGGTGCTCGGCGGCGGGATCGCGGACTGCGCGTGGGTGCTCAACGCCCAGGTGGCGCACGGCTACCGGCGCACCGACCCCGCACGCCACCTCGCCGGTCTGGCCCGCGCCGCCGGAGCCGAGGGCCGCGGCATGGGGATGATGACCGCCGCCGACGTCCGCGCCCTCGGCCTCGCCGGGGACGGCGGTGCGGAAGCCGCCGTGACCGCGGGCGTCTCGGTACGCGGATGGGCGGCCGCGCCGCAGGAGACCGGCACGGCGACGCCGGTGCCGGGCACGATCAACATCGTCGCCGTCCTGCCGGTGGCCCTGAGCGACGCCGCGCTGGTCAACACCGTCGTCACGGCGACCGAGGCCAAGGTGCAGGCACTGCTGGAGGCGGGCTACGACTGCTCCGGCACCCCCACCGACGCGGTGTGCGTGGCTGCCCGCGCCCCGTTTCCCGGCGCGCAGGTGCATGCCTTCGCCGGGCCGCGTTCCGAGTGGGGCGCCCGGCTGGCCCGCGCCGTCCACCGCGCCGTGCTCGACGCCCTGCCGCCGCACGGCTGACCCGGGCGGCCTCCTCGGACGGCGCGCACGGCCGCGCGCGGTGGAGCCGGGAGACCGTTCACAGAGCCGGACGTTCCGGCCATTCGGGTGTCTTCTCCCCCCAACCGGTATGACAAAAGGGCCGAACGGTTACGGAGAGGGACATGAGCTCTGCGCGACGACTTCCCCCCATGCGTTCGATGGCCGTGCTGTGCGCCCTGGGCAGTTCCGTACTGCTGATGACGGCCTGTACCAATGCCGACACGACACGCTCGAGTGTCGCCGAGGCGGCACCCACGGGTTCTCCGTCGGGTTCCGCCTCGGTCTCCGAATCCGCCTCCCCCACCTCCGCCTCCCCCACCTCCCCCTCGCTGAACGAGGACGAGGCCGACCGCAAGGCCCTGGTCCCGCTGGCCAAGGTGACCTGGGACAAGGCCGCCGACACCGCCGTCAAGGAGGTGTCCGGCGGCAAGCTCGTCGACCTCGAACTGAAGAGGACCTCGTCCGAGGCGACCGCGTCGCCCACGGGCTCGCCGATGCCGAGCACCCCGAACGCCGCGCCCAGCGCGGGCGCCCCCGAGTGGGAGGCCAAGGTCGCCGCCTCCGACGGCACCGTGCACCGGGTCGACATCGACGCGGTCAGCGGCAAGGTCTTCCGCACCCAGGTCGACGACGACCAGGACGCAGACGACAAGAAGAAGACCGCCGACCTGCTGAAGAAGGCCACGCAGACCCCGCAGCAGGCGGTGAAGGCGGCCACGGACAAGACCAAGGGCACCGTCACCCACGTCGAGCTCGGCGACAAGGACCAGAAGGCCGTGTGGGCCGTCGACGTCGTGTCGACCGACACCTGGGACAAGACGACCGTCGACGTCGACGCCACGAACGGCAAGATCCTGCGCGAGCACGTCGACCGCGACTGAGCGCAGCCACCCGAAACACACCGGGAGCAGCGGGCCTCGACGCCCGGCTGCTCCCGTTCGCCGTGTCGCCGGGGCGCCGGCCGGGCGCGGCGCGTGTTTGCCGCCGAAGCGACAGGCAAGGCGCTCTCCATGAGCGATCCGAGCAAGGACACGAACCAGAACTCCGACACCACCCGGACGGCCGGGACCAAGGCCCGTGGCGCCGCGGACCGCGCGACGGCACCCGCCTCGCGCGCCGCGAAGACCGCCGGGGGCAAGGCCGCTGACGCCGCGTCAGCGGCGAGGGCGGGGGCCGAACGCTCGGCCCGGGCCGCGAACGGGGCGGTGCAGACGGCGGCGCAGGGCGTCGAGGCCGGACGCCGGGCGGTCGTCACCACCACGGGCCACGTCGCCACCACGGCGAGGACGGCGTGGACGGTCATCGCGCAGCGCCGCCTCGTTGCCGCCGGCGTGGGCGCCGGCCTGACCGCGCTGAGCGCGGCCTCCTACGCGATGGGCCGCCGCGCGGGCCGGCACACGCACGGCCCGCTCACCCGGCTCACCGGCGGCCGGATCTGACACCCGCCGCGAGGGCGCCCGCGGACACCCCGCGAGCCGCTCCGCCGGACGGGGACCGACCGCCCGGCGGAGCGGGCACGGCACCGAAGGACCCGGTGGCACCGCCCTCGCCGGCGCGCCGCCTCCCGGCGTGCACGCTGCCTGACCCGGCACGGCGCGGAGACCTCTCCAGGTACTGAAGGACCGCCCGCCGCCCCGGCAGGGGAAGATAGGACGGCGAGCGAATGCCTGACCGAAGCGGAGGAGTGGGCGCATGCAGCACGAGCGAGCCGGACAGCCGGCCGGCCCCGAGGACCTGATCGACGTCGCCCGGCTGGTGACGTCCTACTACGCCCTGCACCCGGACCCCGCCGAGCCCGGGCAGCGGGTCGCCTTCGGCACGTCCGGGCACCGCGGGTCGTCCCTTGCGACGGCGTTCAACGAGGACCACATCGCCGCGACCAGCCAGGCCATCTGCGAGTACCGCGCGGCCCAGGGCACCACCGGCCCGCTCTTCCTCGGCGCCGACACCCACGCCCTGTCCGAACCGGCGAGGATCACCGCGCTGGAGGTGTTCGCGGCCAACGACGTCACCGTCCTCATCGACACCGCCGACGGCTACACCCCCACCCCGGCCGTCTCCCACGCCATCCTCGCCCACAACCGGGGCCGCACCTCGGGCCTCGCCGACGGCGTGGTCGTCACCCCCTCGCACAACCCGCCGGCCGACGGCGGCTTCAAGTACAACCCGCCGAACGGCGGCCCCGCCGGCTCGGACGCGACGTCCTGGATCCAGGACCGGGCCAACGAGATCATCGCGGCCGGCCTGAAGGACGTCCGGCGCGTCCCCCACGCCCAGGCGCTCGCCGCGCCCGGCACCGGCCGCTACGACTTCCTCGGTGCGTACGTCTCCGACCTGCCGAGCGTCCTGGACCTCGACGCGATCCGGTCCGCCGGGGTGCGCATCGGCGCCGACCCGCTGGGCGGGGCCTCCGTCGCCTACTGGGGCCGGATCGCCGAGCAGCACCGCCTCGACCTCACCGTCGTCAACCCGCTCACCGACCCCACCTGGCGCTTCATGACGCTGGACTGGGACGGCAAGATCCGCATGGACTGCTCGTCGCCGCACGCGATGGCCTCCCTCATCGGGCAGCGCGACCGCTTCACCATCGCCACCGGCAACGACGCCGACGCCGACCGGCACGGCATCGTCACCCCCGACGCCGGGCTGATGAACCCCAACCACTACCTGGCCACCGCCATCCACTACCTGTACGCCCACCGCACCGAGTGGCCCGCCGACGCGGGCGTGGGCAAGACACTGGTGTCCTCCGGCATGATCGACCGGGTCGCCGCCGACCTCGGCAGGCGGCTGGTCGAGGTGCCCGTCGGGTTCAAGTGGTTCGTGGACGGACTGGTCGACGGCACGCTCGGCTTCGGCGGCGAGGAGTCCGCCGGCGCCTCCTTCCTGCGCCGGGACGGCTCCGTGTGGACCACGGACAAGGACGGCATCATCCTGGCCCTGCTCGCCTCCGAGATCACCGCCGTCACCGGCAGGACCCCCTCCGAGCACTACGCCGCCCTCACCGCCCGCTTCGGCGAGCCCGCCTACGCCCGCATCGACGCCCCCGCGACCCGCGAGGAGAAGGCCCGCCTGGCCAAGCTGTCCCCGGCCCAGGTCACCGCCGACACCCTCGCGGGCGAACCGGTCACCGCCGTGCTCACCGAGGCGCCGGGCAACGGCGCGGCCATCGGCGGCATCAAGGTCACCACGGAGAACGCCTGGTTCGCGGCGCGCCCCTCGGGCACCGAGGACGTCTACAAGATCTACGGCGAGTCGTTCCTCGGCCCGGACCACCTCCGGCAGGTGCAGGACGAGGCCAAGGACGTCGTCCTCGGCGCCCTGGGCGGCTGATCTCCGGGCGGGCGGCCCCGCGCGTCCCGGCCCGGCCCCGGTCCGACGGCCGTGGCCGGATGCGCCGATGTCCGATGTTTCCCGGGTTCCGGGGTAGACGGCCGGCGTAGCGGTCAAGGCTCGGGAAGAGGGCGGATCGGATGAACGGGGCTGCCCGCGAGGGGAACCGGCGAGGAGAAGCGCTGGCCAGGGCTTCAGCGGAGTACGAGGGCAGACCTGGTGACATCGCCCGCGGCCGGGAGCTGGCCCGAGGTTTCCTGGCGCGTGCGCGGACCGCTCAGGGGCTCGTGGTGTCCGACCGCGCGATGGACGTGGTGCAGCTGGTGGTCAGTGAGCTGCTGACGAACGCCTGCAAGTACGCGCCCGGCCCCTCCCTGGTCGATCTGGAGCTGGGCGAGGGGCAGGTCGAGGTGACCGTGTGGGACAGCGACCCGGTGCTGCCCGTGCCCGGGGCCCCGGACCCGGACCGGGTCGGCCGGCACGGGCTGGAGATCGTCATGGCCGTCTGCCAGACCTTCGAGGTGCACCGGGAACCGGTCGGCAAACGCACCACGGCCGCGGTGCGGCTCGGCGACTGACCGAGTGCCGAGGCCGGTACCGGGGCCGGGGCCGGCCCGATCGGGCACGCATCCCGGCCTGTAGCGGCCCACCTGGCGGGCCGTCAGGCCCGACGGCCCGTCCGGTCGGCGACCGGCGCCGCCCGTACCGGCCCGGCGCCTGCGGGAACCGGTGGGCCACTGCTGGAGCGGTCGCCCGGCGCTGACGGGGAGAGCCGGCCGAGGCCGCCCGCCGGACCCGCTGGGAGGCGGGTGTTCACCCGCGTGAGCGCCTTGAGTGGTGGAAGCGGGAAGGCTGGCTGACGGTGATTCACGTCGGGGCCGGGTCCCCTCAGCTGACGAAGCACCAGCTGCCCGGCCGTGACGGAAGGAACCTCAGATGCGCTCTGCCCGCACCCTTCTGACCACAGCGGCGGCCTCGGCCGTCCTCGTCCTCGGCGCCCCCGGCGCCTACGCGGACGGTGGCGACTGGAACCACGAAGACTCTTCCTACAGCAAGGAGCAGGACCACGGAGGCAAGCACGACGGGCCGCGCGGCGGCATGCACACGGGCGGCGGTGCGCTGACCGTCGCGAACGAGGGCGACTGGGGCGGTTCCGGCGGCGACGAGGGCGGCCGTTCGCGGGGCGGCGACGAGGGCGGCCGTTCGCAGGGCGGCGACGAGGGTGACCGTTCGCGGGGCGGCGACGAGGGTGACCGTTCGCGGGGCGGCGACGAGCGGGAGCGGCCCCACGGCGGCATGCACACCGGTGGCGGCGGGCTCTCCCAGTCGGGGACGACCGCCGGCGGGCTCGCCGTCCTGGCCGTGGCCGCAACCGGTCTGTACGCCGTGCGACGCAGGAAGTCGGCTCAGGGAACGGTCTGAGCCATGCCGGGCGCGATAGCAGTCGGGCCGCCACCCGCACACCGCGTGGCGGCCCGGCTCGCGTCCCGTCCACCCCCGCCCCGCTGCCGCGCTCTAGTGAGGTGGTCCTCGATGGCAGCCCCCCCTTCCTCCCCCGCCGGTGACCCGTCCTCCCAGACCGGCCAGGGCTCCCGCAGCGGCCTGATCGTGCTGTGTGCCGTCGCCCTCCTGGTCCTGGCGATGAACCTGCTCGGCGGCCGCGGCACGCCGGCCGACTCCTCCCCTCCTCCGGCCTCCCCGCGGGCCGGTGCGTCGGCCCCGGCCACGACGGCCCCGGCAGTGACGGACCCGGCCGCGGACCTGCCCCGCTCACGGCCCGTACGCCTGCTGATCCCCGAGATCTCCGTCGACGCCCCCTTCACCGACCTCGCCATC
The DNA here is from genome assembly GCF_042870695.1 of Streptomyces sp. NPDC006384. NCBI lineage: Bacteria > Bacillati > Actinomycetota > Actinomycetes > Kitasatosporales > Streptomycetaceae > Streptomyces > Streptomyces sp. NPDC006384. The sequence continues at coordinate 64,805 of NZ_JBIAHR010000026.1, forward strand.
GGCGCGAACAGACAGCTCCAGCCCCCGCCGCCCGACGACACCAACCTCGTCGGGTGGTACGCCGAGGGAGCCTCCCCCGGGGAGACCGGCACCTCGATCATCGCCGGGCACGTGGACACCTCGACGTCCGCCGCCGTCTTCGCCCGCCTCGACCAGCTGGAGGCGGGCGACGTCTTCCACGTCGAACGGGCCGACGGCCGCACGGCGTCCTTCGTGGTCGACAGCCTGGAGACCTTCGACAAGGACAACTTCCCCAGCGACCGCGTCTACGGTGACGCGGACCGCCCCGAGGTACGGCTCATCACCTGCGCGGGAGAGTACGACCGCAAGATCAAGGACTACACCGACAACCTGGTGGTCTTCGCACACCTCGCCTGACCCGGTTCCGGGCCCCGGCCGCGCCGGTCACCCGCGCAGTGCACACGGCTCGCGCGGACCCGGGGGCGGTCACAGGATCGAGGCACGCCGGCGTCGCATCACCGCTTCTGACGTTCAGCCCCGCCCCCGCGAAGGAGATGTGCGCAGGATGACCATGACCACTCCCGCTCCCGAACCGCTGACGCGACCGGTGCCGCACCGCGTCTCCCAGTCCGTGTTCGACGGTTCCCGGCTTCGCGTCGTCCTGCTGGTGGACGTCAACGACGGAGCGCAGCAGCAGTTCCTCGAGACGTACGAGCAGTTGCGCAGCCACGTCGAGTCCGTCCCCGGGCACGTGAGCGAGCAGCTGTGCCAGTCCATCGAGAACCCCTCCCAGTGGCTCATCACCAGCGAGTGGGAGAGCGCCCCGCCGTTCCTCGACTGGGTGAGCAGCGAGGAGCACGTGCGGATGGTGAGACCGCTGCACAGCTGCGTCCGCGACACCAGGTCGCTCCGCTTCCACGTCGTCCGCGAGACCGGCGCCCCGGCGGCCGCCGCCGAGAGCGGCAGGGGCGGTCTGCAGACGTCTCCCCGTGTCGGCGACGGCGTGATCCGGCACGCGCTCACGTTCACGGTGGAGCCGGGCAGCGAGGAGACCGTCGCCAGGATCCTCGCCGACTACGCCGCCCCCGAACCGCAGGTAGACGGCGGCACCCGGCTGCTGCGCACCTCCCTGTTCATGCACGGCAACCGGGTGGTGCGGGCCATCGAGGTACGCGGCGACCTGCTCGCCGCACTGCGGCACGTCGCCCGGCAGCCCGAGGTCCGGGCCGTCGAGGAGGCCGTCAACCCGTACCTGGAGCAGGACCGGGACCTGAGCGACCCCGAGTCGGCCCGGGTCTTCTACACCCGGGCCGCGCTGCCCGCCGTCCACCATGTGACGGCGGGGCGGGAGGAGCCGGCCGCGGAGCGCCACGCTCTGTCGTACCCGGCGCGTCCGGGCTGCGGCACGCGGCTGGCCCGGCTGCTCGCCCAGCGGGACGAGGCGGCGGCGGACGACCCCGGCAGTCCGGTCCTGCGCAGCACGATCTTCCAGCGCGACGACATCGTGGTCCGGCTGATCGACGTACGCGGCGGGCTCGACGCCTGTGACCCGGCGGTGGCCCTGGGCCTGCCCGACACCGGTCAGGCCGCCGAACTCACGACGCTCGTGGACGCTTTCGGCGGGGAGGGGGACGGCGGCCTGGCCGAGGCCCTCCGGCAGGCGCGCATGACCCCCGTCACCGACCGCCGTTCACCCGGCGACTGAGACGGCACCAAGGCGGCGAACCGCATCGGCCGCCGGACCGCGACACGCGCGGTCCGGCGGCCGGTGTGCTGGGCGCCCGAGGCCGGTCTACTCGGGCACGGTGCAGTCGAACGCGTGCAGATAGGGATTGACCGGGCGGATGTCGCCGATGACGAGGCCCGCGTCGGTCAGCCGGCCGGTCATGCTGTCGGCGGTGTGCTTGGCGCCTCCGACGTTGAGCAGCAGCAGCAGGTCCATGGCGGTGCTGAACCGCATGGAGGGCGTGTCGTCCACGAGGTTCTCGATGACCACGACGCGTGCGCCCGGGCCGCCCGCCTCCTTGACGTTGCGCAGGGCGCGGGCGGTGCTGTCGTCGTCCCACTCCAGGATGTTCTTGATGATGTACACGTCGGCCCGCACGGGGACGGACTCGCGGCAGTCACCCGGCACGATGCGTACCCGGTCCGCGAGCGAACCGCCCGCGCGCAGCCGGGGGTCGGCGTTCTCCACCACCCGCGGCAGGTCGAGCAGGGTGCCGTGCATCGACGGGTACTTCTCCAGCAGGCTCGCCACCACGTGCCCCTGGCCGCCGCCGATGTCCGCCACCGACGCGCTCCCCGACAGGTCGAGGAACGCGGCGACGTCCTCGGCCGACTGCCGGCTGGAGGTCGTCATGGCGCGGTTGAAGACCTCGGCGGACTGGGGGGCGTCCTCGTTGAGGTAGGTGAAGAACTCCTTGCCGTACAGGTCCTCGACGACGTTGCGGCCGGTGCGCACCGCCTCGTCGAGCCGGGGCCAGGCGTCCCACGTCCACGGCTCGGTGCACCACAGGGTGATGTAGCGCAGGCTGTGCGGGTCGTCCTCGCGCAGCAGCCGTGACATGTCGGTGTGGGCGAACGTGCCGTCCTGGTGCTCGGCGAAGACGCCGTGACAGGTCAGGGCGCGCAGCAGCCGGCGCAGCGGCCGGGGCTCGGTCTTCACCGCGGCCGCGAGGTCCTCCGCGGTCATCGGGGTGTCGCCGAGCGCGTCGGCGACACCGAGCCGGGCGGCGGCGCGCAGGGCGGCGGCACACGCCGCCCCGAACACGAGCTCCCTCAGCCGCATCGGCGGGGGAGGGACGGTCTGTGCGGTCGTCATGTGCCGCTTTCCTTCCTTCTTCGGCCCGTGGGCCTTCTTCGGAACACGGGGCTACGGCTCGGTGGTCAGCACAGTCCCGCGGGCTCGGACGCCCGGCACGAGTTGCCGCTGAAGGTGTTGCTCCCGGCGGCCTCCGTACTGACCAGGTCGGCGGGCGCGTTGTCGCGCAGCCTGTTGCCGTCGACCTCGTTCTTCTCGCCGGTGACGCCCACGAAGCTCTTGAACAGGACGATGCCGCCGGACAGCGGGGAGGTGCCGGCGTTGCCCTCGACGGTGTTGTCCGCGACCAGGACCTTCTCGGTGCCGGTCAGGACGATGCCGGAGCCCTGCAGGGCGGGCAGCCGCTCGGTCTTCGGGCAGGACTTGTTGTTGCGGACGACGTGGTTGTCACGGACCACGAGGTCACCGGTCTTGGGGGTGTTCTCGTCACCGACGACGAACACGCCCGCGCAGTTGCCCGTGACGTGGTTGTCCTCGACGGCGAGGTTGCGCAGCCGCCGGACGGTGACGCCGATCCGGTTGCCCTCGAGCCGGTTGCGCGCGACGACGGTGCCCTCGGTGTCCTGGGCGCCTTCCTCGGCCGTGATCGTGTTGGCGAGGAAGATGCCCGCGTCGCCGTTGTCCTCGGCGGTGTTGCCGAGGAAGAAGCCGTGGACCGAGCTTTCCTGGGCGATTCCCCAGACACCGTTCTTCACGGCGGTCACGTTGCGGACGGTCAGCCCGTCGGTGGCCACCGAGTACACGCCGGTGCGGGTGAAGCCGGTCACCGTCAGGTCGGCGACGGTGACGCCCTTGACTTTCTTGTCCTTGGTGCCGACCACGCAGACGCCGTTGCCGCCCTCGGCGCAGGTGCCGGCGGCCTTCTCGGTGCCCGGCCGGATGACCGTGTGCCGGCCCGTGCCGCGCAGGGTGAGCCCGGGGGTGCTCACCTTGACGCTCTCGTGGTAGGTGCCGGCGGTGACGAGGACGGTGTCGCCCGCCTCGGCGGCGTCCACCGCCTTCTGGATCGATTCTCCGGGGTGGACCACATGGGTCCTGTGGACGGAGCCCGCCGGGGCCGCGCCCAGACCCGTTCCGACCAACGCTGCGGTGCACACCAGGTACACGACATGGCTTTTCTTCATATTGGACACGTTATGCCCGACAAGTCGGCATGCGGGAGTGATGAGCCGTCCGACGGCGTGTCATGTGCCGGGTTCTCGTGGGGTGTTCGCGGCGCGTGACCTGTGCGGCCGAGGGCAGACGTAAGTGTGATCTTCGTATTGACTTTTCGAGGAGGGCCCAGCCGTGACAGCGCCGGAGCACCCTGCACGCCGCATGCCCACCGGCCGCCGTTTCGATCTGCGCGCGACCGCCATGTTCTTCGGGCTCGCCGCCCTCGGTCTCGGCCTCGTCGGGCTGGTGGCGCGCATGGCGTTCGGCGTCGCCGAGCGGCGTCCCGCGTGGGCCGTGCTCCTGTCGCTGGGGGTGGCCGTGGCCGTCGTCATCGGCCGGCGGGGACGGAACCGCGTCTCGGCCGCGAGGCTGGCCCGCCGCACCACGGACGCCCTGGAGCAGGCCACGGCCACGGCGCTCGACGCGCTGGACGCGGAGCGCCCCGCGGAACCGGCGCCGCCGGCCGTGCCCTGCGACCGGTCCGCCGCGGTGGTGGTCACCGACCACGACGCACTGACCCCGGACGAGTTCGAGCAGGCCATAGCCGACCTGTGCGTACGGGACGGGTGCGCCGAGGTGGAGGTGGTGGGCGGGGCCGGCGACCTCGGCGCCGACGTGCTGGCACTGACCCCGGACGGCCGGCGTGTCGTCATCCAGTGCAAGCGCTACGGCGAGGACAACAAGGTCGGCTCCGAGGAACTGCAGCGCTTCGGCGGCACCTGTTTCACCGTCCACGGGGCGGACGTGGCGGTCCTCGTCACCAGCAGCGACTTCACCGCGCCCGCCGCCGACTACGCGCGGCGGTGCGGCATAGTGTGCGTGGACCGGGCGGGGCTGCGGGCGTGGAGCGAGGGCACGGGGCCGGCGCCGTGGGTCCCGGAGCCCCGGGCCGGGCGGGAGCTTTTGGACCGAGAGCTCCCGGACCGGGCGTGGCAGTGATCCCGCCGCGCGTTCCGCCCCGCCACCGGCCCGGCGGAACGGTTCGTCCGCTTCCCGGTGGCAACCTGGACGGCATGGGCAAGACCGCACTGATCGTCATCGACATGATCAACACTTACGACCACAAGGACGCCGAACAGTTGCTCCCGTCCGCGGAGTCCGTGGTGCCGGTGCTGACCGGCCTGCTGCGACGGGCACGGGACAGGGGCGTCCCCGTGATCTACGTCAACGACAATTTCGGCGAGTGGCGCTCGCACCACGGGGAGATCCTCGACAAGGCCCTGTCGGGGCCGCACGCCCGGCTCGTCGAGCCGCTGCGGCCCGACGACTCCTCCCTCTTCGTGGTCAAGGCCCGCCATTCGATCTTCTTCGAGACCCCGCTGACCTACCTGCTCCACGAGCAGGGCATCGACCGTCTCGTGCTCACCGGACAGGTGACCGAGCAGTGCGTGCTCTACTCGGCACTCGACGCCCACATCCGCCACCTCGACGTCGTCGTGCCGCGGGACGCGGTCGCCCACATCCACGCCGACCTCGCGGACGCCGCGCTGCGCATGATGCAGCGCAACATGGGTGCCCGGGTGTGCGAGAGCGGTGAGCTGTGGGCGTGAGGCACTGCCGCGCGGGACACCGGGCGTGACGCTCGCGGGGTGCCCGCGCGGCGGCCGGCGGGTGCCCCGGCCGGGTGCCGGGTGAGACCGAGGTCATCGCGAAACCGTGGGCGCGGACCGAGGCGCGGCCGGGCCCCGTCGTCCGGCCGGGGGACGTCCGCGGGGTTCTCCGCACGGGCGAGGGCGCATGTACGGCGCCCCGCACGGAGACGGTGTGCCGCGACGGCGGTGCCGAGTGCCACGAGCGGGGGTTCTGCCTGCTCCGTCCGGCGCAAGAGGGCGACGGCCTGCACGACGTCCCGCCGTCACCTGGGGTAACAGTCTCGGTATGATCTGTAGACGACATGCTCATGTGAGCGCGAAGCGTGGCGTGCGCGGCCACGGCATCCCGACGGCCCTGGTGGCGCTGACCGCCGCCGCCGTACTCGGCACGGCCACCCAGGCGACGGCCTCGTCCTCGGCTCCCCACCGAACCGACTGGGACGCCATCGCCGCGTGCGAGTCCAGCGGCAACTGGCAGGCGAACACCGGCAACGGCTACTACGGCGGCCTGCAGTTCGCGCAGTCGAGCTGGGCGGCGGCCGGCGGCCTCCGGTACGCGCCGCGCGCGGACCTCGCCACCCGCGCGGAGCAGATCAAGGTGGCCGAGCGCCTGGCCCGCATCCAGGGGATGTCGGCCTGGGGCTGCGCCTGAGCCCACCCGGATCCGGGGGCGGGCGAACCGATGTCTCCTCCGTGCCGGCCCGGGCACACGTACTTCTGAGGTCCGTCCGGCCCCGGCAGACCAAGGAGGGCTCGGCAGTCATGAGACTTCCCCCGGCAAACCCCCTCCCCGGCCCGCGTGCCCGGCTCGGGGACATGATCTTCTCCAGGGTGGCGGGGCCGGACGGCCGGGACAACCGTGCCCGCATCCACGGCACGCCCGGCCCCCGGTGGTTCGGTCCCGACCGGCCGGTCAGGCGGGTGCACGGGGACGCCTCGATGTTCATCGGCGGTCTGTCCGCCCTGCTGCTCCAGTCGCTCCACCCCCTGGCCATGGCGGCCGTGTCCGCCCACTCCGGATTCCGCGGCGACCCCTGGGGACGGCTGCAGCGGACCAGTACCTTCCTGGCCGTCACCACCTTCGGCACGGCCGACAGCGCCCAGAAGGCCTGCGACCGGGTACGGGCCGTCCACGGGACGGTGCGCGGCACCACCTCCGAGGGCCGGGCGTACTCGGCCGCCGATCCGCACCTGCTGTGCTGGGTGCACGTCGCGGAGGTCGACAGCTTCCTGCGCGCCCACCAGCGCTACGGCGCCCGGCCCCTGGACGACGAGGGGTGCGACGGCTACGTGGCCGACATGGCGCGCGTCGCCACGGCGCTCGGGGTGCCCGACCCGCCCGTCGACCGCGCCGGACTCACCGAGCGGCTGGACGCCTACCGCGGCGAGCTCCGGGCCGGCGACGAGGCACGGGACACCGCCCGGTTCCTGCTGCTCGACCCGCCCCTGCCGCTCCTGGCGCGCCTCCCGTACGGCGTGATCGCCGCCAACGCGGTCTCCCTGCTGCCGCGATGGGCCGCACGGGCTCTGCGGCTGCCGCGGGCGGCCCCGGCCGAGAAGCTCCTGGTGCGCCCGCTCGGCACGGCCGTGACCGCCGGGATCCGCTGGGCGATGTCCCCGCCCCGCGACACCGCGTGACACCGCGGTGCGTCACCGGGCGGCGTCGGACGTCGCCCGCCCCGCAGAGCCTCGGCCGTTCTCGCGCCCTGCGGCCGTGGGGCCGGGCCCGGTCAGCGCAGCAGCAGCTGGACGAGCGCGACGGTGCCGATCGTCACGACGACGGCCCGCAGGACCGCGGAGCTGAAGCGGCGGCCCACCCTGGCACCGAGATGCCCGCCGAGCGCCGACCCGGCCGCGATGAGCACGACGGCCGTCCAGTCGAAGCGCGCCGCGAAGAGGAAGAAGAGCGCGGCGACGGTGTTGACGACGGCCGACAGGACGTTCTTCACGGCGTTCAGGCGCTGCAACGGCTCGTCGAGAAGCATGCCCATCAAGGAGAGGTAGACGATGCCCTGCGCGGCGGCGAAGTAGCCGCCGTAGACGCTGGCCAGCGTCAGACCGCCGAACAGCAGCGGACCGCCGTCGCGACGGGCGGTGCGGCCGGCCCGTTCCCGTCGCCGGCGCACCAGGGCGCCGAGCCGGGGCTGGAACGCCACCAGCACGAGGGCGAGGGAGACCAGCACCGGCACGATCGTCTCGAACGCGTCGGCGGGCAGGGAGAGCAGCAGGGTGGCCCCCGCGAGTCCGCCGAGCAGGGCGCCTGCGCTCAGCTTCAGGACGCGCCGGCGCTGGCCGCGCAACTCCTCGCGGTAGCCGATGGCGCCGCTGACGGAACCGGGGATGAGGCCGAGGGCGTTGGACACCGTCGCCGTGACGGGAGGCAGACCGGCGGCCAGCAGTACGGGAAACGTGATCAGCGTTCCGGAGCCGACGACGCTGTTCACCGCGCCGGCCCCCAGACCCGCGGTGAACACCGCCGCCATCGCCTCCGGCGTCATGCCGGACCGCCTCGCGCCGGCCGGACGCCGCGCCGGACCGCGTTCTGTGCGTCGTTCACGGCGCCGACTGTACCGACCCGGTCGGAAGCGGTGATCACCGGTCCTCGGCCGGGCCCGGATCTCCCTCCCCCGGCACCGGTCCGCCTGAGTGCGCGGTGATGCGATCGGTTCCCCGCCCGCGGTCCGGCCGCCGGCGCGGCGGTCGTCGGCCCGCTGTCCCTCACGTCCCCTTCGTCGTCGTCCCGGACGCCTCGTCCGCGGCGGGCTGCGTGTCCGCCGCGGACGGCCCACGGGCTGTGTCCGGCCCGCCACCGCCTTGTCTGCCGACCGGGCATTCGGCAACCGTGCGCCACGGCTCGGTGATCCGGTCGTGCTGCGGCCTGTCGAGGGGCAGCCCCCGTGTCCCGCTCCCCGGAGGGGTGACGGCCGGTTCCGGGTCTTGCCCGGCCGGGGCGGACGCGTCAGACTGGTGCCGAACGAATGGTCGGTTGGGGAAGCTGGTATCGATGATCACGACACACACCGCCGAGGCGCCGCCCCCCGAGGGGCTGCAGGAGCACTTCGACGCGACGATCGCGCACGACCAGCGGATCGAGCCGCGCGACTGGATGCCGGACGGGTACCGGAAGACACTGATCCGGCAGATCGCCCAGCACGCGCACTCGGAGATCATCGGCATGCAGCCGGAGGGCGAGTGGATCACCCGCGCCCCGTCGCTGCGGCGCAAGGCGATCCTGTTCGCCAAGGTCCAGGACGAGGCCGGCCACGGGCTCTACCTGTACTCGGCGGCGGAGACCCTCGGCGCGGACCGCGCCGACCTCACCGAGCGGCTGATCGAGGGCCGCCAGAAGTACTCCTCGATCTTCAACTACCCGACGCTGAGCTTCGCCGACGTCGGCGTGATCGGCTGGTTCGTGGACGGCGCGGCGATCTGCAACCAGGTGCCGCTGTGCCGCAGCTCCTACGGGCCGTACGCGCGCGCGATGGTGCGCATCTGCAAGGAGGAGTCGTTCCACCAGCGGCAGGGCTACGAGCTGCTGATGACGATGATGCGCGGCACCGACGCACAGCGCGAGATGGTGCAGGACGCGGTGGACCGCTGGTGGTGGCCGTCCCTGATGATGTTCGGCCCGCCCGACGACGCCTCGCCCAACTCGGCGCGGTCGATGGCCTGGAAGATCAAGCGGCACAGCAACGACGAACTGCGCCGGCGCTTCGTCGACATGACGGTCCCGCAGGCCGAGAAGCTCGGCGTCACCCTGCCCGATCCGGAGCTGCGCTGGAACGCGGAGCGCGGACACCACGACTTCGGCACCCCCGACTGGGACGAGCTGATGCGGGTCATCCAGGGCGACGGCCCCTGCAACGAGCAGCGGATCCGGCGGCGGCGGACGGCACACGAGGAGGGCGCCTGGGTGCGCGAGGCGGCCACCGCCCACGCCGCCAAGCAGGCCGCCCGCGCGGAGAAGGGAGCGGCGGCATGACCCCCGCGAAGCAGGACTGGCCGCTGTACGAGGTGTTCGTGCGCGGCAAGCGCGGCCTCAACCACGTCCACGTCGGCTCGCTGCACGCCGCCGACGACGCGATGGCCCTCACCCACGCCCGCGACCTCTACACCCGGCGCAACGAGGGCGTCAGCATCTGGGTCGTGCGCTCCGAGCACATCGCCGCCTCCACCCGCGACGAGAAAGATCCCTTCTTCGCCCCCAGCGCCGACAAGGTCTACCGCCACCCGACCTTCTACGACATCCCCGACGACGTCCCCCACATCTAGGAGCAGGGAATGAGTGACGACCACGTCTACCTGACCCTGGCCGAGGGACACGAGGACGACACCCGCTGGGCCTACGGAACCGGCTTCGAGAACCCTCTGCACGGCGTGGACACCACCGTGCCCGAGGGCGTCGACGCAGGTGAGCTGGCCGCCCTGTGCGTCGCGCTCGCCGACGACGCCCTCGTCTCGGCACAGCGGCTCGCCGAGTGGGTCACCCGCGCGCCCGAGCTGGAGGAGGAGGTGGCGCTGGCCAACATCGGCCTCGACCTCCTCGGCCAGGCCCGCCTGCTCTACTCCCGCGCCGGCCGGGCCGACGGCACCGGCCGCACCGAGGACGCCTACGCCTACTTCCGCGACGCCGCCGATTTCCGCAACGTCCGCCTGGCCGAACTGCCGCGCGGCGACTTCGCGTTCGCCATCGCCCGGCTGCTGGTCCTCTCCGCCTGGCGGCTCGCGCACTTCGAGCGCCTCGTGTCCCACCCGGACCCGGTCCTCGCGGCCGTCGCCGCCAAGGGCGTCAAGGAACTGGCCTACCACCGGCAGTACGCCGCCGAGTGGGCCGTACGCCTCGGCGACGGCACCGACGAGTCCCGCCGCAGGATGCGCACGGCCCTGGAACAGGTCGCCCCCTACCTCGGCGAGCTGCACGCCGCGTACGACGCGCGCGACGAGCTCACCGGTGTCCTGCGGCAGGTCACCGAGGCGGCCGGACTGCCCCTGCCCGTGTACCGGCCGCTGCCCGGCTCCGGCCGCGACGGCGAGCACACCGAACATCTCGCGCCGCTGCTCACCGAGCTGCAGAGCGTGGCCCGCGCCCACCCGGAGGCGACGTGGTGAGCACCGCCGCGGACGCCCGGCACGCCCGGCGCATAGCCGAGCGGGTGCCGGATCCCGAGCTGCCCATGCTGACCCTCGCCGACCTCGGCGTGCTGCGCGACGTCGAGACGACCGAGGACGGCACGGTCGTCGCGAGCCTGACCCCCACCTACTCCGGCTGCCCCGCCATGGCCGAGATGCGGGCGGACGTCGCCGCACGGCTGCGGGACGCGGGGTACACGCGGGTGGAGATCCGTACGGTCCTCGACCCGCCCTGGAGCAGCGACTGGATCACGGACGAGGGCCGCCGCAAGCTCACCGAGCACGGCATCTCCCCGCCCGGCGCCGCCCCCCGCGGCCCGGTGCCCCTCGTGCTGTCGCCCACCCGGCGCACGGTGCCCTGCCCCCGGTGCGGGGCGGCGGACACCGAGGAGACCTCCCGTTTCGCCGCCACAACCTGCAAGGCGCTGTGGCGCTGCCGGGCCTGCCGCGAACCGTTCGAGCACGTCAAGGAGATCTGATGGCCCCGACCGTCCCCGCCTCGGCCTCCCGCGCCCCGGCCGCCCCGGCACGCGTCCGCCGCCGTCCGGCCTTCCACCCTCTGCGGGTCGCCGCCGTCCAGCGGCTGTGCGCGGACGCGGTCGCCGTCACCTTCGACATACCGGACGAACTGGCCGACGAGTTCGCCTTCGCCCCGGGACAGTCGCTCACCCTGCGGCGTGTCATCGACGGCCGCGACGAGCGCCGCTCCTACTCCATCTGCTCACCGGCCGGTTCGGCGCCGCGCATCGGCGTCCGCGCCGTGCCCGGAGGGCTGTTCTCGTCATGGCTCGTCGACGAGGTGCGCCCCGGCGACACGGTCGAGGTGATGGCCCCGACCGGCCTGTTCACCCCCGACCTCACCACGGCCGGACACCACGTACTGATCGCCGCGGGCTCGGGCATCACGCCGATGCTGTCCATCGCCGAGTCGGTACTGGCCGCCGACGACCGCTCCACCGTCACCCTCTTCTACGGCAACCGCCGCACCGACACCGTCATGTTCGCCGACGAGCTGGCCGATCTGAAGGACCTGCACCCCGCCCGCTTCCAGCTCGCCCACGTCCTCTCCCGCGAGCCCCGGGAGGCCGAGGTGCTCTCCGGCCGCCTGGACGCCGAACGGCTCACGGCGCTCGTCGACGCCCTCGTCGACGTCCAGGCCGTCGGCCACTGGTGGCTGTGCGGCCCCCAGGGCATGGTCCTCGACGCCCAGCGGGTCCTGGCCGGCCTCGGCGTGCCCGCCGAGCGCGTGCACCGGGAGCTGTTCTTCGCCGACGACGAGCCCGTCCGCGAGGTCCACCACGAGGAGGCCGGCCCCGAAGGCCCGGTCAGCGAGGTCACCGTCACCCTGGACGGCCGCTCCACCACCGCCGCCCTCCCCCGGGGGCGGACCATCCTCGACGGCGCCCAGCGGACGCGGCCCGACCTGCCGTTCGCCTGCAAGGGCGGCGTCTGCGGCACCTGCCGCGCCCAGGTCACCGACGGCACGGCGGACATGCGGCGCAACTACGCCCTCGAACCGGCCGAGGTCGACGCCGGATACATCCTGACCTGCCAGTCCTACCCGGTCTCCGACACGCTGACCGTCGACTACGACAGCTGACCCCGCGGCGCGGCGCGCTGCGCCCCGGGGAGAGGCCTCAGACGCCGAACTCCGAGGGATTCAGCCCCAGTGCGGTGCACGCCTCGCGCACCGCGTACTGCTCGGCCGGCTCGAAGACCCCGTCCGCACCGGCGACGACCATGCCGGTCTGGACGACCGCCCGGGCCTCCGCGGGCTTCTTGGCGGCCTTGGCGATCACCTGCAACGCCTCGGCCCTGCCCGCCTCGAAGTTGCCCAGAAGCCGGTCCACGTGCTGGTTGAACCGCTGCCGGAGCTGGTCCGCGGGGAAGTTCTGCAGGACCTCGTTGGAGACGATGAGCTCCTCCACCCGCTGCCGCTCCGCCGGTTCGACCTGTCCGTCGGCCGCCGCCACCAGCGCGCACATGGCCATGCTCGCGTCCCGGTAGGCGCCGCTCTTGAGCTCCGTCCTGACCGACGCGAGCTGGGTCTTGAACAGCCCGATCAGCTGAGCCTTGGAGCCGCCGGAGGACGACGGGCCCGGCCGGCCGAACGCCTGCTGCCCCTGTCCCTGCCCGTGCCCGCCCGTTCCCCGCGCGCCCTGGGACTGCTGGAGCGTCTTGGCCTGGTCCTTGATCCGGTCCCACATCGCCACTCGTGCCACCTCGGCTTCTGCTGCGTATCGGTTGCTGCGTATCGGTCGTGGTCCGCGATCGTTCTCGCGTCACGGCCCGTCAGGTTGAACGCTCCCGGGCCGGGAGCAGTTCCCGGATCGTAAAGGAAAAGCAAAAAGGAAAGCGGGATCGTCCGGGCCCGTCACCCGGACGGGCGCCGCCCTCGAGGCTCCTCACCCTGCCGGGCACCGGGCCGCCTTCCTGGCCGATGCCCGTCCTGCCCGGCCGATGCCCGTCGCCGACGGTTCTGATGTGCGCCCTCCGGGCGGCTGCGCTAGAGTCTTCCCAGGTCGTCCAGCCACCACCCGGTGGATGTCCGTGCGTTGGTCGTCTAAGGCAAGACGTCCCGCTTCCTGCGGGGAAATGCAGGTGCAAGGCCTGCCCGGCGCTCCAGTGCGAACCCCCGTCCCCGGATACCGGGGGCGGGGGTTTTCGCGTGCGCCCGCTCAGAGGGTGATCCCGGCGACGACCGGCAGGTGGTCGCTTCCGGTGGCGGGCAGGGCGCGGAGGTGACGGACCGTCGCCGACCGGGCCATGACCTGGTCGATCCCGACGAGCGGGAAGCCGGCCGGGAAGCTGAGGGCGAATCCGCGTTCCGCGGTGTCCAGGCGGGCGGTCAGCGGGCGCAGCCCGCGGTCGTCGGCCGTGCCGTTGAGGTCGCCGAGCACGAGCACCCTCTCCCGTTCCTCGGCGCCGACGGCCTCGCCCAGCAGTCGGGCGCTCTCGTCGCGCCACGACGACGCGAGTCCGCCCGCCCCGACGCGCACCGACGGCAGGTGGGCGACGTACACGGCGATCTCGCCGTGCGGCGTGCGGACCACCGCCCGCAGCCCGCGGTTCCAGGGCTCCGTGATCCCGCGCGGCCTGATGTCCACCGGCCCGGTCTCGGCCAGCGGATGCCGTGACCAGAGCCCGACGGTGCCCCGGACCGTGTGGTACGGATACCGGGCGGCGAGGGTCCTCTCGTACACCGGCAGCGCCCGGGGAACCAGTTCCTCCAGCGCGACGAGGTCGGCCCCGGCGGCGGCCAGGGCGCGGGCCGTGCCGGCGGGATCGGGGTTCTCGTCGCCGACGTTGTGCTGCACCACGAGCAGGTCGTCACCGCCGCCCGGCGCCGCGGGCAGCAGGAGCCCGCCGAAGTGGTGCGTCCAGGCGGCTACCGGCAGCAGCACGGCCACCAGCGCCAGGGCCGAACGCCGCAGCAGCGCCAGGCCGAGCAGCACCACGACCACCAGGCCGAGCCACGGCAGGAACGTCTCCAGCAGACTGCCCGCCCGCCCGACGGAGTTGGGCACCGCCCCGGGGAAGGCCAGCAGTCCCGCGGTCACCACCGCCGACGCGGCCACCGCCCGGCCGCCCGTCCGGACCGGTGCGGCCGTGCGGTGGGGGAGCGGGCGGCGGCCGGCCGAGGGGATCACGGCTTGCGGGCGAGGCCGCCGTGCTCACCGATGGGCTCGGGGGCGGGGGAGAGGCCGTCGGGGCGCCAGAGGGTGACCGGCACGACTCCGGGCTCCACGAGCTCCAGCCCGTCGAAGAACGCCGTGATCTCCTCCACGCTCCGCAGCACGTACGGCGCGGCGCCGCTCCTGTTGTAGGCGTCCTGCGCCTGCTCGAAGTCCGGGTCGACGCCCCGCGAGCCGTCGTTGACGGACAGATAGCTGCCCGGGGGCAGGGCGTCCATCAGCCGGGTGACGACGGAGCGCGCCACGTCGTGGTCGGGGATGTGGCCCAGGATGTTGCTCAGGACGAGCGCGACGGGACGGCCGAGGTCGAGCGTGTCCGCGGCCGCCGCCAGGATGCGGTCCGGATCGTGCACGTCCGAGTCGATGTAGGCCGTCGCCCCCTCGGGGGTGGAGGTGAGCAGGGCCCGGGCGTGCGCCAGGACCATCGGGTCGTTGTCGACGTAGACGATCCGGGACTCCGGGGCGATCCGCTGGGCGACCTCGTGGGTGTTGTCCGCGGTGGGCAGGCCCGTCCCGACGTCCAGGAACTGGCGGATGCCGGCCTCGGCGACCAGATGGGTGATGTTGCGGCGCAGGAAGGCGCGGCTGCTGCGGGCGATGGTGACGATGCCGGGGAAGACGGCCGTGTAGGCGTCACCGGCCTGCTCGTCGACGGGGTAGTTGTCCTTGCCGCCCAGCCAGTAGTTCCAGATCCGGGCCGAATGCGGCACCGAGGTGTCGATGTCCTGGTGCGCGGGTCCGGGCGTCGTCGCGGGGTCGCTCATGGGGAAGATCCGTCTCTCGGCCGAGGCGTGAACTGTTCCGTCACAACCTACGTCCCGGCACCCCCTTCTCGTACGGGTATTCGCACACCGTTCCACGGCGGGACACACGCCGGGACGCCGGCCGGACCCGCGGCCGCCGCACGGGACGCGGGACGTACGCCGATCCGGAGAGTACGGTCGTACGCATGACGACGGACCACTTCGCACAGGACCCCCGCACCAACCTGGAACGCATGCTGGCGGGCGACCTCTACATCGCCGACGACCCAGAGATCGCCCGCCGGCAGCAACTGGCCGTGCGGCTGGCCGCCCGCTACCAGGCCGCCTACGCCGAGGACGCCGACGCCGCACGGCCGGTCCTCGCCGAACTGCTCGGCTCCCTGGGCGAGGAGGCGCACGTCAGGCCGCCGCTGTACGTCGACTACGGGAGCAACATCACCATCGGGGCCCGCACCTTCGTCAACTACAACCTGACCGCGCTCGACGTCGCGGCGATCACCATCGGCGAGGACTGCCAGATCGGTCCCGGCGTGCAACTGCTCACGCCGACCCACCCGCTGGAGCCCGGGCCCCGGCGCGACAAGCTGGAGGCCGCCCGCCCGATCACCATCGGGGACAACGTCTGGCTCGGCGGCGGAGTGATCGTGTGCCCCGGCGTCACCATCGGCGACAACTCCGTCATCGGCGCCGGCGCGGTCGTCACCAAGGACCTCCCCGCCGATGTCGTCGCCGTCGGCAACCCCGCGCGCCCGGTCCGCGGACTCTGAGGATCCTTCGCCATGGCCACCGGACACGTGGACCCCCGGCGCCGCGAACGCATTCTCGACGCGGCCCTGGACCTCATCGCCGAGGAGGGCCTCGCCCAGGTCTCCCACCGGAAGATCGCCGCACGCGCGGGTGTGCCCCTGGGCTCGATGACCTATCACTTCGACGGCATGGACGAGCTGCTCAGGGAGGCGTTCGGCCGCTTCACCGACCACATCGTCGCCGTGTTCGACGCCCACCTCGCGGGCCCGGCCGACATCGACCAGGCCCGGCACGCGGTGACCGATCTCGTGCACGCCCTCTCCGAGGGGAGCAACCGTGACCTCGTCCTCGCCCAGGAGCTCTGCACCCTCGCCGCGCGCCGGCCCGCCTACCGCGAACTCACCCACGCGTGGACGAGCCGCAGCCGCGTCCACCTGGAGAAACACTTCGACGCGGACACGGCCCGTCAGCTCGACGCGCTCATCGAGGGACTGACCCTGCATCGCGCCCTGGCCCGAGAGCCCCACGACCGGGCGCTGACCCTGGAGGCGGTCACCCGCGTCACCACACCCGGCCGCGGGAGCGGCCCGGACTGACCCGGGCGGGGCCGGCTCCCCGCGCGATCCGGCCCGGCAGAAGGGGGCGTTTTATGGTGTTCCGATGCGAAACGTCCCCACATGGGCCTTGTTCACGTCGGGTTCCGCGCCGGTCGTGCTGATCGGCGGCTGGGCGATCGCGGGGCCGCTGACGGGGCCCGGCTACGACCCCGCCACCCAGACCATCAGCGTCCTGGGAGCCCACGGAGCCGCCGGGTTCTGGGTGATGAACGGGGCGTTCCTGGTGCTGGGGCTCTGCCACCTGCTGACCGCCTGGGGACTGCGGGCGGCCTCGGCCGCCGGCCGGCTGGCCCTGGGCGGGGGCGGGCTGGCCGCGTTCGCGGTGGTGCTCATCCCCGCACCGAACAGCGGAGGATCGCTGCGTCACGGCGCCGTGGCCGTCGTCGGATTCACGCTGCTGGCCCTGTGGCCGGTCCTGGCCGTCGACGGCGACAGGACCGCCCCGTGGGCGCTGCGGCCCGGGCCGGCCGTCGCGGCGAGTGCCGCGATGGCCGTCGGCGGTGCATGGTTCCTGTACGAGATGACACGGCACGGGGCGGCCGGCGCCGCGGAACGCGTGGTGACGTTCGCCCAGTCGCTGTGGCCCTTCGTCGTGGTCGCCTCCTGCGTGCTGCGCTCCGAGGACCCGGACCGGGCGACCGCGCGGAACCGGTAGGGCCTGCGGCCTCCGGTGCCGTGCCCGCACCGGAGGCCGCCGTACGAGGCACCCGGACGCGGACACCCCGCTTCGGACCTCAGGGCCCGGTGCCCGCCGGGTCCTCGTCGTCGGTCTCTCCCGCGGGCCGGAACTCCACGGCGACGACGCCGTCGACCCGCCGGCACAGCTCCTCCAGCACGGAGACCGGCACGTCCTCGGGGAGCCGCCCGCTGAGGACGGCGTGTCCGTGCGTCACGTCCACCTGGACCGACGAGGGCGCGAGGCCCAGGGTCCGCACCAGGGCCTCCTCGATGATCTCGGTGCGGATCGCCCGGTCCTGGCGCAGAAAGACCCGCAGCAGGTCACCGCGGCTGACCACCCCGATCAGCCGCCCGTCGTCGTCCACCACCAGGAGCCGCTTGATGCCCTGCCGGGCCATCACGCGGGCGGCGTCGACGACGCTCCAGTCCTCGCGCGCGCAGACGGCGGGCGACGTCATGAGCCCCGCCGCGTCGGTGGCGGCGGCCTTGGCCCCGGCCCGCCCGGGCTCCGTCCCGTGCCCGGCGGACCCGTCCGGCTCCGCGCCCCACATCTTCTGCAGGAGGTCGGCCTCGGACACCACCCCCACGGGCCGGTCCTCAGAGTCCACGACGGGCACCGCGGTGATGTCGTAGTCCTGCAGCAGGTGGGCGATCTCCTTGAACGGCGTTCCCCGCTGGACGCGGATCACGGCGTCGCTCATCACATCGCACACCTTCTGGTGCTTCATTCAGGGGTTTCCTCTCCGCTGCCGGGCCATCGGCCGGCATTCGTCCTTCTCACCCTGTGGAACGTCCCGCGGGCCGCAAGGGTGCCCCGTGCGGTCCGGCGGCGCACGCGGGGCACGTCCGAAACGGTGACGCCCCGTGCCGACCACGGCGGCGGACCTGACGCCGGCTCGGGCGACCTCGGGGCGGACATCGCCAACTCCCACCGGAAGGAGGCGAATCGAGTGCCCAAGGGGCGTCACGGCCACCGGACCGGCTGTGCCACACTCCGGGGATGACCGTCAGACTCGCGGGAGAACACGACTTCCCCGCCTTCCTCGCCCTCGCCGCCGAGGTGGAGCACTGGTTCGGCCCCATGGTGGAGGAGCCCGGCTTCCACACGGCCCTCAAGGAGCACCTGGACCGGTCCATGGCGCTGATCGCCGAGTCCCCGGACACCGGCCGGGCACTCGGGGGCCTGCTGTTCGGAGTGCGGGCCCCGGTGCACCACGTCCACTGGCTCGTCGTCTCGGAGCGGGCACGCGGGCTGGGGACCGGGCGCGCACTGATGACGGAGGCCGTCCGCAGGTTCGTACGGGGACCGGGCACGCTGGAGGTGGTGACCTTCGGGGCCGACCACCCCGGAGCGGTGGCCGGCGGCGCGCGCGTCTTCTACGAACGCCTCGGTTTCACCCCCGCCGAGCCCACCGAGCGCGGCCCGGAGGGCGGCACCCGGCAGGTCTACCGCCGCGAGGTCTGTGGGCCCGACGACGCCCTCACGGCCCAGGGCTGACGTCCTCGCCGCGTCGACGTGGCGTCCCGCGCGGTCACCGGAGTGCGGCCGTGCCGAACCACTCCTTTGCGAGCGACGGCAGGGTTCCGCCGGCCGGGGCACCCAGCTCCCTCAGGTACCAGGGGAGGTTGCTGTACACGTGCAGCAGCGTGTACGCCAGCAGGACGGACGGCTCGAAGGTGTGGCCGTACGCCTTGGCGAGCCGGGCCAGCAGATCCGGATCCCCGCGGGTGACGAACAGGCCGACTCCCACGAAGTCGTACGCCCGGTCACCGGTCATGGCCGGTTCGAAGTCGAAGAACCCGGTCAGGCGCCATCCGTCGGGATCGACGAGGAAGTGCTGCTGCATGACCTCCGTGTGCAGCAGGGTGCCGTGCGGGGCGCGCGGCAGGGGAACCGAGGCGAGGAAGTCCGGGATCTGCTCCAGCCAGGCGGCCGGCAGTCCGTGGGCGCGCTGCCGCTCCACGGCGCCGGCACCCTGCCGGTCCAGGAAGGCGCCCCAGTCCCCGGGGCCGAGAACGTCCCCGAGAGGAGCGGGGCCGACCGAGTGCAGCACCGCCAGCGCCTCACCGATGTCGGTGACGAGCCGCTCGCGGTCGCTTCGGGGCACGCGGTCCCAGGCGTGGGCCAGGTTCTCACCGCGCAGACGGGACATCAGGACGTACTGCCAGCCGTTCTCGTACGGGCCGAAGTCACGCACCCCCGGGGTCGGCACCGGAAGCCGTCCCTGGAGGTGGGTGAGGACGCGGCCCTCGGCGACCCCGTCCTCGGCGGCGGCCCCGGGGAACAGCTTGAGCACGTGTTCGTCGCCCACCGCGTAGACCGGCTGCGAACCGTCCGGGAAGCGGGTCAGCGGCGCGCCGGCGAGACCGAGGCGGGCACAGAGATCCTCCGCTCCGGGGCGCATGACCGTCTCGTCCGGGACGACCGCGTCCCACTCCTCGTCGGTTTCCACCACAGGCGGCATGGGGCGAAGCGTAGGTCTGCGGGACATAGGGGACAACGGATTCGTTCTTCTCCCCGTGCCGGGCGGGAGGCGTGGCGCCCGCCGGACCCCCCGGCCGGGAAGCCGGCCGACCGCATCCTGGGACCAGGAAGCGTGCGGGAATGACAGGGAGGAACCCCCGGTTGGCACCTGTCATGCTCGCATCTTCTCCACGGTCCGGGGCCGCCCCCGGCATGCCGCTCGCCGTATACATCCTCGGTCTGTCCGTGTTCGCGCTCGGCACCAGCGAGTTCATGCTCTCCGGGCTGCTGCCGCCCATCGCCGACGACATGGACGTGTCCATCCCGCAGGCCGGGCTGCTGATATCGGCGTTCGCGATCGGCATGGTGATCGGCGCGCCCCTGCTCGCGGTCGCGACGCTGCGGCTGCCGCGCAAGACCACGCTGATCGCCCTGATCTCGGTCTTCGGCCTCGGCCAGATCGCCGGCGCGCTCGCGCCGACGTACGGGATCCTCTTCGCCTCACGGGTCGTCAGCGCCCTGGCGTGCGCCGGGTTCTGGGCGGTGGGCGCGTCCGTCGCCATCGCGATGGTGCCGGTCACGGCACGGGCCCGCGCGATGGCGGTGATGATCGGCGGCCTGTCCGTCGCCAACGTCCTCGGCGTCCCGGCGGGCGCCTTCCTCGGTGAACACCTGGGCTGGCGGTCCGCGTTCTGGGCCGTCGGCGCGGCCTCCGCGATCGCGCTCGCCGGAGTGGTGACGAAGATCCCCCACATCCCGCTGCCCGAACGGCGGCCGGTGCTCAAGGACGAACTGGCCGTCTACCGCGACCGGCAGGTCTGGCTCTCCGTCGTGGTGACCGCCCTCGCGGCCGGCGGCGTGTTCTGCGCCTTCTCCTACCTCGCGCCGCTCCTCACCGAGGTGTCGGGCCTCGCGGACGGCTGGGTGCCGACCGTACTTGCCCTGTTCGGCATCGGCGCGCTCGTCGGCACGGCGATCGGCGGACGGGTCGCCGACGCGCACCTGTTCGGCGTACTGCTCTCCGGCGTCACCGCCTCGACCGTCCTGCTGGCCGCGCTCGCCCTGTTCGCCGCCACGCCCGCCGTGGCGATCACCCTGTCGTTCCTGCTGGGCGTCTCCGCCTTCTACACCGCGCCCGCCCTCAACGCGCGCATGTTCAACGTGGCGGGCGCCGCGCCCACCCTCGCGGGCGCGACGACGACCGCCGCGTTCAACCTCGGCAACACCGGCGGCCCCTGGCTCGGCGGCACGGTGATCGACGCGGGCCTCGGCTACCCCTCGACCGCCTGGGCGGGGGCGGCGATGACCGTGGTCGCCATCGCGCTCGTCGCCGTCTCGCTGCGTCTGCACAGCCGTTCCCGCGTCGTGAGGGCCGGTCTCGCCGCGGAGCCCGTGGACGCGGACCGCGCCGCGCGGGTGTGACGGCAGGGGCCGGCGGGCGCGGCAGGCCACGGCGGAGCACGTGGTGGTGCAGGCCCGCACTCGCGTGTCGACGGTGCCCGCGTCCGCGGCGATGACAGCGGCTCGGGGGAGGTGCCGTCGGACGAGAGGAACGAACTAGTAGCTGTCGTGGCCGGGTTCACCGTTCGGCCGGTAGACGCCGACGACGGTGCCGCCCTTCGTCACCGAGACGCTGACCGGCTCCAGCGCGGTGGGGATCGCTCCGTCGGCGAACAGCCGCTTGCCGGTGCCGATGATCACCGGATGGATGGTCAGCCGGTACTCGTCGACGAGACCGTGCCGCATGAGGCTCTGAGCGAGGTCGCCGCTGCCGACGACGCTGATGTCACCGCCGTCGGACGCTTTCAGTTCGCGCACGGCACCGGCGATGTCGCCCTCCAGCAGCGTGGAGTTCTGCCACTCGACGGATGTCAGGGTCCGGGACGCCACGTACTTGCGCATGCTGTTCATCCGGTCGGTGAACGGGTCGCCGGGATCGGCGGCCGGCCAGTACGACGCGAAGATCTCGTACGTCTTGCGGCCGAGCAGCATCGCGTCGGAGGACTCGTACCAGCCGGAGACGGCCGTGCCGACCTCGTCGTCGGCCACGGGCTTCTGCCAGCCACCGTGCTCGAAGCCGCTCTCGGTGTCCTCGTCCGGTCCGCCCGGCGCCTGCATGACGCCGTCCAGGGTGAGGAACGTGCAGACGATGATCCTGCGCATGATGTGCTCCCTTCGTCGACGGGTAGACCGCCCGGCCGCCCGGAACTCATCGGCGGAGACCTTCGCGGCACAGCATCGGTGCCGTCGTCCGGACCAGCCCGAGGATGTACAGGCCGGGCCCCGCGCCGCCGGGACGAGCCGGCCCAAGCCGCCCACGGGGCCACGAGCGCCGCCTGCTCGAACACCGGATCCGGCAACTTCAGGCCACTTTTGCCAAAGCTGGCGCCGAAGTGGGCTGTGTTGGCTAAAGTCAGTGTCGAGCGAGGATGCCTGTCCCGCCGCAGGAGGAAAGGCTGCCCACCATGCGCATCATTGAGGGATCACCCCGGGAGATCGTGGAATACGAACGCCTGACCGGCGCCGGTGCAGACGCGGCGGCCGCCGAGGACAACGCCGTCTCTCCGGGGGAGGGGAGCGAGACTCTTCGCGAGACGGCGGCGCCCGACGGCTCGGACTCCCTGCCGCCCGAAGACCACGTGGCCTTGATGAAGTTCATCTACGGACGCGCGGGCAAGAACGACCTGCGTACCTACCTGACCGAACGGTTCGTCATGCGGTTGCTGGACGAGGAGGAGGTCGTCGTGGCGTTCGGCCGCTCCTCGAAGACCTTCGACGGGCTCGCCGACTACCTGATGATCCGTGACGACGGCCCTCAGCGATACGGAGCGGTCGCCTACCTCCGTCCCGGCAACGGCGGGATGACCGTACGCCTCACACCGGAGGACATCGAGCAACTCGGCGAGAAGGACAATCCCCGTCTCCAGTACCGCAACGTCGCACCTTCCGACCCCTACAAGATCAACTGCCCGCTCGCGGACGAGGACGCCCTCGAACTCGCCCTCACGCTCGTACACGCCGCGCTGGAGATCGTGCGCGGCGAATGACCGGCGGCGGCACCCGCCCGCATGACGGCGGCTCTCCTCGCATCCGCCGTCGGCCGTGACGGCGGCCCGGACCGGTCAGCCGGTCCCGCCGGCGAAGGGGCCGCCCCGGCCGAAGACGAGCCGCGCGAAGTTCTCGCCGATGCGGCGGTGCCCGTCGGGGCCGGGATGGACCCCGTCGGGCAGCGGGAACTCGGCGTGGTCCTTCTCGCCGTAGAGCGCGCGGCCGTCGAGGTGGTGCAGGTGCGGGTCGTCGGCCGCCCGCTCCTCGGCGATCCGGGCGAGCGCGTCACGGATGACGTTGAGCGTCAGGCGTCCGGCGGCGCGTTCGGCGGGGTCGCCCGTCGCCCTGAAACGCAGCGTCCCGTCCGCGAAGTCGGGCGCGAGGGGACCCGGGGTGTCCTCCTGCACCGGGCACAGGAGGGGGGACACGAGCAGCAGGGGCGTGGTCGGATGCCCCTCGCGGACGGTGTCGAGGAAGCCGTGCACCGCGGGGACGAAGGCCCGCAGACGCATCGCGTCGGTGTTGACGATGTTGATGCCGACCTTGACGCTGATCAGGTCGGCGGGGGTGTCCCGCATCGCCCGGGCGGTGAACGGGTCGAGCAGCGCGCTGCCGCTGAAGCCCAGGTTGACCAGCTCCACCCGGGCCCGGCGGGCTGCCAGGGCCGGCCAGGTGCCGGTGGGGTGGGCGGCGTTGGAGCCGTGGCTGAGGGAACTGCCGTGGTGCAGCCACACCTTGCGCCCGTGGTCCGGCGCGGGCTCGACCGGGGCGTCGGTGCGCAGGGAGATCAGTTCGGTGATCTCCGTGTGCGGGAGCCAGATCTCGACCTCCTTGTCGTGCGCCGGCAGGCCGGTGAACCGGGCGGTGCCGGCGGGCCCCTCGCTCAGTTCGGAGACCTGGGTGACCATGTCGGTGACCGTGCGGACGTTGCCGCCGGGCACGGTGGCCCGGCCGGCGAGGCCGCCGTCGACCAGCAGGTCGTACACGCCGTCCGCCGGGGGCGGGAAACCCCGGTAGACCCGCCTGGTGGGCAGGGCGGTCAGCTCGACCGTCGTGGCGCGGGTACGGAAGACCAGCCGCACACCGGAGGGCTGGGCCTCCGCCACGGCCAGTCGGTCGTCGGGGATCTGCCGGCGGGCCCGCGCGGGCAGCCGGTGCGGCAGCAGTCCGTGGGCGGTCCGTTCGACGTCGAGGAAACCGCGCAGCAGGTTCTCGGTCACGGGGGTGGTGATCATGGCGTGTTCGGCGTTCATCGGCTCGGTCCGGTGGTCGTGACCTCCCGGACGACCGGGACGTCGGGGAGAGGAAGGGGAGGGGAGAGGGGCGGGAGGGCGTCGGCGTCCGGCGCTCCGCGGGGGACGCCCGGGCGTACTGCCGTACGCGGCGGGTGCCGTGGGCCGTCACCGGCCGGCGGCGCTGCGGTCGCGCAGCATCGTGTCGAGGGAGTCGATGATCCAGGCCCACGACTCCTGCGCGTCGGGGGCGCTGTGCTCGAAACCGCCGGCGAGCTCCAGGCTGACGTAACCGTGGAAGACGCTGCCCAGCATCCGGACCGCATGGGTCTGGTCCGGTTCCGTGAGGTCGTAGCCGCGCAGGATCGCGCGGGTCATGCGGGCGTGCCGGACACCGGCGCCGGCCGCCGCCGTCTCGGGGTCGAGGCGGAGACGGGTGGCGGCGTAACGGCCGGGATGTTCCCGGGCGTAGTCGCGGTAGGCCTCCGCGAACGCGGCCAGGGCGTCCTTCCCGGCCCGCCCGGCCAGTGCGGCCGCGACCCGGTCGGCGAGCTCCTCCAGCGCGAACAGGGCGATCCTGGTCCTCAGCTCCTGGGAGTTCTTGAGGTGCGAGTACAGGCTCGCCACCTTGACGTCGAAACGCCGGGCGAGCTCCGAGACGGTCACCCGGTCGAAGCCGACCTCGTCGGCCAGTTCCGCGCCGGCACGGGTCAGACGTTCCGCGGTCAGCCCTGCTCGAACCATGATGCTCCTCCCTCGTGGCTTAAGTCATCATGCATCTGCCTAATACTTTTAGGCAAATGGCGAAAAGAGGCGAGGGAGGCCGGGGAGGGGGCGGGCTAACGGCGCGTCGCGGGGGCGGTGCGGGCGCCGTGGACGCGGCGGTAGCTCCATGCGAGGAGGGCGAAGAGGATGATGCCCGAGACGATCAGACTCGCCCCCGTGGCCCAACCGGAGAACGGCACCTCGGGGACGAGGCCCCACACCACACCGGCGCCGACCAGGGCCAGGCCGGCCAGGACCGAGCCGGCGACACGCCAGGGCGAGGAGACGCTCTCCTCGACCGCCCGCATCGCCTTCTCCCGGACGGGCGTGACGAACCGGTCCAGGGCCGGTACGGCACGGGCCAGCAGCACCACCCCGGCGAACACGAGCAGCAGTCCGGGCCCGGGCAGCACCAGCAGCGCCGCACCGACCATCAGCAGCACCGCGCCGCAGACACCCGCCGCCATCCGCCGGACCGATGCGATGCTCCGTGTCATGTCGTCCCACTCTCCGCGTCGGCGCGCACGCGCTCACCTGCCCGGCCGGGGCACGCGCCCGCGCGTACGCGATGCCACCGCGCCTCAGTTCCCCGTCCGGCGGGGATGCATGCCGCGGCGGCGGAGACTTCGCCCGTGGGCCGGAGCCGTCACGCCTGGTCCGGAGCCGTGGGATCCGGGCCGGCGCCGGTACGGCGGAACCGGCCGGTGCGGCGGATGAGCCCGTCGACGCGGTCGGCCAGCTCCGCGTCGTCCGCCGTCAGGTGGCCGCGCGTGTCCGCCAGCGGATCGATCAGACCGGCGGCGTCGTCGCCGCCGAGGGCGCGGGTGAGGGAGTCGCGGGCCTCGGACGGGATCGTGTCGACGGCCATGATCTGCCCGGCGAGCTGGCGCAGGTCGGCGGCGTTCTCGCGGGCCCAGGCGGCGAGGGCGCGGTCGGCGGCCCGGCGCTCGCGCGTGGCCTGCACGCGCTGATCGCCGGTGGTGCCGGGGGCTCCCGGGCGCAGCCGCAGATAGCGGCGTTCGGCGGCCTGCCGACTGGAGACGCCGAGCGGATGCGCCAGTTCCGCCCAGCTGGCGCCGGCCTCGCGGGCGGTCTCGATCAGGGCGGTCTCCCACCCCGCGAGCTCGTCGCGCATCTCCCGCAGGAGCAGGAGCGCTGACAGGACCTGGTCGGAACTGACCTCGGCGCCGGGCGGGTCTTCGGGCCGCGACGCCCTCGCGGTGCGCACGGCTTCCTCGATCGCCGCGAGCGCCGCCCTCGCGGCGAAGAAGGACGCGGGGTGGGAGCCCACCTCTGGAGAGTCAGAAGACATGCTCACTCCGCTGGACGGTGTCACCTTTCCGGTGACAGTGCTGCTTGTCATCGTTCCGATGACATGCTACAAGAAGAACAAGAAGCAGCGCATGAGCGGATCTGCCCGACATGGAGGTGTCTCACCATGCTGATGCGCACCGATCCCTTCCGTGAGTTCGACCGGCTGACCCAGCAGCTCCTCGGCAACACGTCCGGCACGTGGTCGCGCCCGACGGCGATGCCGATGGACGCCTACCGCGAGGGCGACGCGTACGTGATCGCCCTGGACCTGCCCGGCGTGGACCCGGAGGCCATCGACATCGATGTCGAGCGGAACATGCTGACCGTCAAGGCCGAGCGCAGGCCCGTCGCCAAGGCGGACGATGTGCAGATGGAGCTGTCGGAGCGTCCCCTGGGCGTCTTCTCCCGCCAGGTGATGCTCGCCGACACCCTCGACACCGAGCACATCACCGCCGACTACGACGCGGGTGTGCTCACCCTGCGCATTCCGATCGCCGAACGCGCCAAGCCGCGCAAGATCTCCATTGGCACCGGCACGGAACGCAAGCAGATCTCCGGCTGAGGCGGTGCCTCACGGAGAGCGGCGGAGGGCGGCGGACCGCCCGGTCCCGGCGGCCCCCGCCCCGCCGAACCCCAGTGCCCCCGTGTGTCCCCGGCCGGCCTCGCACCGTCACGGCCCCGCCGGCCGCCCCGTCCCACCGGACCACGTCCGTCACGAGCGAGAAAGGCGTCACACAGCGATGCAGTCACAGACGGCCACGGCGACGATCACCGGCACGCCGGCCATGTCGTTCGACCGGATGCTGGAGCAGGTCCGTTACAACGGTGCCTACTCCACGCGCGAGCGGGCCGAGGAAGTCGTCACCGCCGTCCTGGCCGCCCTGGGCCGCCGTGTCACCGGCGAGGAACGCGTCGAACTCGCCGCCCGTCTCCCCCGGGAAGCCGCGCAGATCTTCGCCGCACAGGTGCCGGAGAACGACTCCCCGACCGGCTGGGCGTTCGTCAGGGACCTCGCGGCCCGCACCGGCGGCACCCTCGCCACCACCCGCTGGGACGTCGGCTCCGTCCTGGGCGTCGTCGCGCAGCTGGCCGGGCCCGACCTCCTGGACCGCATCCTCGCGCAACTGCCCTCCGGCTACGCGATCCTCTTCGGCCGCGCCGAGCTCACGCCCGCGGCCTGAGCCGGCCCCGGAGGCGAACACGACGGACGGCCCGCCGCCGGCCGGTGTCCTCACCGGCCGGCGGCGGGCCGTCCGCCCGGCGCCGGGCTACTGCCCGACGGCCATCTCGCCCAGCTGCGACCAGCCGTCCTGGTCGACCTTCTGGCTCACGATGCGGGGCGTCTCCACCAGGTGGCGCGGCAGCTTCTCCTGCGCGGCCCGGAAATGCGCGGACTGCACGTGCGCGGCGCCCGCCTCGTCGTCCCGGAACGCCTCCACGAGGACGTACTCCGACGGGTCGTCCAGGCTGCGGGACCAGTCGAACCAGAGACAGCCGGGCTCCTCCCGGGTGGCCCGGGTGAATTCGCCGGTGATCTCCGGCCACTGGTCCGCGTACTCCGGAAGGACCCGGAATTTCGCCGTGATGAAGATCATGGATCCTCTTTCTCTCTTTGCGGTCGCGTACGAGATTACCGAGGAAGTCGATCTTCGGTGAACGGCACCCGCGGCAGGGCCGCGGCGGCCCCCGCCGCGTCCGGCGACGTCAGACCGCCCCCTCCCCGTCGACACGCACCCCCAGCCGGCCGGCCACGTCGGTGAGGGCCGCGCCCAGCGGGAGCGCCACCCGGACGAGGGCGTGACGGTCGCCCCGGGTGGGATCCCGGTTGACGATCAGCACGGGCTTGCCCGCCTCGGCGGCCTGGCGGACGAACCGCAGCCCGGACATCACCGTGAGCGAGGAGCCGAGGACCAGCAGCGAGGCCGCCTCGCGCACCAGGGCGCGGCAGTGCCCGACCCGCGCCGGCGGAACGGCCTCGCCGAAGAACACCACGTCCGGCTTGAGGACACCGCCGCAGCGCGCGCACGGCACCACCCGGAAGTCACCGACCTGCTCGTCGGTGAGGTCGGCGTCCCCGTCCGGATTGATGCCCGCGGCCACCGGGGCGAAGCCCGGGTTGGCCTCCTCCAGCCGCCGGGCCAGCTCACGGCGCGGGCCGAGGGCGCCGCAGGAGAGACAGACGACCCGGTCCAGACTCCCGTGGAGCTCCACGACGTCCTCGCTGCCGGCGGCCTGGTGCAGACCGTCGACGTTCTGCGTGATCACCCCCGCGAGCAGACCGTGCCGCCCGAACGCCGCCACGGCCCGGTGACCGGCGTTGGGGCGGGCCCGGCCGAAGGTGCGCCAGCCGAGGTGGCTGCGCGCCCAGTACCGGCGCCGGGCCTGCGCGTCGGCCGTGAAGTCCTGGTAGGTCATCGGGGTGTGCCGGCTCAGGCTCCCGCCCTCGCCCCGGTAGTCGGGGATGCCCGACTCCGTCGAGATGCCCGCCCCGCTGAGCACCAGCACACCGCCGGCGGCCAGTGCGTCGGCGACCGGCCCCGGGTCCGTGCCGCCCGGCGGCAGATCCTCGTCGGGGGTCCAGCTCAGAGTGGGGCGCATGCGCATGCCGCCAGGGTACGGAACGGGCCGCACCGGCCGCCGTCCCACGGCACACGCCCCCGAGAGCCCACCCCCCGAGCGCCCGCGCCCGGACGGGGCGCCGGCGAGGCGCGGGCCGCCCGGCGCGGAGCGTGGGGCCGCGGTGAAAACCCTGTGGAAGCGGTGTCGGTGGGGGCCCTTATGCTGCTCCGGACGATCACGCGGGACCAGGGGAGGGCGCGGCATGTTCGGCAGGCTGTTCGGCAGGGACGCGGAGAGACCGGACGAGGATCCGTACGCCATTCCCGCCCCGCGCCGGGGCCGGAACGGCGTGTACGAACTGATCGCGCTCGGCGACATGCGGGTGCTCACCCTGATCGAGGCGGGCGAGGCGGGCGACTGGGAGGCCGTCAAGGCCGCCCTCGCCCCCTTCGACCTCGGCCGCGACCACGCCGTCCTGGGCGAGCTGGCCGCCCTGGACGGCGTGCAGGACTGGATCGGCCGGGCCGTCGAGGAGGACAAGGAGTACCGGGCGACGGCCCTGCTGATATCCGGGGCCCGCCACATCGCCTGGGGCTGGGAGGCCCGTACCGCCGCGCGTGCCGTGGACGTCACTCAGGAGCAGTGGCGGGTCTTCCACGAGCGGCTCGAGACCGCCGAGGAACAACTGTTCCAGGTCGCTGAGCTGCGCCCGGACTGGATCACTCCGTGGCGCCGACTGCTCACCTCCGCACGCGGCATGTCGCTCGGCTCGTCCGTCGCGGAGATCCGGCGCGACGCCGCTCTGCGCCGCGACCCGCTGGACCTGGAGTCCCACATCGAGTGGCTGTCGCAGTTGCAGCCCCGCTGGGGCGGTGAACCGGGGCAGGCCCTGGAGTTCGCCCGCAGGGCCTTCGCCGCCGCGCCCGACGGTCACCGGCTCGGCTGCGTCGTCGCCATGGCGTACGTAGAGCAGTGGGTGGAGTCGGACGACAGCGACTGCCTGCAGCAGCCCGGGATCCGGACCGAGCTGAGGGAGGCGGCGGAACGCAGCATCCTGCACCCCGCGTACGAGCGCCGCCTGGGCTGGCAGGGCGACTACAACATGTTCGCCATGGCCCTCTCGCTGGCCGGCAGCAGCACGGCCTCGAACGTCTTCCGCGAGCTGGACGGCGCGTTCACCGAGTGGCCGTGGACGTTCATGGCGGACCCGCAGAAGGCGTACGCGCGCTTCCGCAAGGCCTTCTGAGCCTCCGGTTCTCCCCCTCCCGTCGCCGCCCCACCACTTCACCCCCGGACCGCCGATGACTCTGCCCGAGAACACCGCCGCCGACCGCACCTTCCAGGTCGACCTGCGCGGCCTCGTAGACCTCCTGTCCCACCACCTCTACTCCAGCCCCCGCGTCTATCTGCGCGAACTGATGCAGAACGCCGTGGACGCGCTCACCGCCCGGCA
This sequence comes from Streptomyces sp. NPDC006384, assembly GCF_042870695.1. NCBI lineage: Bacteria > Bacillati > Actinomycetota > Actinomycetes > Kitasatosporales > Streptomycetaceae > Streptomyces > Streptomyces sp. NPDC006384. Next base: position 94,800 of record NZ_JBIAHR010000026.1, read on the forward strand.
CACCCTCGAACCGGCCGCCCCCGCGGGCACGTTCGGCATCCGCCTGTACGCCGACGGCACGGTGGTCCGCGTCGAGGACGACGGCGTCGGCCTCACCGAGGCCGACGTGCACACCTTCCTCGCCACGATCGGCCGCAGCAGCAAGCGCGCCGAACTCGTCGCCGAGCAACGCGGTGACTTCATCGGCCAGTTCGGCATCGGCCTGCTCTCCTGCTTCCTGGTGGCGGACGAGATCCACGTCCTCAGCCGCTCCGCCCGCACGCCCGGCGCCCCCGCCGTGGAGTGGCGCGGACGCGGCGACGGCAGCTACACCGTCCGCACCCTGCCCGCCACCGCCCGCACCCGGCCCGGCACCACCGTCACGCTGACGCCGCGCGCCGACGCGGGGGAGTGGACCCGGCCCCCGCAGGTGCTCGCCCTGGCCCGGCACTTCGGCTCCCTGCTGCGCCACCCGGTGACCTTCGGCGACGGCACCGGCGGCCCGGACACACCGGTCAACCCCGAACCCGCGCCCTGGGCCCGGACGTACCCCACGCCGGGAGCACGCTCCCGCGCCCTGGCCGCGTACGGCGAGGAGGTCCTCGGGTTCGCCCCGCTGGACACCATCGAGCTCGACCTGCCGGCCGTCGGCCTGAAGGGCATCGCCTGCGTGCTGCCCGAGGCGGTGCCGGCCGGCCGCCGCCACGGCCACCGCGTCCACGTCAAGGGCATGCTGCTGTCCGAGCAGGCCGCCGAGATCCTGCCCGAGTGGGCGTTCTTCGTCCGCTGCGTCGTCGACGCCGAGAGCCTGCGCCCGACGGCGTCCCGCGAGTCCCTGTACGAGGACGACACCCTCGCCGCCGTCCGCGACGCCCTCGCCGAACGGCTGCGCGCGTGGATCGCCCGGGCCGCCGCCAGCGACCCGGACCTGCTCGGCCGCTTCCTGAACGCCCACCACCTTGCCGTGAAGTCGCTCGCGGTGCACGACGACGAGATCCTGCGGATGCTGCTGCCCTGGCTGCCGTTCGAGACCACCGACGGGCACTGCACCCTGGACGAGTTCGCCCGCACCCACCGCACCGTGCTCGTGACGTCGAGCGTGGAGGAGTTCCGGCAGGTCGCCGCGATCGCGTCCGCCGCCGGCCTCGGCGTCGTCAACGGCGGCTACACCTACGACCGCGAACTCGTCCACCGGCTGCCCGAGGTCAGGCCCGGGTCCACCGTCGCCGACCTCGATCCGGAGACCCTCACCGCTCACCTCGACCCCGTCGACCGGGAGACGGAACTGGCCGCCGCGGCCTACCTCGCCCGGGCCCGCGACGCACTCGCCGTCTTCGACTGCGACGTCGCGCTGCGCTCCTTCCAGCCCGCCTCCGCCCCCGCCCTCCTCGTCGACAGCCGCGAGGCCCGGCACGAGCGCACCCGCTCCCAGCTCGCCCGCGAGCAGGAGGGCGGCCTGTGGGGCGACATCCTCGGCGCCCTGCGCCAGGAGGCCCCGCGGGCCCAGCTGATCCTCAACCAGCTCAACCCGCTGGTCCGCACCGCCGTCGCCATCGACGAGCCCGAACTGGCCCGCACCAGCGCCGAAGCCCTCTACGGACAGGCCGCGCTGCTGTCCCGGCGTCCCCTCCGGCCCGCCGAGTCGAGCCTCATCAACCGCTCCTTCCTCGACCTCCTCGCCCACGCCCTCTGCAAGGACAGCTGACGATGCCCACCGCACCCCGGACCACCGACGAGCTGTACCAGGCGCTGAAGGAGAACGACCGGCGCCCCTACGGCCGCACCCGTACCGTCACCGCCGAGGAACTCGCCGAGGCCGCCGAGCAGTTCGCGGAGCCCGTACCACTGATCCACGCGCTGTTCGCACTCCAGGAGGCGTACACCTACGGGGCCGAACCCCGTAAGTCCCCCGTCGTCTTCGCCCGCCTGCTCACCCTCTTCGACGAGCAGCCCGACGTCTTCGACGAACGCCTGCGGCACACCCTGTTCTGGCGGTTCAAGTGGGTGGCCAACGCCCTGCGACAGCTGCCGGAGATACCGCTGGCGAGCCTGCGCCAGTGGCAGACGGAGATGCGCGACCGCTACGAGAAGGCCGGCCTCGGCCTCCAGCCCTGCTACGGACAGGCCTACCAGCTCGCCGCCCACACCGGCGAGGACACCGCCCTCGCCTACGAGCTGTGGGCCGGCCGCACCCGTACCCGGCTCAGCGACTGCGAGGCCTGCGAGACCTGCGAACGCGCCCTGTACCACCTCGCCGCCGGCGACGACGAGCGGGCCCTGCGCACCTGGGAGCCCGTCCTCGCGGGCAAGGAGTCCTGCCAGGAGGAACCCGCACGCTCCGTCTCCTACGCGCTGCTGCCCCTGCTGCGCGCCGGTGACACGGACCGGGCCCGCGCACTGCACCTCGCCGGCTACCGGATCTGCCGCCGCAACCCCTCCATGGCCGGGGAGGTCGGCCGGCACCTGGAGTTCTGCGCGCTCACCGGCAACGAGGCACGCGGCCTCGAACTGCTCGCCGAGAACCGGAACCTCTTCGACGAGGTCGGCTCGCCGCTGGACCTGCTCGACTTCCTCACCGGCACGGAGGTCCTCCTCCAGAGAGTCGAGGCCCTCGGCCACGGCGATCTGCCCACCGCCGGACACGCGGGCCGCACCTGGACGGTGGCCGCGCTGCGCGCCGAGATCCGCGGCCGCGCCGACGACCTCGCCGCCCGCTTCGACGCCCGCAACGGGACCGGCACCCACACCGACCGCCGCCGGGCCCGCCTCGACCGCGCCCCGCTCCTGGACGCGCTGGAGCTGACCCTGCGCACCCGCGCCCTCGACGACCTGGCCCCGGCCGCCACGGCCACTCCGTCCGTCACACCCGCCGCCCGCACGGCGACGGACGTTCCCGAACCGCTGCCCGAGCTCATCGCGCGGGCCCGGGAACTGGAGGAGCAGGGGCACCCGGAGGCACCGGCCCACTGGGCACGGCTGCGCGCCCTCGCCGCCGCCCGTGACTACGCCCACCCCGACGACCCGGCCGTGGGCCCGCTCGTACGCCTGCGCGCCGACCTGCTGACCGACGAGGCGAACCGCGCGGACGACAGGGACGGGCACGAGGACGCCGCCGCCCTCTTCGAGGAGGCCGCCGGCCTGTACGACGACGCCGGGCTGCCCGGTCACGCCGCCCTCGCCCGCGGCCGCGCCCTGCTCGCCGCCGCCGAGGCGGTCGACGCCGGCGATGACGAGGCGGAGGGCTCCGCCGACGGCCCCGGGGCGAAGACCGCCGCCCTGACCGCCGCCCACGCGGCCCTGGTCCGCCTCCACGAGGAGACGCCCGGCCTTACCCCGCACCAGGAGGCCCGCCTGCTGCGGCTGCGGGTGTCCGCACTCGGCCTGCGCCTGCAGACCTCGGGCAGCGAGGAGCACGTCGCACCGGTCCTCGCCGAGACCGACGCGCTGCTCGCCTTCGCCACCCGGCACGACGTCACCGCGCAGATCGCCGGGGCACTGCTGCTGCGGGCCACGACGTACGCCATGGCCGGCGACCTGCCCGCGGCGCTCACCGGGACCGACGCCCTCCTCGAGCGGCTGAGGGAACACGGCCCCGCCTGGCACCTGCCCCGCGCGCTCGCCCTGCGCGGCCGGCTCCGGCTCGGTCACCAGGACGCGCAGGGCGCGTACACGGACCTGACCGAGGGCCTGCGGCTGGCCGCGGGCTGGCCGGCCGACGCGGTCGACACCGCCCCCCTCCACGCCTCCCTGGCCGAGGCCTCGATGCACCTGGGCCGCCCCGAGGAGGCGCTGCGGCACCTGACCCGCTCGGCGGAGCTGGAGCTGCGCCGCGGCAGCCGCTTCGACGCCTTCTGCACCTACAGCAACGCGGCACAGCTCAGCCTCGACCTCGGCCGCGTCGAGGACTGCATCGCCCTGCTGGACTCCCTGCTGGCCGAACCGGACGTCACCACCGGGACGCTGGACGACCGGCTCGTCGCCCAGCTCCGCCTGACCCGCGCCCGCGCCCTGCGCGCGGGAGAGGACCTCAAGGCCGCCACGGCCGAGTTCACCGCCCTCGCCGCCGAGTCGGCCGGCTGGGACGACGACCCGGGGAGCCACGCCATGATCGCCGCGGAGACGGCCGTACTCCTCGGCGAGGCGGGGGATTTCGACCGGGCCCGCGAGGCCGTCGGGCAGGCGCTCGCCGCCCACGCCCGGGCCCCGCGCCACGAGCTGCTCAGCGACTGCCTGCGCGAACTCGCCCGCCTGCAGGCCGAACGGCAGGGCCCCGACGGCCTGGCCGGCGCCCGGGCCTTCCTCGCCGACGCCGGCCGGATCGCCGACGAGGCCCGGGCCGCCGGGTACGAGCCCCACGGCCGCTCCCTGGAGACCGCCCTGGCCTACGAGCACGGGCGGGTCGGCGCCTACGCCGGTGCGTACGAGGACGCCCTCGCGGCCCTGGAGGAGGCCCTCGCGCTGCTCGGCGAGCCGGGACCGGAGGACGGGCACGCCGGCGAGTGGGCCGAGTGCGTCCGCCTCGCGGGCGTCGTGGAGGGCGTCTACCTGAAGCGCCCCGCGCCCGCCCTCGCCCGCCTCGACGCGGCGGCCGGTCTGCTGGCCGCCGCGGGCCACACCGAGGAGACCGGGCCGCTGACGTCCCTGGCGGACCGGCTGCGCGCCGAGGAGTGACCCGCTGCCCCGGCACCCCGCCGGGGCACCGCTGCCCCGGAGGACCGCCCCGACCGCTCGATGGTCCAACTCCTCGTACTTGCCCGGTGGTTGAACGCCCCGCACAGGAATAAGCCGGAGGCGACGGGCAACCCGGGGAGGACCGGAGCGACAAGGACGAACGGACCACGGGATTTCGGGAGGCACCATGGCGAGCTATGGCAGAACGAGTGATCACCGAGCCGACCGTGTGAGCGGTCTGGCGGTCGCGGGACTGGTGTGCGGCATCGTCGGACTGCTGATCCTGCCGATCGTCCTGGGCCCGCTGGCCATCATCTTCGGTGGCGTGGCGCTGCACCGGACCGGGTCCACGATGGCGAAGTGGGCGATCGGCCTCGGTGTGGCCGACATCCTGCTCATGATCGTGATGTTCGCCGTCGCGGCCGGCAACGGCGGCAGCTTCACCTGGCACTTCGGCTGACCGGAGCCGCCACGGGCCCGGGCCGCGTCGTCGAGGACGCGACCCGGGCCCCGGTGCGTGCGGCCGCGTCCGTCACCGCGCCGGTGGCGATACGCCCGGACGGGCCCCGGATTCACTCGTCGCCGGGCGGCACGGGCTGGAAGGCGATGGCGACGAGGTCGTCGCACAGTACGGGCGCCCACCGGGCGACGTCCTCTTCGACGAAGGTGATCAGACCGTCGGGGGCGACCGGCCGGGAAGCGCCGGCGCAGTGGTCGTGGAGGCGCTCGCGCAGCGGGTAGAACGTCCCGGCGTCGTCGCGTGCCTCGGTGACCCCGTCGGAGTAGGCGATCAGGATGTCGCCGGGATCGAGCGTGTGCGTCACGGTGCGCGGGGGCGTGACCATCAGATCACCCATGCCCAGGGGCAGACCGGGGTCGTCCTCCACGACGGAGACGGTGCCGCGCCGGATGGTGAGCAGCGGCTGGTGGCCACGGTCCAGGACCCGTACGGTGCGCGCGTCCGCGGAGAACTCGAGCAGGACGGCCGTGACGAAGACCTCGTCCGCGGGACCCGGGGGCTGTGCGGACGACAGGGCCGGTTGTCCGTCCCCCATCGGTTCCATCGGAGGGTTGTCGCGGTCGAGCTGCAGGGCCACGTCGATCCGCTCGGCCACCTCGTACAGCGACGGGTGGAGCAGCGCCGCCTCCTGGAAGGAGGAGATCACCGTGGACACGGTCTGTGTCGCGCTGACGCCCTTGCCCTTGACGTCCCCGACGATCACCCGGATGCCGAACGGCGTCGGGCGGACGCTGTAGAGGTCCCCGCCGATGAGCGCCTCGTCGTCGGCGGCCCGGTAGAAGCCGGCCAGGCGCAGCGGGCCGATCCGGGAGGGAAGAGGACGCAGCAGGGCCAGCTGCACGGCCTCGGCGACCGCCTGTACGCGGCGCAGACGGCTCTCGGCCCGCCGGCGCACCACGCACAGCGCGGCGGACAGCAGGGTGACGGCGCCGAGGTCGATCAGGGCCACGACGGTCATCGGGCCGATGTAGTCGTCGACCGCCTGGGTGCCCGCCAGCAGGAGGCACCCGGCGGCGCCGGTGGCGAGGACACCGAGCGGCGGGTACGTGAAGAGGGCCAGCACCACGGAGGCCGCCAGCAGCGAGCCGAAGAAGTAGCGCTGGGGCGTCGCCTGGTCGAGCACCAGGGTCGCCACGACGAGCGCGGGCGGGACCCAGCGGAGCCACCGGGGCGGCCAGGCATGCTGTTCGTCCCGTCGCCGGTGCTCCATGGCAGCCCGCCCCGCACCCACAACTGTCACCCCGTTTCCCACGAGCTCCCGGTCCAAGGCCTCGGTGAGCATCATGCACGAGCGCGGAGGCGCCGGACGGTACCAACCCACCGCGCGACGGCCCGGTACGGTTCCCACCCGCACAAGCCCCGACAGACACGTCCCCTACCCTCGTGCGAGGCGACGCCGGATGCCGGAAGACTCGACACACAGGAGGCCGTGGTGCTCGGAAGGAACAGGTGGTTGTTCGCGGGCGCGGTGACCGTGGCCTGCATGCTGCTGGTCGGTCCCGGAGCGCCGCGGGGCGACCTCGCCGCCCGGCCCCTGCCCGCCGACGCCGCCGAGGACGTCGTACCCGGCCGGGTCATGACGTGGAACATCTGTAACCCGTGCGGCACGAGCGACATCGACAGGGCGGCGCAGATCGCCACGTACGCGCCCCAGGTCGTCGGCCTGCAGGAGGCGTGCGTGCGCGACGTCGAAAGGATCCGGAACTACCTGCGGGGCTTCTACGGCCTGACCTACCACGTCGAGTACGGCTCGGTCCTCCACAAGCGCAGCCGCTGCGGAGGCACGCCGTGGAGCCCGGGAGGTTTCGGCCAGGCCATCCTCTCGGCGGCGCCGATGACGGACCGCGTCGCCGTGGAATACCCCGACGGAGGGTCCGAGGACCGCGGATACATGGCGGTCACCACCACGGTGGACGGCCGGCCCGTCCGGGTCTTCAACACCCACTTCGCCCAGCGGCGCCAGGAGTCGGTCCGCGCGGGCCAGGCCGCCGTGCTCGCCACGGAGCTCGCCCGGCACGAACGCGCCGTCGTGCTCGGCGACTTCAACGCCGTGCCCGACGCCCCCGAACTCGCCCGCATACAGGCACTGGCCGAGGAGACGGACGCCGGTTGCCGCCCCCCGTCCGCCGCCGGCTGCAAGCCGACGACCGACTGGCACAGCAAGTTCGACTACGTCTTCCTGCGGGGCGTCACCCCGCTCGGCCACCGCGTCGTCCCCACCCCGCACTCGGACCACCACCTGCTGTACACCGACCTGGACCTGTCCCGCTGACCCGCCCGGCGCCGGCGGGACCCCGGGCGGGCCCCCGGTGGGACGGCGTGCGGGAGGCGTGACTCCCGGGGCGGGGCGATACTCGCTGGACGGCGATCCGCACGGTACCGCCCCCGGGCCGAGCGGTGAGCGACCGGCGTGACGGCCCTGGACACGAAGGCGTGCCGCATGACATCAGCAGTGGAGGCGGGCCCGGGCAGGACCGGCCGCCGGGCCGCGCCGCGGGACGGCGACGGACCCGTCCAGGTGTCCCACGGCGACCGTGCCGGGCGTTCGGAGCCCGCCCCACCGTCCTCACCCGGCCGGCGGTGCCGCCGGCCGCCGCTTAGGAGTGAGCGTGCGCCAACTCGACCTCGTGGTGGTCGTCGTCTACCTCGTGGCGATCGCCTGGATCGGCCTGCGGCTGGCCGGCCGGCAGAGATCCTCCAAGGACTACTTCGTCGGCGAGGGCCACATGCCGTGGTGGACCGTGGCCTTCTCCGTGGTGGCCACCGAGACCAGCGTGCTCACCGTCATCAGCGTGCCCGGCGGCGCGTACAGCGGACAGGGCTTCGGCAACGTCGAACTCGCCCTCGGCTATGTCGTCGGACGCGTCGTCGTGGCCGTCGTGCTGATCCCCCTGTACAAGCGCGGCGGATTCGTCAGCGCCTACCAGTACCTGGGCGACCGGTTCGGGCAGAAGCTGCAGGGACTGGCCTCGGTCACCTTCGTCTTCACCCGCCTCCTCGCCGAGGGCGTACGGCTGTTCGCCTCCGCCATCCCGATCAAGCTGCTGCTCGACGAGTTCGGCGTGCACACGAGCTACCGCGTCATCATCGTCGTCGTCACCGCGGTCACCGTCCTGTACACCTACCTCGGCGGCATCAAGGCGGTCATCTGGACCGACGCGATCCAGATGGTCCTGTACGTGGGCGGCGCCCTCCTCGCCATCGGCGTCCTGTCCGCCCATGTCGGCGCCGACGGTTACGCGCAGGCCCTGCACGCGGGCAGGTTCCGGCTGTTCGACACCGACTTCGGCCTGGTGCACATCCTCACCAGCCCCTTCGCCCTGCCCACCGCCATCATCGGCGGTGCCGTCTTCGCCATGGCCAGCCACGGCTCCGACCAGCTGATGGTGCAGCGCGTCCTGTCCACGCGCACCCTGCGGGACGGACAGAAGGCCATGATCGCCTCGGGGGTCTTCGTCACGGCCCAGTTCGCCGCGTTCTCCCTCGTCGGAGCGCTGCTGTGGTCCTACAACAAGGGCCGCAGCTTCGAGGAGCTGGGCCTGGGCAGCGCCGACAACCTCTACCCGGAGTTCATCCTGCACGGGCTGCCCGTGGTGGTCTCCGGACTGCTCGTGGCCGGCATCCTCGGTGCCGCGATGGGCTCCCTGTCCTCGGCGCTGAACTCCATGTCCAACTCGACGGTCGCCGACATCATCCACAGTTTCTTCCGCAGCACACCGTCCGAGGAGTTCCTGCTCAGGCTCGCCCGCGTGATGACCCTCGTGTGGGCGCTGCTGATGGCCCTCTTCGCCTGCGCCTTCAGCACCGGCACCGGCAACGTCTACCTCACCGGCCTCACCATCGCGGGCTACACCTACGGCGCGCTGCTCGGCGCCTTCCTGCTGGGCCGTCTCGTACGGCGGGCCGACGAGACCGACTCGGTGGTCGCGTTCCTCGTGACCGTCGCCGTGATGACGTACCTCGTGCGCGGCGTGAAGTTCGACGTCACCGTCGGGGGCGCCACCGTGCCGACGGGCATCGCCGCGCAGTGGCTGGTGCCGATCGGGGTCCTGGTCACCCTGGCGGTCGGCGCGCTCATGAGTCTCTTCCACCGTGCTCCCCGGCCCGCCGGACGCGTCGACGGCACCGGTCCCGGCCGCGTCGAGACGGCCGCGGTCCGGAAATGACACCGCGCGCCGGGCCGGGTTCCTGCGCGGCATTCCCCTCCGCGACGGCCGTCCCGAGTCATGCCCGCGGCCTGCGGGGCGAATCACGTAGATATATGCGATTCGCCGTACGGTAAACTTCGTTAGCAAGCCTCACTGCTTCGGCGGACACCGTGCTGTCCGCCGAGCGGTCACGGCCCTGGCCGGCACGTACGCGAGACGACGGGGGGAAAGCGATCATGCACCGACCCGCGCGGACCGTCGACCTCTCCGCCGCCGGTACGCCGGGCGGGCTGCCCGTCACGACCGCCAGGGCCGTACGCATCGACAACACGGCCCGCGACAGCGTGCCCGATCCGGGCGGGGCCGCTCCCGGCGCCTGACCCGGCGGCCCGACGCCCGGCTCAGGACCCGTGACCCGCACCCACCCACCCGCCCGCACCGGCACCGACGGCGGGACCTCTCGCGGTACGTCATGAGACCGGACACGCCCCGGCCCCGCACCTCCCCACGACACCCGCCGCCACGGCACCCGTTCCCACGACACCCGCCCCCGCGGCCCTGCCCGCAGGGGCGGTGATCCACCGTCACACGAAGGCACTGACGCCCGTCGCCGACCGAACCGGAGGCCCGACGCCCGTGCACCACACCACCGCCCTGCTCATCGAACTCGGCGCCATCATCCTCGCCCTCGGCCTGCTGGGCCGCCTCGCCGGACGGGTGGGCTTCTCGCCCGTCCCGCTCTACCTCGTCGCCGGACTCGCCTTCGGCCACGGCGGCGTCCTGCCCCTCCAGGCCAGCGAGGAATTCGTCGCCACCGGCGCCGAGATCGGCGTCATCCTCCTGCTGCTCATGCTCGGCCTCGAGTACAGCGCGTCCGAACTCGTCACCAACCTCAAGACCCAGTACCCCTCGGGGGCCGTGGACTTCGTGCTCAACGCGGTGCCCGGAGCCGTCGCCGCCCTGATCCTCGGCTGGGGGCCGGTCGCCGCCGTGGCACTGGCCGGCGTCACCTGGATCTCGTCGTCGGGCGTCATCGCCAAGGTCCTCGGCGACCTGCGCAGACTCGGCAACCGGGAGACCCCCGTCATCCTCGGCGTCCTCGTCATCGAGGACCTCGCCATGGCCGTCTACCTGCCCATCCTCACCGCCCTGCTGGCCGGCGTCGGCCTCGCCGGCGGCGCGCTCACCCTGCTGATCTCCCTGGGCACCGTCGGCGCCGTCCTCTACGTCGCGCTCCGCCACGGACGGATCATCAGCCGGGCGGTCTCCTCCGACAACGCCGAGATGTTCCTGCTGGTCGTCCTCGGGCTCACACTCCTCGTCGCCGGAATCGCCCAGCAACTCCAGGTCTCCGCCGCCGTCGGCGCGTTCCTCGTCGGCATCGCCCTGTCCGACGAGGTGGCCGAGGGCGCCCGCACCCTCCTCATGCCGCTGCGCGACCTGTTCGCCGCCGTCTTCTTCGTCTTCTTCGGCCTGTCCACCGACCCGGCCGACATCCCGCCCGTCCTGCTCCCCGCCCTGCTGCTCGCCGCCGCCACCGCGCTCACGAAGATCGCCACCGGCTGGTACGCCGCACACCGCGCGGGCATCAGGGGAGCGGGGCGCTGGCGGACCGGCGGCACCCTCGTCGCCCGCGGGGAGTTCTCCATCGTCATCGCCGGCCTCGCCGTCGGCACCGAACCCCGCATCGGACCGCTGGCCACCGCCTACGTCCTCATCCTCGTCGTCGCCGGACCGCTCACCGCCCGCTATACCGAGCCGCTGGCCCGCCGCCTGTCGCGCCGGCCCGCGGCAGGGGACGTACCGGCCGGGGTGGAGGAGCCGGCCGAACCGGCCCGCGCAGGCGTCTGACGGCGGCGCACAGGCCCGTGCGATGATCGACTCCGGGAGCCGGGGGGCTCCGAGGACACCGGAGGAGCGGGCATGGGGGAGAGCACGGCGGCGGACGTACGCCCGGAGCGCACGCGGGCCGAGAGGCTGACCGAGGGAATGACCCTCGCCCTCGCGTCGGCGCTCGCGCTCGTCCTGCTGGCCGCTGTGACGGTCGTCCTCGGTACGACGGCATGGGGCCTGATCACCGAACCCGGCGGTACCGCGGTCAGCCGGTTCGTGGTGCCCGCGGTCCTGCTCGCCCTCGTCGCCGCGCCGTTCGTACCGGCCCGTCTGGTGTTCCGTTCGGGCCGGCGGCGCGGCAGGGCACGTCTGACGGCGGCGGTGCCGGCGGCGCTGACGCTGCTCGGTTCGTCCGTCCTGCCGTTCGCGGCACTGTGCCTGATCCTCGTACACGCGGACTGACCGGGACCGCGGGCCGGACACGTCACCGTGCGTCGCGCAGCCGCAGCAGGTACGTCGCGGTCAGTGCGACGGCACGGTCGGCGTCGTGCGACAACTCCACGAGCGCCTCCGTCGCCCGTCTCCCCGGAATGTCCCCCAGCGCCTGGGTCAGCCGTCCGCGGGCCGGCGCCCGGGCCGTGCCGTGGGCGAGACGCCCGACGAGTCCGTCCGCGATCCGGTCCGCCGTGGCGGGATCGCCCGCCAGCACACTCAGCGCATCGGCCGCGTCGGTGTCGTTCCGCCCCTCCACGATCATGTCGACGAGCGTCGGAACCGCCTCGGCCACGCCGCGCGCACCGAGCGCCGGCGCCGCGCACCGGCGGACCGCGGCGTCCGGGCTGCCGAGCGCGTCCCGCAGACGCGCGGTGGCCTCGTCCCCGGACATCTCGGCCAGGGCCCGGGCGGCACGCGCCCGCACCGCGGCCTCCGGCGAGCCCAGGGCCCGCGCCAGCAGCGCCGGACCGCCGTCGCCCGAGCGCGCCAGCGCCCATCGCAGGGCACCGGCGACGTTCGGCTCCGACTCGTTCAGCGCCGCCTCGACCAGGACCTCCACCGGCACCGTGTTCTTGCCGACCGCGGCCAGGGCCGCCCGCTGCCGTGTGCCGGCGCTCGGCGACCCCAGCGCCTGCAGGAGCGCGACCACCTCGAGGACGTCCTCCCAGCCGACGGGGTCCGCGGCACGGATCCGGTCCAGCCGGGTGAGCAACTCGGTCTCGGCGGCGATGCGTTCGCGAGTCCGGCGGATGAGATCGTCGACGAGCGCCGAAGGTGTGGAGCCGGGCTCGTCGAGCACGCGCCCGATCTCACGGAGCGACAGTCCCAGCGACCGCAGGGCCTCGATCCGGAAGATCCGCTCGATGTCCCGCCCGGAGTACTCCCGGTAGCCGGAGCCGGTGCGGCCCGAAGGACGCATCAGCCCCAGCGACTCGTAATGCCGCAGCATGCGGGCACTGACCCCGGACCGTCGCGCCACCTCACCGATCAACACGTCCCATCGCCCCCTGGCCGTACCCGCCGAGGGCCACGGTACGCTTCGCCTCCTCGATCGCGGATGCGAATCCGATGTCCGGGTCGCGCAGCAGCCGCTCCGTGGCGAGCGCGTGCGCGCGCACGTCCGGGTCGGGGGCGGCCGCCGCGGCGAGCAGTGCCGGCGTCGCCGCCCCGCCCAGCGCGACCAGTGCCCGGCTGAGGCTCAGCCGCGTCTCGTGCCCGCCGCGCCCGAGCTGCGTCACCAGCACCGTGGCGAGCGCGGACTCCTCGCCCTCCGGTACGAGCACGACCGCCGTCCGCCAGGCGCTGCGCGCCACCTCGTCGTCGGGGTCGCGCAGCAGCGCCGGTGTGATCGCCGGCCACGCCCGCCGGTCACCGAGCTTGGACAGGGTGTGCAGCGCCTGGCTGCGGGCCTGCGCACGCTCCGAGCGGACCTCGCCGAGCAGCCGGGGGAGTGTCACGGACACCGGGTGGCGGGTGAGAGCCCAGGTCAGCATGTCGCGTACGAAGAACTCGGGCTCGGTCGCGCACCGTTCGACGAGTGCGTCGACGCAGCGGGGGTCGGGTGCCGTACCGATCGCGAGAGCGGCCCGCAGCCGCACGGACGGACGGCCGTCCGCCAGTCCCCGCAGCGCCCGCGTCGTGTCCGTCTCCGTGCCCGTGCCCGCATCCGTGGTCGTCATCGTGACCACCTCCTCGACGAGCAGTGAAGGCCTTGTCACCGTGTCAAGGTCAAGCGGGCCCGTGGTGCCGGCTCGGCCGGAGCGGACGCTCAGCCGGCCCGGCCGGCGAACTGCGTCAACTGGTCCTTGACCCACGGGTCGTACACGGCGAGCCGCCGGGCCGCCGCGGGATCGAACCGGCGCAGCTGGTCCATGACCCACGGGTCGGCCCGGTGGCGCGGGGCGGGCCTCGGCGCGGGGTGGTGACCGGCGGGCGTGGCGGCCGGACGGGCCGGGGGACCGCCGTGCTGCGGGACGGCCGCCGACGCGGAACCCCCGCCGGCCAGGAGTGCGCCTCCTACGGCGACGGTCGTGAGACCCGTGGTGGCGAGGTGCCGCATCAGCCTGTTCACGATTGTTTCTCCAGCTTCGTTCGACGGCAGATCCCCAAGCGGAATCATCTGATCCGGTCGGGCGCCTACCCGGCACTGTGTGCGATACACGGACCGGCGTGGGCGGTCCGCCGGGCGGCTTGACGAACGGGGACCCCGTGAACGGAGACCCCGTGAACGGAGACCCCGTCACACTCTCGACGCGCGGAGCGGTGCGGGACGGTAGGGGGGCGGTGCCGCGGTGCGCGGAGATGCTCGGAACCGCCGCGCATCGAGCACTTATTGACATGTCACCGTCGACGCCGCAGAGTCGTGCCCCGAAAGTGTCCGACAGCCCCGTCCGTGATGCCGTCCGCCCCACGAGGAGTGATGCCGTCATGCCCGAAACCCCCGCTGTCTCACGCCGACTGCTTCTGGGCGGCGCCGCCGCCACCGGCGCACTCGCGGTCGGGATGACCGCGTCCGCCCCGGCCGCGTCGGCGGCCGGACAGGCGCCACGCCGCAGACCCGGCCAGAAGTCGATGATCGGGGTCCCCTTCGAGGTCCACCGAACCGTCCGCGTCGGCGTCGTCGGCCTGGGCAACCGGGGCGGCGGCATGATCATGGGCTGGGCGGCCGTACCCGGCTGCACCGTGACCGCCGTCTGCGACATCCGCGCCGACCGCGCCCGGCGCGCCGCCGACCGCCTGGAGAGCAAGGGACACCCGCGCCCCGCCGAGTACGGCGGTTCCCCCGACGCCTACGCCCGGATGCTGGGGCGGGACGACATCGACCTCGTCTACATCGCCACGCCCTGGGAGTTCCACTACGCGCAGGGCCGCGCGGCCCTGCTCAGCGGCAGGCATGCCCTGGTGGAGCTGCCCATCGCGACGGAGCTGCGTCAGCTGTGGGACCTCGTCGACACCTCGGAACGCACCCGCAGGCACCTGTGGCTCTCCGAGAACTGCAACTACGGCCGCAACGAACTGGCCATGCTCAGGGCCGCGCACGACGGCCTGTTCGGAGACCTCACCAACGGCCACGGCGGCTACCTCCACGACCTGCGCGAACTCCTCTTCTCCGACACCTACTACACCGACTCCTGGCGACGGCTGTGGCACACCCGCAGCACCGCCTCCTTCTACGCCATGCACGGGCTCGCCCCGATCGCGGCGGCCATGGACGTGAACCGCGGCGACCGCATGACCACCCTGCGCGCCACCGCGACCGCCCCGAAGGGGCTGGCCGACTACCGGGCACGCTTCGTCCCCCGGGACCACCCCTCCTGGAAAGAGACGTACATCAACGGCGACCTGGTCACCTGCATGATCGAGACGGCGAAGGGCAGGACGATCCGCGCGGAGCACGACGTGAGCTCGCCCCGCCCGTACAGCAGGATCAACTCCCTGGCCGGCAGCCGGGGGATCGTCGAGGACTACGCGGGCCCCGCCCCGACCGGTGCCCGGATCTATGTGGAGCCGGACCACAGCGGCCACAGCTGGCGCGACTTCGCGGCCTACCGCAAGGAGTACGACCACTGGCTGTGGCGGAAGGTCGGCGACGACGCCGCGAACAACGGCGGCCACGGCGGCATGGACTACGTCCTGCAGTGGCGCACCGTCCAGTTGATGCGGGCCGGGCTGGTGCCGGACATCGACGTCTACGACTCGGCCGCCTGGTGCTCACCCGTCCCCCTGAGCGTCATGTCGCTGGCCGGGGACGGCCGTCCGGTGGAGATCCCGGACTTCACCCGGGGCGCCTGGCGCGAGCGCAGGACCGGCCTCGACTCCACGCCCATGGACATGCCGCCCGTCGGCTGAGCGCGAGCGCTCCGGCCGCGGTGTACCGGCGTACGGCCGGGCGCCGGTACACCGCGGCGGCACGGGAACTCCTCTCGCCGGGTGACGAACCCCGTGCCCAGTCCGTCACCCGCCACGGGGAGTCAGCGGGCGTTCCCGGCCGCGGCGGGCGGACGGAAGCACGCGACGACCGTCTTGCCGTCCTTGCAGGGGCGGGTCTCCCAGTCGTCGGCCAGCGCGTCGACGAGGAACATGCCCCGCCCGCCGGGACGCCGGCTGCTCGGCGGCTGGGGCTTCGGCATTTCCGTGGAGTGGTCCCGTACCGCGATGTGCAGGCAGCGGCCGTCCCAGGACATCGCCAACTGCGCATGGGAATGGGCGTGCACATGGGCGTTGGTGACCAGTTCGGAGACGGTGATCAGCACGGCGTCCACCGTCTGCGGGTCGCTCTCGGTCCAGTCGAGCGTCTCCAGGTGCCCGAGAGCCCAGTCGCGTGCCGTCTTCGGAGTGCTCTGCAGGGGCAGTGTCCGTGCCCAGCCCACTGCCCGGAGCGACGATTCATCCACTGCTCTTCCCCCAACCAGGTGTCAGTGGGACGCGGGTACCCCTGGTACGCCGGTCGAAGCAGCTGTGCAGGTGACGGATCGTCAGGTTCTTCTGGTGCTGTGCCGTACGGGCCGGTACGGCCGCGCCGCTGCGAGCAGGCGGGCGATGTGCTCCTGCCCCGGATCCCTCAGAAGACGAGGCAGGTGTAGCCGTCGCTCTGCCCGATGCCGATACGGCCGTTCCGCGGGAGCAGACGTGGATCAGGTCGTCCGGCGGAGGCCATCGTGCAGGCGGGATCGCCCACCACCGCCCCGGCGGCCATCCGGCGGGCGGCGGCCACCGCGGCCGGAGAGGTGTACCACGTCGTGGTCACCGCTCCGCTCCTGCTCGGGGTCGGCGCGGGGGAGGGGGCGGGCTTCGGAGCCGGCGGGCGTGTGACCGCCGGCCCGGACGGTGACGGTTTTGGCAGGGGAGTCGCCCTGCCCCGCGAGGGCGGGGGTGAAGGCGTGGAGGAGCCGGGCGGTGCGGACTTCGCCCCCCGTCCCGTCGTCGGGGTGGGGGCGGCGGTGCGCGGATGCGAGGGGTGCGGCTTCGGCCGCGGGGCCGTTCCGGTCGCCGCGGGCGGTGACGTGGGGGTGGAGGTGGCCCTGGGCGTCGTCCCGGTGGCCGGAGCGGCGGGAGCGGTGGGGGTACGAGGGCGTGAGGGGCTCGGCCGCGGGGCCGTTCCGGTACGCGAAGGCGCCGCGGAGGTCCTGGCCGATCCCTCGGACGTTCCCTCGGCCCTCGGAGAGGCCGGCGCGGCGGCGCTGGTACGGGGGGCCGGCGTCCGGTCGCCGGGCCGCGCCGGCGGCAGGGAACCGGACGGCGTCGTCCGCCCGGTGCCCGGGGCCCGGCTCGGCCGCGGACGCGCCGTGCTGGACGTCTCGGGCGTCGAGTCCGGGGCCGACGACGGTGCCGGCGTCGACGCCGATGCCGATGCCGACGACGACGCCAAGGTCGGCAGCGGTGCCGGTGTCGGCAGGGAGAGGTCGGCCGAAGCGGTCGGCGCCGGGCCCGGAGTCTCCCCGTCCTGCGGCATCAACGCCCACACGCCGACGCCGCCGAGGACGAGTACGGCGGCGCCGCCCGCGATCCACGGGGTCCGCCGGGGCGGGCGTCGATGACGGTTCATGGTCTTCACCGTCTCCCGCCCGCCGGCAACGCGCTCGCTGGGACGGCCGGGCGTTGCGCCTACGGGTGACGGGCCCGTACCCGCTCGCCGCACCCGCCGTGCGGCACCGGCATCGCCGGCTCGGGATCGCCGAACTCCGTGCGCATGGCCTGGAAGGCGACGACCTTGTCCTCACCGAAACGGCGCACCTGAGCGGCGTATTCGCCGGGGGTGAGGAAGGACGCCGGCCGGGACTTGCTGTGGAACTTGTCCGCGTACATGACCAACCGCTCCTCGTCCGTCACCGCCAGGTAGTCGGCGACGGGCAGCGGCAGCCCCTGGCGTACGACGTCGTCCTTCGTGATCCCCATCCCGGTGTGATGGGAGCAGAAGCGGCGCAGCGTCTCGGGGTAGCCCTCGTTCTCCAGGATCTCGTGACCGAGCAGCCCGTGCCGGATGTAATCGGCGTGGTCCAGCCGGCCGTCGTCCCCGTAGAGGCGGTAGACGCCGATGTCGTGCAGGAGACAGCCCGCGCGGACCAGGTCGGCGTCGAGATGAGCGAGGCGCGGGGCGCGGAGCAGCTGCTCGGCGATGCCCCAGACGATCTCGCAGTGGCTGTGGACCAGCTCGAAGGCCTCGACGGTCGGCGCGTACTTCTGGTGCAGCGCACGGATCTCTTCGGTTCCCGGAATCCTCACCCGGGGAGGGTAACAACCGTGGCGGCGGAGCCTCCCGGCCGCTGCCGCGCGGGGACACGCCGTCGTCACGGCTCGGCCGGGGCGGCCGCCTCCGGGAGGCGCCGGCGCAGGGTGGCGGCGAAGTCCTCGGCCCGGTGCAGCTGCACGCGCAGCTTCTCGACCTGCTCGGCGGCGGCCCGCTCGTATCCGCGCACCCGGTCCAGCAGCGCTTCGCGCTCGTCCGCATCGAGCCCGGTGCCGTCGTCGCCGCCGTCGTCGAGGCGGTCGGTGGCGTCCAGCAGGTCACGCATCTGGTCCAGGGTGAAACCGAGCGGCTTCATGCGCCGGATCACCATGAGCCGGGCGACGTCGGCCTCGGTGTACAGACGGAACCCGCCCTGGGAGCGGGCGGAGGGAATCACCAGACCCGTCTCCTCGTAATGACGGATGGTGCGCAGGGACAGCTCCGTCCGCGCGGCGACCTCGCCGATCTGCATGTGCTTGTCGTCCACGCTGTGGTCCCGGCCCTTCTGGCTCGTGGCGGGCCGCGTCCTGTGCGGCTCCGCCGATCCCTACTCTAACGTTAGGGTAGAGTTGTTGACGGTGAGGGCGGCCCGGCCGCCTCACCGCTGCCGTTTCCGGGGCCGATGGCGCTCCCGGCGAAGATTTCCGATTCCTGCAGGAGAGACGCGTGCGCGAGCCCATGACGCCGATCGCCGCCGCCTGCCCGCCGTGACCCTTCGCCCCCGGATGTGAGCCGCCCGGCCCCTCGGCGCCCTGGTACCCGGCTCGCCCCCTTCGACCTCCCGGCCCGCTGCTTTCGGACCGCCCACGGGACACCGGCCCGGTCTCCCGCTCTTTTCCCGCGCGCCCCGGCTCCCGCCGACGTGGGGTGTGCCCGAGCACGACAGGTACGCAATCCTCTTGTCCTCCACCGCAGTGTCCCCGGCCGCGCGGCTGCGCGGCCTCAAGCCCGTCTGGCTGAACGATCCCAAGGTCTGGCGCACCGAGATCCTGGCCGGTCTCGTCGTCGGCCTCGCCCTCATCCCCGAGGCGATCTCCTTCTCGATCATCGCCGGTGTCGACCCGGCCGTCGGCCTGTTCGCCGCGTTCACGATGGCCGTCACGATCTCCGTCGTCGGCGGACGCCGCGCCATGATCTCGGCGGCCACCGGCGCCGTAGCCCTCGTCATCGCCCCCATGAACCGCGAACACGGCCTGGGCTATCTGATCGCGACGGTCATCCTGGCCGGCGTCTTCCAGATCGTGCTCGGCGCGGTGGGCGTGGCCAGGCTCATGCGGTTCGTGCCCCGCTCGGTGATGACCGGTTTCGTCAACGCCCTCGCCGTCCTGGTCTTCATGGCGCAGGTCCCGGAGATGCACGACGTGCCCTGGGCGGTCTACCCGCTGATCATCGGCGGGCTCGCGCTGATGGTGTTCTTCCCGAAGGTCACCAAGGCGGTCCCGGCGCCGCTGGTCTCCATCGTGATCCTCACCGTCGTCACCGTCGCCGCGGGCATCGCGGTGCCCACCGTCGGCGACAAGGGCGAACTGCCCTCCTCCCTGCCCGTGCCCGGCCTGCCCGACGTCCCCTTCACCCTGGACACCCTCACCACCATCGCCCCCTACGCCCTCGCCATGGCGCTGGTGGGTCTGATGGAGTCGCTGATGACGGCCAAGCTGGTCGACGACATCACCGACACCCACTCCTCCAAGACCCGCGAGTCCATCGGCCAGGGCATCGCCAACATCGTCACCGGTTTCTTCGGAGGCATGGGCGGCTGCGCCATGATCGGCCAGACGATGATCAACGTGAAGGTGTCCGGAGCCCGCACCCGCGTCTCCACCTTCCTCGCCGGCGTGTTCCTGATGGTGCTCTGCATCGTCTTCGGGCCGGTCGTCTCCGACATCCCCATGGCCGCACTGGTCGCCGTCATGGTCATGGTCTCCGTCGCCACCTTCGACTGGCACTCCATCGCCCCGAAGACCCTCAGGCGGATGCCCGCCGGCGAGATCGCCGTCATGGTCGTCACCGTCGTCGTCGTGGTCGCCACCGAGAACCTCGCCGTCGGTGTCGTCGTCGGCACGGTCACCGCCATGGTCGTCTTCGCCAGGCGCGTCGCCCACCTCGCCGACGTCACCGCCGTCACCGACCCCGACGGCAGGACGGTGGTCTACTCCGTCACCGGCGAACTGTTCTTCGCCTCCTCCAACGACCTCGTCACCCGGTTCGACTACGCCGGCGACCCCGAGAGGGTCGTCATCGACCTGTCCGCCGCCCACATCTGGGACGCCTCCTCCGTCGCCGCTCTCGACGCCATCGAGACCAAGTACAGGCAGCGCGGCAGGACCGTCGAGATCACCGGCCTGAACGCCCCGAGTGCGGACCTCCACGGACGGCTCACCGGCGAACTCGCCGGCCACCAGTGACGCGCCCCTCCCGACAGCACCCGACAGCACCCGACAGCACCCGCAGGACCCCGGCCCGAGGGCCGGGGTCCTGCCCGCTTCGTCCTCGGGGCCGTTCCGTCCACGGGACCGCTCCCGAGCCGCCGGTACCGAAGACCGACCGGGCCGCCCCGTGCACGCCCCGGTACGGCTCGTGCACGGGATGAGGTCCGCCGGGCATGGGACCGGCCGTCGTCCCGGACACCGGGGCCGATCCCCGTTCCGGGACCGGCGCGGCCGGAACGGTCACCGTCCCGGCCGGCCGTGCGCGGGATCCCCGCACGGCCGGTCAGGCGCCGGGCGACGGTGTGGAAGGCAGGGCCGGGAGGCGCAGCCCCGCCAGGAGCCGGTCGAGCGCCTGCTCCCCGGCCCGGGAGTCCCCGCCCCGCGCGATCCAGAGCGCGGCCTCGTTCATCGCCCCCGAGAGCAGCCGGGCCAGGGGCTCCACAGGCTGATCGGCGATGATCCCGGCCGCGACGAGCGCCGACAGGACCTCGGCGAGGTGCCGGGCCGAGGACTCCTCGTCGAGGGACCTCCACTCGTCCCAGCCCAGTACGGTCGGCGCGTCGACCAGCAGGATCCGCCGAACCGCCGGGTCGGTCCCCGCGGCCAGGAAGGCCCGGCAGCCGGCCCGGAGCTGCTCCCAGAGGTCCTCGTGCCGCTCGGCTGCGGCCGCGACCCGCTCGCCCAGCTCCTGCTGGACCTCGCGGACGACGGCCCGGAAGAGCCCCGCCTTGCTGTCGAAGTGGTGATAGGCGGCCCCCTTGGTGACCCCGGCCGCCCGCGCCACCTCGGCCAGCACCACCTGGTGGTACCCGTCGGCGGCGAACCGTCGCCGCCCTTCGGCCAGCAGCGCCTGCCGTGTGGCCGCCCGCTGCGCCGCCCTGACGACCGCCATCCCGCGCACCGCCCTTTCCCTTTCACGTACCGCGGGTATGCTAACCCCACGATTCACATACTCCGGGTATGTGAAATGAGGCCGGAGGAAATCCCTGTCATGACGGACGGACGCGCGACCATGCCCACGACCACGCTCGGCGGTTTCTACCCGGTGCTGGCCACCCGGGACGTGGCGGCCTCCCACGACTTCTACACCCGCCACTTCGGGTTCGAGGTGACCTTCCGGGCGGACTGGTACGTCAGTCTGCGCCGCCCCGACGCCCCGCAGTACGAACTGGCTCTCCTCGACCACACCCACCCGTCCGTCCCCGAGGGGCACCGGGCCGCGCTCAGCGGCGGCCTGCTGCTGAACTTCGAGGTGGACGACGTGGACCTCGAGCACCGGCGGCTCGTGACGAAGGCCGGCCTGCCCGAGGTGCTGCCCCTGCGCACGGAGGAGTTCGGCCAGCGCCACTTCATCGTCGCCGCCCCCGACGGTGTGCTGATCGACGTCATCACCGTCGTCCCGCCCAGTGAGGAGTACGCCGCCCGGTACACGGACGTCTGACCCCTTCCCCGGGCGGTGCCGGATGTGACCGACACGACACCCGTCATGAGGCGTCACCTTCGGCCGCGTGGGTATGGGCGCGGTGGTGAACGGGGTGATGAGAGTGACCGCGAAGGAAGACAGCACGCGCACGGGCACGGCGCCACGCCCGGCGAGCGGACCGTGCAGCGCCACGCTGGCCCTGGGTGACGACGGCGCCGCCATCGCCCGGGCCCGGCACTTCGCCGTCGACTTCCTCACCCGGGTGCAGGCGGAGTACGGCCTGCCCGTCTCCCGGCGCGCCATGGACCTGACGCAGCTGGTGGTCAGCGAGCTGGTCACCAACGCCCGCAAGTACGCCCCCGGACCGGCCCTGCTGGACCTGGGCATCGCCGGCGACACGGTCGACATCTCGGTGTGGGACTCCGACCCGGTGCTGCCGGTCCCCCGGGCCGCGGACGCGGACCGCGTGGGCCAGCACGGCCTGGAGATCGTGCTGGCCGTCGTCCAGAGCTACGAGGTACGGCGCGAACCGGTCGGCAAGCGCGTCAGCGCGCGCATCGCTCTGGCGGACGACCCCGGCGGCGCCGTCACGGGACGCCCCCCTCTGTGAGCGCCCGGCGGTGAACGCCTGCGCGCCCGGCGGTGATGCTCCCGCCGGGCGCGTTTTCTGTGGGTGGTGGTTCAGGCGTCGCTGAGCATGCCTTCGCGCAGTCGGGTCA
>NZ_JBIAHR010000027.1:0-111397 GCF_042870695.1 Streptomyces sp. NPDC006384
AAGGCCCAGCACGACCTGCTGATGGCCAACTTCTTCGCCCAGACCCAGGCCCTCGCCTTCGGCAAGACACCCGACGAGGTCCGCGCCGAGGGCGTGCCCGAGGAGCAGGTGCCGCACCGCACCTTCCACGGCAACCACCCCACCACGACCGTCCTGGCCACCGAACTGACCCCGTCCGTCCTCGGCCAGCTGATCGCGCTGTACGAGCACAAGGTGTTCGTCCAGGGCGCGGTGTGGGACATCGACTCCTTCGACCAGTGGGGCGTCGAGCTCGGCAAGGTCCTCGCCAAGCGCGTCGAACCCGCCCTGACCGAGGGCGCGGACGTGCCCGGTCTCGACCCGTCCACGGCCGCGCTGGTGGCCGCCTACCGTGAACTGAAGGAAGGGCACTGACATGCAGATCGGTCTCGTTGGTCTCGGCAAGATGGGCGGCAACATGCGCGAGCGCCTGCGCAACGCCGGCCACACCGTCGTCGGGTACGACACCGACCCGGAGAAGGCGGACGTCGCCAGCCTCGTCGACATGGTCGACCAGCTGGAGAGGCCGCGCGCGGTGTGGGTGATGGTGCCGGCCGGCGCCGCCACCCAGCACGTCATCGACCAGCTGGCGACCCTGCTCAGGCACGGCGACACCGTCATCGACGGCGGCAACTCCCGCTGGTCGGACGACGAGAAGCACGCCGCGGAGCTGGCCAAGCACGGCATCAACTTCGTCGACGCCGGTGTCTCGGGCGGCGTGTGGGGCCTGAAGAACGGCTATGCGCTGATGGTCGGCGGCGAGAAGGAGACCGTCGACGACCTCATGCCGATCTTCGACGCGCTCAAGCCGGAGGGCCCCTACGGCTTCGTCCACGCGGGCAAGGTCGGCGCCGGGCACTTCTCCAAGATGGTCCACAACGGCATCGAGTACGCGATGATGCAGGCCTACGCCGAGGGCTGGGAGCTGCTGGAGAAGGTCGACTCCGTGGACAACGTCCGCGAGGTCTTCCGCTCCTGGCAGGAGGGCACCGTCATCCGCTCCTGGCTCCTCGACCTGGCCGTCAACGCCCTCGACGAGGACCAGCACCTGGAGAACCTGCGCGGCTACGCGCAGGACTCCGGCGAGGGCCGCTGGACGGTCGAGGCGGCCATCGACAACGCCGTGCCGCTGCCCGCGATCACGGCCTCCCTCTTCGCGCGGTTCGCGTCCCGGCAGGACGACTCGCCGCAGATGAAGATGATCGCCGCGCTGCGCAACCAGTTCGGCGGCCACGCGGTGGAGTCGGCGAAGAAGTAGGCGCCTTCCGGACGGTCCGTCCGGAAAGCGCGTTGACGTGATCGGCCGGTTCGGGTCAGAGTCCCTCCTCGATGGAGATCGACGACCTGACACCGGCCGAGTCGCGCGTCTGGCGGGCCTTCCCCCGCGGCGAACTCGTGGACTTCCGGACCGAGGCGGACGAGGACGCGACGGCAGGCGGGGGCTGGGGGCCGGAACGCACCCTGCGGGCCCGGGTCCTGCGGACCCTGCTGGTCACCGCGCCCCAGGAGGACGGTGAGATATCCGCCCTGCGGATCGCCGGAGCCCGCATCACCGGCAAGCTCGACCTCACCCACGCGGTGCTCGACCGCCCGGTCCGGATGAGCCGCTGCTACTTCACCGACCGTCCCGGCCTCTACGGCATCCAGGTACCGCGGCTCAGCCTGCGCGGATCCGTGATGCCCGGACTGGACCTGGCGGGCGCCCGCGTCGACGGCATGGTGCAGCTGAGTGACTGCCGGGTGCGGGGCCGGCTGACGCTCACCGGCGCCCAGGTGGCGGGCGCACTGCGTCTGGGCCACGCCAGACTGCTGGAAGGCGACGACGGCGCTCCTGCCCTCCAACTCACCCAGGCCACCATCGGCGACGACCTGTGGGCGCCCGGCCTGCGGGTCCACGGGGAGCTGCGGCTCACCGGCACCACCGTCTCCGGATCGGTCGACCTCAGCCGCGCACGGCTCACCCACGACGGCGGTCCGGCGTTCGACGCCGAGATCCTCACCGTCGAGGGGCATCTGCTGCTGCGGCACGCGCGGGTGCGCGGGTGGATCGGTCTGCGCGCCGCCCGGATCGCGGGCCGGGTGGACCTGTCGTACATCTGCCTGTCCAATCCGGGCGGGCCGGCCCTGCGGGCGAGCAGCGCCACCATCGGGGAGCTGTGGCTGCGCCGGGGCTCCCACCCGGTACGGGGCGTCCTCAACCTGCGGCGCGCCCAGCTCGACGTGCTCTTCGTCGAACCGGAGATGGTGCCGGACCAGGTCCACGTCAGCGGCCTCGTCTACACCACCCTCACCCCGCACGAACCTGCCGGGCGCCGGCTGCCCATGCTGGAGCGCGACGCCGACGGCTACGCCCCGGACGCCTACGAGCAGCTGACCGCCGCCTACCGCCGGATCGGCGACGACGACGCGGCCCGGCTGGTCCAGCTCGCCAAGCAGCGGCGGCACCGGCGCACCCTGCCCTGGTACGCCCGGCTGTGGGGACACCTCCAGGACGTCACGGTCGGGTACGGCTTCCGGCCGCTGCGCGCGGGCGGCTGGCTGCTGTCGCTGCTGGCGGCCGGCTCGGTCGCGTTCGGGCTGCACCCCCCGCCGGCGCTGAAACCCGCCGAGTCGCCGGACTTCCACCCGGTCTTCTACACCCTCGACCTGCTGCTGCCGGTGATCTCCTTCGGCCAGGAGAACGCGTTCGCCCCCACGGGCCGGTACCAGACACTGGCCTACGTCCTGATCATCATGGGCTGGATCCTGGCCACCACCGTGGTCGCCGGCGTCACCCGCACCGTCAGCCGCCAGTGAACCGGCGTACCGCGTGCTGCGCGGCCAGCCGCACGGGCGCGTTGGCCGCTCCGTAGCCCCGGTAGCCGCCGTCGCGCTGGACGAGTTCGCAGAAGGCCCGGTTGGAGCGGGCCCTCGTGCCCATCACGGCTCCGGTCGGCCCAGAGGGAAGGCTATGGCTTTCCGGAGGCTTTGACGGAACGGATGCCTGTGGCTACCAGCAGTACCGCGGTCAGGGACCACGCAGGGATGCTGTCCGACGGATACAGGGGCACAGCCCACCAGGCGTGGCTTCCTGCCGGGCCGCGTCCCGCGATGATGCTGGCGATCATCAGCATCATGCCCGTGGCGATACCTGATGCGCTGTTGCCCACCTGGGCGATCAGGAGGCCGACGCAGGTCAGCAGTATGACGTTGCGGGCGGTGTCGAAGCCTGTGACGTAACCGGCCGCCAGGCACAGGGCGAACACGGATGCTGTGAACGCTGCATCGATCACGGCGACAGCAACTACAGCGGTCTGTTCGATGTGGTCGGCGCGTCGGTTGAGGCAGTACAGAACCGTGGAGGACACCAGCAGTGGAGTGAAGTATGCCAAGGGCGCGACGCCGCTGCCGTTGAGAGCGGGCAGTTCGATGGTGCTCGTTCCCGAAAGCTGGCACACCACTGCCATCAGGATGACCGCTCCGGCTGCGGCCCACCATTTCCGCACCGCTGTCGCATAGAGTCTCACCGCGCCTCCTGCGCTGTGCAGGCGTGGTCGAGGACCTGCTGCGTGAACCAGGCGGACTGCTGCTTCACCGGCTTATCGAGGACAGGTCCCACCAGGCCCCACAACTGCGGATCGGTTCCCGCGCGTACCTCGTCCTTGTTGTTGCCTGCAACGGCGGTGGCCCATACGAGTTCTGGGGCGGACGGGCCTCCGCACGACTCCTTTCCGTACTGGGCCGCGGTTCCCTCGACAGCCGATATCGCCATGACGTCGGCGGCCGTGTGGTACTGGGCTTGCTGGTGAACGGCAGGGAGTGACCAGTGCAGCCGCCATACGCCCGGTGTGAGCTTCACCGACGGCGAGAGGATTTCCATACGCTTCGGCTGGGTGACGCCTGCGGCGACCAGGGCGTTGAGCGGGCCCTGGGTGCTGCGGCGGATCTGCGGAATGGAGGAACGGTATTCCGGTGGAACGCAGATCTGCGGGGCGGTTCCGGAACATACGGAATCAACGGCACGGACGGTCGACGGGTTGCTGTAGCCCCATCCGCTGACTGCGGCGTGGCCGACGAGGAGTGCTGCCCCGGTGGCGCCTGCGCCGGCGGGAAGGAAGACACGGCGGGAGCCGGTACGGGTGAGGAGCCATGCGACAGCTATGAGACAGCCGGTGAAGACCCACGGCACGAAGTAGATCTCGGGCCGGTGGACATCGGTGATGGTGGATGTGCCGTCGATGAACCCGCCGAGGTGCCTCAGCCATGCGTTGGACATGGCGTGCGGCATCGTCAGCCAGGCCCAGCACAGGGCTGCCGCTGCCGGTGCGGCAATGCTCCTGGGGAGACGTCCGCCGACGAACCAGCCGATCACGGCCCACTCGGCGGAGACGATGACCACGTGTGCCAGTGCGGTCCACCCGGCGCCGGAAGGGAATACTCCGGTATTGATCCGTGCCATGACGACGGCGAGCACGAGAAGTGCGGCGCCCAGTGCGGCGATGGGAGTGCCGATGAACAACAGCAGCGACCATCGTGACCGTGCGGATGTGGTCAGCATGTGGCGTATGTGCCGCATGCGCCCCGAGTCCCATGCGGCACATGCGGCGACCGCCGGGGCGATCGTGGCCAGAGCGTAGACCGTGCTCTCGCCCGACTCGATTCCGTAGTGCGAGGGAACGGTGAAAACCGCACTGTCCATGTACATGTACACGAACAGGGCGGCCGGCAGGACGACCCAGGGAGCCGCCGAACGCCGCACCTGATGCCAGATGATCACCGGGTGCCTCCTTCGAGGACAGCGGTGTAGGCGTCCTCCGCGGCGCGTTCCGAGGGTCCCTGGGTGCCCGCATGGGCGAGGAACGAGGGAACCGATCCGTTGAACAGGACCTGCCCTCCATGAAGTACGACGACGTCGCTGAAGGCTTCGCCGATGTCGGCGATGTCATGGGTGGAGACGATCACTTGTGTTTCGTTCCGCAGTGACGCGATGAGCTGGAGGAAAGATCTCCGCTGTTTCGGATCGAGTCCTACGGTGGGTTCGTCGAGGAGCAGGACCTTGGCGCGGTGGACGAGGGCCTGAGCGATCGCGACCCGCTGCTGCTGCCCGCCGGACAGATCGCTGACCTTCCGGTCCGCCTGCTCGGCAAGGCCGACGCGTTCCAGTGCCTCGCCGGACGCGCTCGACGCGTCGCGCTGCGTCATGCCCTTGAGCCATCCCGCGTAGGTGACGTGCTGACGGCAGGTCATCCCCGGGAGGAACGACGGCTTCTGCGGGAGCCACGCCACCGAGGCGCGGTAGGCCGCGGCCTGTTTGCGGTTCCACGGGCTCAGGCCGTCGAATGTCACGTCTCCGGACCGCGGGCGCAGTGCGCTCGCCCCGAGCGACAGCAGTGTGCTCTTGCCCGCCCCGTTGGGCCCGAGGAGAACGGTGGCCCCGGAAGTGAAAGCAAGGTCAAGGCTCTGGATGACGTCATCACCTCCCCGGTAGCGGAAGGTGCACTCGCGGAAGGTGAGAGTCATGGGGGGCCTTTCTGGGCGCCGGGTCCTGCCGCATGGTGTGCGGCGGGACCCGGTGAACTGCCGATCAGTGGTAGTTGCCACTACCGTGGTCGTTCCGCGTGCCGCTGGATGTGGCACCGGAGTTGAAGCAGTTGATGAAGGTCGCGTCGGTGTACTTCGGGTCCGGTCATTGGCGATGGAGCTGGACCAGGGTGACGCCTGAGCGGGCACCGCGAGAGCGCCGGCAGCCGCTGCCGGCGTACCGATGACCATGGCGCGCCTGCCAGCGCGGATTACCGTTGAGCCGGCTGACAAATGGCCTTCCGGCGCGACGAGTTGAGGTTGACAGCCAAGATCAAACCCTAAAGCTCACGCTGAGCAAACACGTGATGACGTGGTGAAGATCTCATCTGTGGCTGGGGCGCCAGCTCGGCGGGCACTACCGCCGGCAGGCGGCACAGCCGGAGACGAAAACGGTGACGGCCTGACGCGTCACCGGCCCCGCCCCGCCCCGCCCCGCCCCGCGGCGTGAGCGGGGCGGGGCACGTTCCCGTACGTCCCGCCGAAGAAGGCGGCCGGCACCGGCTCAGGTGCCCGTGCCGGAACCGCCGGCCCGCCGGCCGCGGGGCAGCAGGGCGACGGCGGCGAGCGGTACGGCGGCCAGCGCCAGCCACGGCACGGCGACCGGCAGCCCGCCGTCCAGCAGCAGGCCGGTCACGGAGCTCCCGGCCAGCACGATCAGCCCGGAGACCGAGGACAACGCCCCCGTGTACAGCCCGAGCCGCCCGTCCTCGGCGAGGTCCGGCACCCAGGCACGGGCGACGGGCGCGACGAGCATCTGCCCGACGGTCAGCAGTACGACGAAACCGGCGGCCGGCACCAGCCCGCCCGCCCCCGTCCACCCGGCGGGCCGGGCGAGGGCGACGGCGGTGAAACCGGCCGCGATCAGCACCAGCCCCGCCACCATCGACCGGCGCGGCGACAGCCGCTCCCCCGCCCACCGCGTCACCGGCAACTGCGCCGTCACCACCAGCAGCGAGGACAGCGCGAACAGCCAGGCCAGCGGCGCCTGCGAACCGGCGGCCCGCTCCACCTCGGCGGGCAGGGCCAGGTAGAGCTGGTTGTAGGCGAGCAGATAGGCGCCGTACGCGCAGCACAGTGCGAGGAAGGGCCGGTTGCGCAGGAGCAGCCGCGCCCCGCCCCTGGCGTGGACGCGGGCCCGCCCGGGCAGGTGCTGCGGCAGCAGCCACGCGTGCCCGGCGAGGACCAGTACGAAGACCCCGGCCCCGGCCAGGCACGCCGTACGGAAGTCGACGGCCAGCAGCAGCGCGCCCAGCAGCGGCCCGACGAACGCGCCCGCCTGCCCGGCCACGGTGAACAGCGCGAGCACCCGGGTGCGGTCCCCGCCGCCCTGCTCCTCCCACAGGACTGCCTGCCGGGCGACCTCCGACTCGACGGCGGGCGAGAACAGCGCGGCGGCGAACCCGATGAGCAGCACCGCGCCGACGACCGCCCAGGTCTCCTCGGCGTACCCGAGCCACACGAACCCGGCGATGCGCAGCACGCAGCCGGTGAGCACGACGGGCCGGATCCCGTACCGGTCGGCCAGCGCCCCGCCGACGACGAACAGCCCCTGCTGGCTGAAGGTGCGCAGCCCGAGCACGAAGCCGACCAGCCAGCCCGCCATGCCCACGCCCTGCCCGAGGTGCTCGGCGAGGAAGGGCAGGACGGCGAAGAAGCCGATGTTGAAGGCGAGCTGGGTCAGGACGAGCAGCCGCAGGAGCGGGGAGAGCGGGACGGCCGGGGCGGTACGGCGGCCGGGGGCCTTCGCGGACGTCCGGTCGGCGGGCGGCCGGTCGGCGGGCTTCTGGCCGAGTGTCCGGTCGGCGGGTGTTCGGCCTGACGTCCGGCCGGGTGTCCGGTCGGCGGGTGCGGGGCCGGTGGAGGCGGGGGTCATCGGACTGCGGCCGGTTCCTTCTCGACGGCGGCGGTGGGCTGCGGGCCGGCGGCCATGGGGGTCGGGTGGCTCCCGTGGGACCCATAGGTCCCGTGGCGGGGCCGGCGCAGGGCGCCCGCCGCGGTGACGGCGAGCGCGCCGAGCAGGGCGAGGACGGCGGCCGGGGCGAGGACGGCCCAGGGGGCGCGTTCGGCGTAGGGCCGGTTCTCGGCGAGGAGCAGGCCCCACTCGGGGGACGGCGGCTGGGCGCCGAGTCCGAGGAAGCCCAGCGAGGCGAGGGCGAGGGCGACGCCGGGCAGCCGCAGCAGGGCGTGGCGGACGACGGGCGGCAGGACGGCGGGGAGCAGCTCGCGGCGCAGCAGGTGCAGGGGGCCGGCGCCCAGTCCGCGGGTGGCGGTGATGTGCAGGGTGGCGCGTTCCTGGCGCAGCAGCGACGCGGTGTGGGCGGCGAGCGGCGCCCAGGCGACGACGCCCACGGCGAGCGCGGGGGTCGCCGCCCCGCTGCCCGCGACGGCGGTGACCAGGAGCGCGGCGAGGACGGCCGGCACGGCGTTGACGGTGTCGACGAGCGGCGCGGACACCCGGGGGACGAGTCCCAGCAGGACGCCCGCGAGCAGGGCGGCGGCGGTGATCGCGGAGGCGAGCAGCAGGGTGTCCAGGGCGCCGTGGCCGACGCGGGCGAGCAGGTCGCGGCCGAGGGCGTCGGTGCCGAAGGGGTGGGCGAGGGAGGGCGGCCGCAGCCGCTGCCCGGTGTCGAGGGCGAGCGGGTCGCGGGTCAGCCCCCACGCGACGACGACGAGCAGGACACCGGCGTAGAGGAGGGGCAGGACGCCGCGGGTGGGCGGTGCGGGCCGGTGCAGGGAGGACAGGGCGCCGTCGCGCAGGGCGGGCCCGGTGAGCAGGCGGCCGGCGAGACGGGTGGCGAGGGTCGCGAGCGCGGCGAGCAGCAGGAGGGCGAGGGTGCCGGCCTGGAGGACGGGCAGGTCCTGGGCGAGGGCGGCCTGGAGGGTGGTGCGGCCGAGGCCGGGGATGTCGAAGACCTGTTCGACGGCGACGGCCCCGCCGGTCAGTCCGACGGCGAACAGCGCGAGGTTGGGCAGCAGCGCGGGCACGCACCGGCGCACCGCCTGCCGGGCGATGCGCCGGCCCGGCAGTCCGCGGGCGGCGGCGGCCAGCGCCCAGGGCTCGCCGAAGGCGCCGGGCAGCAGGTCGTCGAGGAGCCGCCCGAGCACGGCCCCGGCGGGCAGCCCGAGGGCGAGGGCGGGCAGCACGGTCCACTGCGGCCCGTACCAGCCCAGCGCGGGCAGCCACCCGAGCTGCACCCCGACGACGGTGGCGAGCACGGAGGCGACGAGGAACTCGGGCAGCGCGGCGACCAGGGCGGAGACGGTGCCGCCGGCCCGCCGCCCGTCGAGCCGGCGGCGGGCGCCGAGCCGGAGGGTGCGGGCGCACACGGCCCCGGCGGTGAGGGCGGCGACCACGAGGGCGGCCGCCATCAGCATCAGGGAGGCGCCGAGGGCCTGGAGGACGTCGGGCAGGACGTCGTTCCCGGAGATCCACGACCGCCCGGCGTCCCCGTGCGCCAGTCCGCCGAGCCACCGGCCGAGCAGGTGCAGCGGCCCGTCGTCCAGGCCGAGCTGCTCGCGGATGTCGGCGAGGACCTCGGGCGTGGGATCACGGTCGGCGGACCGGGCCTTGAGGACGGTGTGCGCCGGGTCGGTGCGGGTCAGCCACGGCAGCAGACCGATCCCGCACACCAGTCCGGCCGCCAGGACGAGCCGCCACGCCGCGGTGGCCACACGCTGCCCCACGGCTCAGCGCCGGGTGCCGGTGCCGACGAGGGCGCGCTCGTACGGGTCGAGGACGACACCCTGCACGGACTTCCCGACGCCGGTGATGATCCGCTGGTGCACCAGCGGCACGACGGCGTCGGTGCCGAGGAGACGGGCCTCGGCGGCCATGGCGGCGTCCTGCCGCTGGGCGGTGTCGGCGATCCCCTCGGCCTTGCGCACCGCCGCGTCGAGGTCCTTGTCGCACAGCTGGGCGATGTTGTAGCCGCCGTCGCAGGTGTAGTCGCCGGCGAGGATGGAGACCGGGTCGCCGGTGTCGAGGAGGGTGTTGCGGGCGAGCACGAAGGCGTCGTACTTCCCGGCCAGCGCGTCGCCCTCCAGCCGCGAGTACTCGCGCACGGTGAGCTTCACCTTGAAGCCGGCCTTCTCCAGCTGCTGCTTGACCACCTGGGCGACCTCGGGCAGCTCGGGCCGGTTGTCGTAGGTGGCGAGCGAGACGGTGGCGCCGTTCGCCTTCCCTGCGGCGGCCCGTCCGACGGGCGCCTTCCGCTTCCCCTCGGCCCAGGTCACGGCGGGCCCGTAGAGGCCGGCGCCGGGGTCGGCGTACCCCTCGTAGACGTCCTTGGCGAACACGGAGGTATCGATGGCGCCCCGGACGGCGGCGCGCAGCCCGGCGTCCTTGAAGGGGCCGGTGGAGGAGTTGAGCAGGAGGCTGGTGGTCCGGGTGGTGGCGGTGTCCCGGCGGCTGTCCTTGTCGAGGCTCGCCGCCTGGGAGACGGGGACGGCCTCGGCAATGTCCAGCTCGCCGGTGCGCAGCGCGTTGGCGCGGGCGGTGCCGTCGGCGATGAAGCGGGCGTCGATGCCGGAGGCCTGGGCGCGGCCGCCCCAGTAGTCGTCGAAGCGGTCGAGGGAGGCGGAGGTCGCGCCGTTCACCTTCGTGATCTCGAAGGGGCCGGTGGCGGTGCCGACCGGGTCGACGCGGCCGTTCTCGTCGTACGTCTTGTACGCCTTCGCGGAGAGGACGGCGAGGCTCGGGCTGGACAGCCGCAGCGGCAGCACGGGGTCGGGCGTGGCGGTGGTGACCTTCACGACCCGGTCGCCTTCGGCCTTCGCGGTGAGGGTGACGCCGGCGAGGGCGGCGGGCGCGGGCTTCGCCGTGGTGGCGCGGGTCAGGGAGTCGGCCACGGCGGCCGGGGTGACGTCGCTGCCGTCCTGGAAGACGGCGTCGCGGAGGGTGAACTCCCAGGTCTTCTCCCCGTCCCTGCGCCAGGACTCGGCGAGCGCGGGGGCGGCGGAGCCGTTGGCGTCCAGCGCGGTGAGGCCCTCGGTGACGCCGAGGCGGCTGAGCAGGGTGGCGTCGGCGCTGTAGGGCGACAGGTTCTCGGCGGGCGGGAAGGCGAGACCGACCCGGAGCCGGGAGCCGCCCGCACCGTCACCCCCCTCGGTCCCGTCGCCGCCGCCGGACGCGAAACAGCCGGCTATCAGCGGGAACAGCAGGAGCGGGGCGAGCAGCCGGGAGCGGCGGTGGGAGCGCATGGTCCTCGGATCGGTCGGGGTGGAGAAGTCTGTCTGGGAGGAACGGAGCGGAGAGACGGCACAGGGAGACGACGCGGGAAACCCTACCTGAAAACGGTTTCCAGCTGGTTGCCGGGCGCCGCCCTCACGGCATCGGCACCTCGAAGTGCATGACGCCCTGCCCGCCCCCCGCGTCCTCACGCTCGTCGTGCACCACCTTGGCCAACGACCGCCAGAACGGCTCGGCCCCGGTGACGGACGGATCGGTGTGCAGGTACACGGCCCGGTAACCCCCGTCGGCGGCGGCGAACTCCAGCAGCTCGTCGACGAGCCTGCGCGCCAGCCCCCGCCTGCGGTGATCGGGCCTGACGTACACGCGGCGCAGCTGCGCGGTCACGCCGGAGGGGTAGCGCTCGGCGACGTGGCGCGGGTTCGGCGGGTGCGCGGGCCCCCGGCTGTCGAGCGCCCCGGTGGCGACGACCTCGCCGTCCCGCCCGTCCACGGCGACGAGGAGGGTGTGCCGGGCGGGCTCCAGGTAGGCGCCGGCCAGATCGATGATGTCCCGGTGCCAACGGGGCACGTACCCGGTCCCGAAGTCGCGGTAGACGGTGTCGAGCATGACGGCACGGGCGGCGTCCAGGTCGTCTGGGGTGGCGGGGCGGAGGGTGTAGTCGGTGGTGCGCACTTGCACATGGTACGCAATAAGGGCGGAAGCTTGATCCACGCCCCCTGGCTCACCTGCACAACCGCGCCCGTCTCCCCAGGTGAGCAGTCCAGCAGCTGATCAAAGTCCCTCCGTCACCACTCCCTGCGACTCACCGTTGACCGTTACGGCGGGGTCGGTCTCCACCACACGCAAGGACATGTCAATCGGTGCGGGGCGGACGTTGGCTGCCTCGGCTGCCGAGAGATGTCGGACGTTGGAGGAGCCGTCTGCGAACGGACGGACAGTGTGGGCCAAAAGACGGGTCAGTTCGTCGTCGAGGCCCCGCTGCAGTGGGGTGCCGTCGGGGCCGAAGGAATCGATCTCGCGCTCGGCGAGCTGCTTACCGGTGGCCGCGTGGGTCGCAGTGAAGCGCAGGATGCCACTCTCGTTGTACCGGAACTTGATCTCGATCTTGTTCCGGTGCATGTCCTGTTCCCGGGTCGGAAGAGTCACCTCGATGTTGGCCAGAGGGAAGGCTCGGTCGCTGTCGGCCGAGTAACCGACCTCGCCCTCGATCACCGGCACGCGCACCGAGGAAGCGCCCGGCGTATCCGGGTAGAAGTTGGCCGAACCCTCCGCGGGGAGAGTGGCGTTGCGTCGGATGATAGCGCGGAAGCCTTTCTGCTCGCCCGCGCTCACGGCCGTACCCAGGTCATAGCTGGTCACCAGGGAAAACTCGCTGTCGTCGCCGAGTTCGCCGTCAAGAGAGGCTGCATAGATGGCTGCACCTCGAGCGACGGCGGTCATGGGTCTGCACAGGTCGCTGTCGACGATGCGGTCGTGACCGAGGAGCTCACCCAGGGCGTGACGCACCTGGGGGATCTGCGAAGTGCCACCGATCATCAGGACGGAGTCGATGTCGCCCGAGGTGATGGCCAGGTCTTCCAGTGCCTGCTGAACCGGCTCCAGAGCACGGGTGATGAGCGGGGTGATCGCCTCGGTGTACTCGGCCGCCGTGATCCTGACCTCACGCTTCGAGATCGAGGGGGCGAGGCCGACCGGGAGGTCGAAGAAGAGCGCGCCGTCCATCGGCACGGAAGACAGGGCGATCTTCGTCAGTTCGACCGACCGGCGCCACCGGCGGCGTTCGGCCTTGGTGAGCTGGTTCGCGGCCAAGCCGATCTTCTGCTGGATCAGCTGGGCCAGCGCGTTGTCGAACTCCAGGCCACCGAGGGCGGTGATGCCGCGGGACGTCTGCTCCTCGAAGAGGCCGTCGTCGTATTCGAGGACGGTGACGTCGATGGTGCCACCGCCCCAGTCGAAAACGAGGAAGCGACCGGGAATCGGAACGTCGTGGGCGTACGAGATCGCAGCCGCAGTGGGCTCGTTGAGCAGGGCCCGCACTTTCACTCCACCGAGTGCTGCCGCGGCACGGGTGCGGTAACGAGCGCCGCCCGTAGCCTTGGCGGGGACGGTGACGACCGCGTCGGAGAGGTCGAGCAGCTGAGCAGAGACGCCTTCCTTCATACGGCTGAAGAGAGAGGCGGCCGCAACCGTGCTGTGGAACTTCTCCGAGCCGACCCAGACATGGTGCTCCTCGAGCTGGGCCGCGACCTCAAGATCGTCGATGCCGCCGTCTTTCTCGGCGCTGGAGCGCGTGCCGAGCATGCGCTTCACGGCGTCGAGCGGCTCACTGGTGGCGGTCTTCGCCTCCCAGCCGAAGCAGAGGGTGCGCTGGAGGTCGCGGACGGACAGCACGGAGGGAAAGAGCTGCTCGAACTCCGACATCCGCCACTGGGCGGGCACATTGTCGCCATCGACCGGCAGCACCTCGGTGGTGTGCCCGTTCCAGCGAGCAACAACCGAGTTACTCGTGCCAAAGTCGATACCAAAGCTCATCGTGCGCCTCTCTGGTTCATCTGCTTGCTAGCCGCTGCGCGCAACGACTGCCGATAACTCATATTCTTCTGGGCACGGCCATCTGTCGTGCCACCCTGCGACCCAGTTCGAGACCCGGCACCACCACGCGATCCCTCCTCGGGAATTCGCCGATCGCTGTTTCCCTCAGAGCGGGGAGGCATGATGCGCTGCTCCGAGCGCTTACCCTTAGACCGCTGGCGAGACAGATCCGTTGATCTCTTCGCTTGAGAGCGATGCCTCACGCTGTCAGGTTCCGCGACCCTAGTGCCTTCAACATTCCCCTTCGCGTCTACACTTTGGTTGCGTTTACCGCCCTCTCTGACTGGCGACCCCCCAGGCTCCTGTTGAATGTCAGGCACCTGACCCTGATGAACATTTTTCTCGAGTGAAGAATCACCAGGATCTCCACTGATACCCTTTTTCTGCCTCTTATCTGCTTCCGTGTGCGCAGCCCTGCGCTTCTTTCCCGGCTTTACCTTTTTCGCTGCAGGCACTGGCAATGAATTCTTGGGAACGGCTCTTATCCATCCACGCTCAATAAGCTTCCCGGATTCACTGTCTACATAAGCTGGCGCTGCAACTTCATATACAACCGGCCCATGACTCATCGCTCCGGGCGGATCCTCTACTACATTGAACTGTGAGAGATCATCGAGCTTCTCGACAATCTTCAAACCAGCCCGCGACAACTCGTGGTCGATCCGCGCCAATACGACCCTCAAGCTTTGAGACTCGAAAGTCTGGCGATGAATAGCAGCCAACTGGGCCAAGTGCATTTGACGAGTTCTCATCCCCTCCATCACGCCGCTCCGTACAGAGTCAGAAATCTGAGGAAGGACACGTCTCATCAACTCAGCCCGGATGGCACCAGCAGGATCACTTTCTACCCCCCTGATTTCAAGAAGAGCACCCAATGTCTCAGCTACACGTTCTAGCTCCCCTTCCACCATGGGCAGGAGTACCTCGTTGATGGACTTGAGGATCGCTGGCGCATCTAGGGCTCCGGCAGCAATCTTGGGGATTTCACTAGCAGTGAACTTCCAAGGCTGCATATCAGTTGCCCTGAGTTCACCGTTGCCGGAATATTGTCCCCTCCCCGCAAAAGATGCTCGCTTTTTCTGGGCTTCGCGCGCCCTACGACTTTTGGTCATGATGTGCTGCTCTCTTGGTCTTCAAGGGCTGCGGTGTCTTCAGCCGGGGAGAGGCGCTTGGTCGCCTCGGTGATTATTTCTCGGGCTGCCTCGGTACGAGACCACGCACGGTCGCTGTGCGTGGGCGGCGCGGTGAGCCTCTGCAGAGGCTCTGGTGGAAGTTCCAGCCGGTGGCTCGTACCGGTGGGATCCTGCCAACGGTGCGGAACGAGCGGGACGGCGAACCGGGGTACTTCCCGCTGCTCCCGCTCGGCCTTTTCGATCACGTCCTTGGCGCGGTTGATCCGGACGCGGCCGCTGTCGTCGAGTTTCTTCCTCAGGGCTCGCCAGGCCTTCTTCCAGTCGTCCGCCCCGTCGGGCACGCCGAGCACCATATACGGGTTGAGAGGCTGGTCGCGTTCTCCGAGAGGCCGGTCTTCCAGGAAGCTCCGATTCTTCCGCAACGTGGCCACGGCGCCTCCGCCGAGCTGGTCCCGCATCGGGGGGCGACCTTCGGCGTCCTGCTCCAGCATTTTGAGGGACTCCGTTATCTCCTGACCCGCGCGCAGATAGGCCTGGACGTTCTGGGCTTCCCAGCGCACCGGCTGCGAGTGGTGCCGGAGTCTTGCAGCTACGGTGAGCGCCGCCTTCCTCCGTTGCTCCGCCGTCTTGTCGTCCCCGTGGAGGAGGGCACGGTGCATCTGCCGTACGGCCCTGATCAGGGTCCGCACGCCGATCCAGCCGTTGAACTTCTTGTTGGTCGCGCTGCGCACGTGGGGGTCGATCCGCTCCAGGAGGGCCCACAGCCGCTCGTCGGCGACGAAGTCGTCCGGGGCCTCTCCGGTCCGCCGCACTTCGCGCAGGGCGTCGAGGAGCTTCTGCGTCGGCGGCAGGAGGTCGGTCCACTCCTCGGCGATGGCTTTGGCGTCGCCCGCCTGCAGCCTCACCAGCAGGCGCCAGTCCTGCGGCCAGTCATGGCCGGGATCCGTTCCAGGGCCTGCCTCCCGGCGCTCCCGTTCCAGGGGCCAGGCCAAGAGGTCCATCTCCTCGTCGGTGAGGGACGCCGGGTCCAGGCGGGCACGGAAGTAGGCGGCACGGGATGTGCCGTCGCGTTCGGGGACCGCGCTGATCCACTCCTCGTCGATGTAGTCGTCGAGAAGCGGCCGGGGAAGCTTCGCCAGGAGCGTCCTCTGCCGAGAGGCCGGCAGGTTGGTCTCCATCAGGCGACGGTCGTCCTGGTAGATCTGCCACATGCTGCCCGGCTCTCCCAGGAGCGGCAGCGGTCTGTCCTCCAGCAGGGCGCGGGCGTGGTCGTCGAGCCGACCGTTGAAGACGTCCAGCCCGTGGTCCTGTGCCATGACGAGCAGCGAGACGCCGGAGACCGGGTCGTCCTGTCGGGATGCTACCTGGGCCGCGGCCCGGGCCAGTTTCTGCGCGGAGAGCGTTCCGGTCTCCGCCTTCAGCGCGTCAGGCAGCACGATCTCGGCGAAGGAGCGGGCACGCTCCCAGGCCTCCCGGTCGGCGAATCCTTCGGGGACCGACTGGGGCACAACCGGTTCCGGCTCCGGCTGCTTCTGCAGTGGAACGACCGGGACAGGGCCGTCGGCGGCATGCGCGGCCTGCTGAGCTACCCCAAGAGCCCGGCCCTGGCGAAGGGCGAGGCGGCGGGCGATCTCGCGCTGCCGCAGCTCCTCCAGGCGAGCCTGCTCGTCCTGGCCCGCTCCCAGCGAATTTCCTGCCGTCATCAGAGCTCCTCCGCGAAGGTGTGTACCTGCTCGATCACCGCGGCAGGGGTCCGGTCCAGGCCGTAGGAGTCGGCGAAGGCGATCCTGGTGGCAAGGCCTCCGGTGCGGATCTCGTGACACAGGGCCTGGAGCCGTTCGTTCCCGCACTCCTCGGCGGCGGACTCCAGCGGATGCTTGACGGCGACCGCGACGGGCTCGCCAGTGAAGTCCGATGTGAAGAGCGCCACCGGCCCGGCGGCGGTCTCCTTCAGGCTGACGGTGGGCTCCTCGTCCGCCCAGCCCTTCAGCAGGACGGCGTGCTCGTTCGGGTCGATCTGCAGTTTCCGGCCGCGCAGGGCGTCGGTCAGGTCGCGGGCGAGCCGCCAGTCGTACAGCGGATGGAGGCGCATGTTCGAGTAGTCGCGCAGGCAGGCGTAGCAGGAGCTGCGACAGGTCTGCGCATGATGGTCGGCTTCCAGGTCGTGCACGTATCGGTCGACCGCCTGGAGGAACTCCTCGATGTGTTCCTCCGAACCGAGGTAGGTGCTGAAGCCTGCACCGTTGTCGAGGCTGTCCGCCAGGTAGGCCATGACGGGAGCGGCCACCGGGGCGTCCGAGCCGTGGATGCCGCTGAGGAGTTCCTCCGGCTGTACGTCCAGGTGCGGGGCGGCGGCACGCCGCAGCAGGGCTGCAAGCGAGTACCAGGCGGCTCGCCGGCCGTGGTAGGCCTCGGGGAAGCCGTCGATCTGCTGGGACTTCGAAATGTCGAAGCGAAGACCCCGGCTCGTGTCGAGGGCTTCCTTGGCCCCGACGAAGAGCATGTCGGTGTGCTGGGTGGCGCCGAGGGCGATCTCCAGGTCGGCTTCCGCCTTGGGATGGTCCAGAGCGACATATCCGCGCCACGGACCGGTGTTCTTGACGAACCGGAAGAGCTTTCCGGCATTGGTGTTGACAATGTAGCGGTCACCGCTGCCGGTGTGGACGACCATCCAGTCGTCGGCGGCACGGTGGATGCGCGGGGCTGTCTTCTCCAGATCGGTGGCGGTCCGTGCGCTGGTGGCATTGGAGCCGAACTCCCGGTAGCCGTCGTAGTCCCGTGCTTCGTGGGCGGCCCGAAAACCTGCGGGCTCCCGGAAGGGAACGGCCCTGTAGTACTTGCTCTCCGCGCCGCAGGCGGGGCAGGTGCCGGCGCTTCCGGTTTCCGGGTCGACCTCGGCCTGCGGGTCCACGTGGGAGCAGATCCGGCACATGGCGACCAGCTGTTCCGGGCCGAACGGGTCCTCGGCAGCCTGCACTCCGCGCCCGCTCGGCACGAGGGAGACCACTCCCCTGGAGAGGAGCAGACGGCCGTCCTGCGGGGTTTCGCTGCCCGGTGCGAACTTGCTGAGGGCGACGGCCAGGTCGCGGTTGACCGAGTCGGCCGGCGGCCAGGGGAAAGCCTTCTGCGGAATGCTCCGGTAGAGGAGGCGGGAGCGGGTCGGAAAACCGAACATGGGCAGGAGGCCCGCCTCTGCCAGACGCTGGCTGAGGTCGGAGTGGCCGACCCTCCGGGCTGCCACCTCGTCGACCTGGCCGAGGAGTTCGTCGATGGCGGCCACCGGATCGATGGCGGCGATGCTCTCCGGTGTTCCGGTCTGGAGGGCGGCGGCAGCGGCTCTGATGCGGTCTGGGTGTTCAGCGATCCAGTGGCGGACGGGACCGCGATGCGTCGGCCAGTCGGCGGCGAGACCGAACTGTCCGTGAACATTGGTCGTCATGTCCGGCCCCTTCCGCCGGTCTTCCGGCTGCAGGGGCTCGAAGGCCTGGCGCAGGACCTCTCCCAGCAGGACCCGCCGGAAGACGGAGACCATGCCGAGAACCAGGTAGGGCGGCGGAGTGGGGTCGTTGGTGATGGCTTCCGGCCGGGCGAAGTAGTGCTCGTCGTGACTGCGGCCGCGGCAGACGGTGAGGGCCATGGCGACCGGGCTGTTGCGTCGGCCTGCGCGTCCCACCCGCTGCTGGTAGTTGAAGCGGGTGGGTGGCATGTTGGCCATGATCACGGTGTTGAGGGGGCCGATGTCGACACCGGCCTCCATCGTCGTGGTCACGGAGAGCAGTTCCAGGCCGTCCGCCTGCGGGACGTCGTTGTCACCGAGGAAGACGTCCTGGAAGAGGCTCTGCCGGCGCTGGGCCTCCAACCGGTCCGTCTGGCCGGTCAGCTCCGCGGTGCGCAGGGGGAAGTCACCGGTGCGGTGGGCGGCCTTCCATGCGTAGTAGTCGTCTTCGAGGACTCCGCTGTACTGCTGAGGCACGGCGGGCAGGGGGGTCAGACACTTGGTACACAGTCCCGCGCCCGGGTGCAGGTGTGGCCGGTGGCAGGAAGAACATGTCCAGGTCGTGTTCCTGCCGGGGCGGAGCGCCACCTTCTCCGGCTTGATGACGTAGTCGACCACGGCGTCCTTCCAGACACCGAGCACCCGGTCCTCGATCGTCGGCACATCGGTGCCCTGGCGTTCGGCGACCTGCTTCCAGAAGCGCTTCAAAGGC
This sequence comes from Streptomyces sp. NPDC006384, assembly GCF_042870695.1. Taxonomy (NCBI): domain Bacteria; kingdom Bacillati; phylum Actinomycetota; class Actinomycetes; order Kitasatosporales; family Streptomycetaceae; genus Streptomyces; species Streptomyces sp. NPDC006384. Next base: position 18,705 of record NZ_JBIAHR010000027.1, read on the forward strand.
GCGGGCGGCCTCTGAAGAGAGGCACGAATCCGGGTGAAGCGCCGCATCAGGCCGAGAATCCGCAGACTGGCACGCGCCACGGCCTGATCGCTGTCCGGGCTGATCTCCAGAGGCGAGCGATCGTCGCGCAGGCAGAGCCAGCCGAGCCCGAGCGATTCGAAGTCACGGCCCCCGCCGGAGAAGAGACTGCCGATGGTCTCGAGGCGGAGACGGGAGCGGAGGCGGTTGAGGAGTTCCTCCTGGGCCTGGGTCTCCACCACCGCTTCCCGGTCCCGTTCCCAGTTGTAGAGCGCGGTCCAGGGCTGCCCCGCCGAGGTCTGCTGGAGCGAGGCCACGGGACCGGCGGGGTTGGTGCCGTACTTCAGCAGCATGCCTTCGAGGTCGGAGGCGAGGTCGTCCAGCGAGGGCAGTTCGGAGAACTTCCGCTCCAGGTCGGGCAGGAGTTCCGGTTCCGCGTCGAGGTCGTCGGCAAGGATCGCCTTCAGACGCCCCCAGTCCGCCGGGTTGCGGTCCCGCAGCCGCTCCATGGCGGTGCGAACGCCGGCACGGTCGACGGCTTCCCCGGCGTAGTGGGCCTTCACCAGTTGGAGGTCTCCGAACGGGTCCCCCTGGCTCTCGACGGCCTGCGCGCTGAGAAGGCGAAGCAGGTCCTGGTGGTGGCGCAGGGCAAGACCGCTGGCGAGCTCGGAGGCGTCGTCACGGCTGTCGGAGAAGGCGATCGCCTTGCGCCGGCCGTCGGGAAGGTGGCCGAGGGCTTCGGTCACCAGCACCTGGTTGATCTTGTAGAAACCAGTGCGCATCCGCCGGACCGGTGCGTTGCGCAGCCGATCAGGAGATTCCAGCGGGATGAAACGGCCGTCCCTGTCGTGCTTGATCTCCCAGTCGTCGCCACAGGCGGGGCAGCGGGTGGGGAAGGCCTGCAGCCGGGCCGGGTCGTAGGCCGGCTTCTTGCCCTCCTTGTCCAGGGGCACAGAGATGTGGAACGACCAACCGGTGTGCCGGACGTCCCGATTCTCCAGGCGGCCGGTGGCGGGCTGGTAGGCGCTGCGGCGGAATTCGAACTCGACCTGCGGCCCGCCGTCGGACAGGCCCGCGTGCCAGCCGGGGTCGTCGAGGCCGAGGCCCTTGGTGCGCGGCCAATACACGACGTAGTTTGCTGCCGTAGGTGCGCCACTGGCCTCGTCGGGGAGCAGGTCCAGATCCGGGAAGTCGGTGTGGAGGGCACCTGTGAACTTACGCTGCTGGGTGTCCTTGGGGCTCGCGTATCCGCCGAGCATGAGGTCGCCGCAGGCCTGGCAGGAGAGAAGCTCCAGTACGCGGGCGCCGCAGGTGCAACGGGAAGTGGGCTCGGCGAAAAGCCGGCCGACTCGCCGTTCGGGGCCGTGTTCCACGGGAACGGCGGAACAGTTCGGGTCGGAGCAGGCCCAGATGCCCTCGATGTTCCGAAAGAAGAAGTGGGCGCGGAGTTGAGGGAGTTCGGGATCCTGTGCGGAACCGAGTATGCGCAGAACTCCGTGTAGAGCGTCCTGGCGCTGCTCTTCGGGGGCGTCCGGGAAGAGAGTCTTCGCCAGTTCGGGAGCGGGCAGAGCACGAGGCTTGCCGCCGGGGGTGAGTGCGCGCTGGAGCGCTGGGCCAAGGCCGGTCTCCCTCGCCAGGGTGACGGCTTGGTCCTTGGTGACGGGGGCCTTCGCGGCCTGCGCAAGGCGTTCGGTGTGTACGGCCAGGTCGCCCCCGCCGTGGATCTCCTTCGTCCTTCCAGGGATGATCACGCGCCGGGAGCCGGGCAGGGCGAAGAATCCGTCGAGGAACTCGTCGTCCCGGCCGGCCTCCAGGGAGGCGGAGGCGGCGAGCACACGCAGCTTCTCGGGGCTCTTGTCGAGGCCGAGACGATGGCGGAGGTTGCGCAGCAGGTAGGCCACCTCGGTGCCGGCCGTGCCGCGGTACATGTGGAGCTCGTCGAGGATCAGGGTGAAGCGGGCGCCTGGGGTTTTCTCCAGCCACTTTCTCGTGGCGCTGAAGATGTGCTCCTCCTGCTTGCGGAGCAGCATGATGTTCAGCATCGAGTAGTTGGTGATCATGATGTCCGGCGGCGCGGCCTGCATGTCCCAGCGGGCGTGCATCTCCGCTCCGCCGAGGCGCGGGATGAAGGCCCGCAGCTCCTCGTCGAGCTTCTCGTCGGCCTTGCGCTGCCGTTCTTGGACCTCCCGCAGGTACTGCCGGAGACGGAAGTTCGCCGGCTCGGAGTCGCGGCTGCCGGAGACGGGGGTGGCTCCGGTGTAGCGGCCGAAGTAGAAACGGTGTCCGTTGCGCTTCCGGTCCAGCCATGCGTGGGCCTCGCGGCTGTCCAGCGACTTCCGGAGCCGGACCAGCTGGTCGTCGGCGAGTGCGTTGGTGGGATAGAGAATCAGCACGCGCATGGCAGCGGGATGCCCATCCTCGCTCTGGCGGCTGGGCACGTAGTCGCCGTCTCCCTGCCACCATTCCCGCTGCACCGCACGGGTGCCCTGCCAGTGGGCGGACTCGGCGACCAGGTCGGCGAGGACCGGCAGCAGGAAGGACTCCGTCTTGCCGGAACCGGTGCCTGCGGTGACCACGAAGTCCTTGCCCTCGCAGGCGGCTACCAGGGCGTCGTGCTGATGCTGGTAGAGGCTGGTCACTCCTTCGGGCAGCGTGAAGCGGGCGAACTCGGCCGCGTCGGGGTGCGCTCCCGCTTCGGCGAAGGACTCTGCGATGCCGACGCCCCGGGAGGCGTACTGCGGGCGCAGCTCGATCAGCGGGTCGCGCCAGGCCCCGTTGTCCCGGTCCAGGAGGTTGCGCCGTTCCTCCATGACGGAACGGTCATCGACGCCGAACGGGGTGTCGTAGTAGCGGAAAAGTGCGCTGCGCAGGTCACCGAAAGTGCCCATGACATCCTGGACATCGGTGTCCGTCACCGCCGTTGTCTGCTGTTCGACGCTCACTTGGCCCTCCCGCCGGTGGCCGCCACCGGTCGCGGCATGATCTCCAGGTTCTGCTGCAGCGAGGCCGCGATCGCCTCGGCGAGCGCTCTTGGCACGTTGTCGTACGCGCGGGTCTGCCTCTGCTTGCCTACCGAGGGCGGGAAGCCGCTGCACAGGACCGCCGCACGCTCGTGCAGGGCGGGCAGGGGCGCGTACCGGTCGACGAAGAACCGGCCGATGCCGGCACGGCCCTTGCCGGATTCCGGCCGCCAGCGCATCGCGCCGGTGCGGTGGCGGGCGAGCTCCAGGTAGACGCCCGTCTCGCGTTCCACTGAGTGGAAGACGCCGTTGCGGCGGATGCGGGTCAGGCGTGCGTAGTCGGCTCCGCGCCACCGGTACAGACCGTCCTCGTCATCCTTTGCCACAGGGACGAACCGCTGGAGGCGCAGTTCGTACTTCTCCAGTGTGTTGGCGGTGCTCCCACCGGGCGGCGCGGACTCGGGGCCCGGCGCCGCGTGCGGAAGCAGCTCCATCAACTGCAGGGCTGCGCAGGGAACGTAGCGGGCCCCGAGAAATTCCGCGGCTTCCTGCAGGGTCCGCGGGTCCTCGTACTGGAACAGAAGGGTGTCGGGCAGCGGGGCCTCACCGGCCTCCGGCCGGTGAGGGACGGTGATCAACTCCATCCACTCCTGTGCCGCCTCTTCGACGCGCGTGCTGATCCGCGCGGTGCGCGCGCCGGTCAGCACTGCGAGGCCGTCGGCGTGAGGCAGCCTGGTCAGCACCGGCGGGGCCACCGACCAGCGGTCGGCGCGCAGGTCCACGTCTATGAAACCGAGGGCTGCGGCCTTGCGCATCCAGTCCCAGTCGGCGTATTCCTTCAGCTCCAGACCCCATGCCTGAGCCTGGCTGCGGACTCCGTCGCGCAGCGCGGACGCCTTGCCACTGCGGCTCTCGCTCAGCCAGCGCAGGAGGATCCCGCCGAACTCGGTGCTGCTCATCGGTCCCGTCATCGGTCCAGTTCCTTCGCTGCCTGCACGTACTCGGCCCACGAGGGCTCGCCGGACGCCTGCTGGGCGTTGAGGACGGCACGGGCCCATGCCCGCGGGTGGCCGGCGCTCTTCGGCTTCGGCGTTCCAGGGTTCACCGGGCGGCCCTTCCAGCGTCCGCTCCGGCGCTCCAGGAGCCAGCCGCCGATGTCGTGGAAGTCGGCTTCGAAGCGGAGCGGAGCGGGGGTGTCGGGGAGACGATCCGTCCACCAGTCCGGTTGCTCCGGGGCCTCCAACGTCCACAGCCGTCCGTCGGCTGCTGCGAACAGCACTTCGTCCGCGTCCCGGCGGCACAGCTCCATGACGGTTGCCGCGTCCTGGGAGGTGGCGCTCGTACAGTCGGCACCGGTGATGCCGGTCGACAGGGCCTGTTCGGCGAGGAGGGAGGGCGACTCCGAGGCCTTGCCATCCACGACGGTGAAGCCGCAGACCTTGGTCATTTTCGGTTCCACGACGGCCTGGTCCACGGTGGCGAAGTCGATTTGCGAGCCTGCATAGCTCACCGTGTGGCGGCCCGGCTCCAGCCGGAGCACGGCCAAGGGGACGGATCTGCCTGCGGCGATCGCCTTCCTGAGCTCGGGCCACTCCTTTCCGTCGACCAGGAGGGTGCCCGTGTCCTCCGTGGCGTCCGGGAGGACGACCTGGGGCTCGCCTCCCCGCAGGTACAAGTGGGGATCGAGCGTAGGCGCGAGCTTCAGTCCGCCTTCGAGGCGGAGCTTGAACTGGGCCGGGGGGTGCAGGAGGCCGACCGCGCCCTGGACCTCCTGGAGCGCCCGGCGCAGGGTGACCGCGTCGTCGAAGGTGACGGGCTTGTGCAGGGACCAGCCCTGCGGCACCCAGGCCAGCTTGCTGGTGTCGGCGCTCCGGCCCGTGGTCGCGGCCTTGTCCAGCAGCCGCTGCACGTCCCGCTGCGCGGTGGGGGCGGCGAGCACCACGTGTGCCTCTCCCTGGCGGAATCCGTCGGTGCCGGCCCACACGCCGAGCACGTCGTCCCGTGCAAGCACCAGGACGGAGCAGGAGGGGCGGCTGAGCACTAGATTGTCGCCGACCCGGCGGATGCCCCTGGTGAGAGTGTCCGCGCTCGGGGCGGGCAGGCCCGTCACCTCGTAGTAGGCGGTGTCGCCGAGCTGCTCGAGGACGACACCGTCCTTGAGCTCGATGCGCGCTTTCTGCTCCGCGGACCGCATGCGTGCCACCCAGCTGAGACGCCCCGCGTCCAGGCGCACCAGGAGTTCGGCCCTGGTGACACCGGTGGGCACCAGCTCGTCCGAACCGTCCCATGAAGCGGCGTAGTTGCCGATCAGCTTGGCGAGGAAGGGGCGGAACTCATCCTCCTGCAGAGCATTGCGGAAGCCTTTGGAGAAGTGCTGCTCCATGCCCCGGATCTCGATCTGGGCCAGCAGCGTCTCCCCCGGCAGCGGCCAGGTCGTGCCGTGCTCTCGCAAGGACCGGAAGAGCTTCGGCAGGAAGGACCGGTCCGCGCCGCTGAGGAGCGCCTGGGACTGGGCGAAGCCGATCATGCTGCGGTTGGAGGGCAGGTCGGCGGGTGCGGGGATGGTGCAGAGGCCCCCGGCGCCTTTCTGGCTGTGCTGCCAGGATGCCAGCACCTGCCACATGCGGGAGATGGGCTCATAGTGATGGCTGCCCAGTTGCTTCTCGTCACCGGTCAACAGCTCGGAGAAGCGGGCGTGGTAGGCGGTGGCCCGGTGGTTCCGGTCGTTCGTCATCCGGGACGCGGCCATCACCGAGCAGGCCAGCAGTGGCAGGAAGGCGGGCACGCCGTCCTTGTCCTGCTGCCGCTTGCGCCAGCGGTAATCCTCCAGCGCGCTGTACGGTTCCGCGGTCCCCAGCCGCAGGAACCTGCCCACGCATTGTGCGAGGGGCTCCTCCATGCCGTAGCCGTGCCTGAGCTCCTGCTCCACGTCGTCGTCGACGTAGAACAGTGTCGGGTGACCGGCGTGCTGCCGTCCGAAGAACTCCTCGGCCAGCACTTCCTGCCACGCCTGATAAGAATGGTCCACTCTGTCCCCAAAAGAGAGGTTCCGATGCCCTGTTCGTGAAAATCCCCTGGACATGGAACGGTCCTGCGCAACACCCGAGCCCGCCACGGGCAACGGGCCGCTGCCCAACGCCTCGCTGGCGCCGCCCCCCTCGGTTGGCCACCCTCGACCGCTACTGCCCGTCGCGACATAACGTCGCGCGACGATCAGAGGCGTATCCGCTCATCCCCACCACTTTCACAAGCGGTCCATCACAGCGCCTGCACACCGAGCCGAAGGCCAGGCATCAACTGCAGGTTCCTTGCAGTAAAAGGCTACCCGTGAAGATGGTGTGTACTTTCCGGGGGATCGCCAACTGCTCTGCTGCCAGGATGGCGCGAACCCGCACGCCCGATGCTCGCGGAAGCAGACACCGTCCATGCCGCCCGCTTCGGTGCGGTGGCCCCCGTTGCGACTGCCTGTCTCGTCCCATGGACTCAGGCAGCAACCGGGAGAGAGTTCTCCCCGGAATCGAGCGCGCGCAGGATCCGCATCTCCTCCTTGCGCGCCGCTGCTGGAGGGATGCGGCCGGTGGCTCGGCGGAGGGCGAGGCGGGCGAAGGCGTCGGCGGTCTCGTTGAGGTCGTGTCCGATGTGGCCTTTGAGCCAGCGGACCTGGACGCGGTCGCGGTGGTGCAGCAGACGACTCACCAGGTGGTGGCTCTCCGGGAAGAGAAGAGTGCGAGGTGCGGCTGCCGGGTCGGCGGAGCGCAGGACGGTGTCGGCCGCCTCGACGGCCTCGGTGCTGTCGCACAGGACGACGACGGGTGCCGTCTCGTGCCGCTCGAGGAGGGCGAGGGCGGCCGCGCAGATGCCGATGACCTCGGCTTCGCCGCTGCTCGAGGCGAGGGAGTCGCCGTACCCGGTGCTTCCGTCCTCGGCGGCCCAGCCGTAGCCGGACACCGCGGAGTCGTCGCCGAGAGCGGCGTCGGCGACGGCCACGACGGCGGTGTCGGGAAGGTCGGTGAGCATGGCGTAGCGGTCCTCGCCGTCCGGGAGCGTCGTCGTCGGGAGTTCGCCGTCGGTGACGCCGTCGGGGTCCTCGTCCGGGCCGGCGGGGGCGGCGTCGGTGAGAGCGGCGGCGAGGGCGTGGTGGCAGCGCGGACAGCCGTCGGCCTGTTCGGGGCAGTGCGTCCGGTGCTGCGCGGTCAGTTCACGTACCCGGTGCCACCACTCGGGTTCGGCGTCGGCGACACGCCTCAGGGCTGCGGCGCGGCACTGGGCGACGAGTGCCGTGAAGGACTCCGTGGCCGTGCAGGACCGCATCCGGTCGTGGAGTTCCGTGACCCGGAGCTGTGCTTCGCGGGAGCGGGCGGCGAGCACCGCGGTGTCCTGGTAGGCGTCGTACAGTGCGTCGAGCCGGGCGTGCCGGGCGGAGGGCGGGCAGGCGAGTACGTCCCGTTCGGCCCGGCCGATCGCGTAGCGGCCCCAGGCGAGTGCGATGCGGGCGTGGCGGCCCCACCGTTCGCACACCCTGTCGTGCGGGAGGTGCGGGTTCTCCTCCTCCCGGGCGTCGCGCAGGAGGGCCTGGACGAAGGTGTCGTCGTCGTAGTCCCGCAGTTCGCGTACGGGTTCCGGCAGTTCGCCGTCTGCCGTGTTCTGTTCCCAGGCCCATCGGGCGAGGTCGCTCTCCGGTGCCTGTGGTGTGCCGTCCGGCAGTCCCCTGTCGCGGAGTTCCTGGCGCAGGGCTTCGGCGAAGGCCGCCGGGGATGCCGTGCGCGCCACGCGCAGCTCCAGCGGGTCCGGCTGCCGGGGATGCCGTGCGCGCCACGCGCAGCTCCAGCGGGTCCGGCTGCCGGGGGTGGCCGGTGAGGCGGCGGGCCCGCTGCTCCTTGTACCGGGCCTCCGCCTGCGACCGGGCCCGACGCACCTTGCATGCGTGTGAACGCAGCCGCCGCAGCCGCTCGGGGGACTGGCGGGCCGAGAGTTCCGCACACCGGACGGCTCCGCGGGCGAGGACGTCGGCGTGGGCGAGTACGAGGGTGATGGGACCGACGAGTGACGCGTGCTCCAGGGGCGCGGCGGTCTCCGGGTCGCAGATCCTGTTCATGCGGGCGAGGACGGCGTCCTGCAGGGCGGTGAAGTCGTCGGCGAAGCGACGGATCAGCTCTGTGTGCTCGATGGTCGTCACGAGGGCCTTCCAGGTCGCGGGTGGTGGTGAGCGGGGCCGCAGAGGCGGTGGGTGGGACAGGAGGCAGCGGGTGCTCGAGGGCATGGCTGTGGCGAGGGGAAACCAGGCGTCCGTCACCGACGCCGTACCCGGCAGAGGGACGGGCAGCGCCCCCTTCTTCTCGGCATCTGGCTGTTGTTACGCCCGTCACCGCACGGAACCTCGGGGCTCAGCCGACCCGCTTCCACTCCTGGCACCGGTTGGTCTTGAAGTACTCGCCCTTGTTGAGGGTCACCCGGCCGGTGCCCTCCAGGTTGTTGTTGGCGATGATCGAGCCGAACTCGCCGCTGGCGTCCTTGGCCCGCTCCCAGTAGCAGCCGAACTCCCCCTCCGGCCCGGCGGTCTTGTAGGTGCCGGCCTTGATGTCCTCGCCGACGAGGTACTCGCCGTCGCCCGAGAAGCTGGTCGCCGGGCCCGGTTCCTCGGTCTTCTCCGGCTGGGCCGTGACCGTCTCGGTCACGGTCTCCGTCACCGTCGGCGCGGGTTCGGCCTCGGCGGCCGGTGCCGTCTCGGTGACGGTGACCGTGGGACGGGGGGCGGCCTTCGCGTCGGCGGTCTCCTCGGCGTCGCCGCTCGTGTCGCCGCTGGAGCCGATGCCGACTCCGAGGAGCAGGGAGACGAGGGCGACGACGCCGTACTTCAGCCACGTTCTGCGGCGCGCGTCGGGCTTCCCGGCCGGGCTGTGCGGCGGCATCGGCGGGAACGGGACCGGTCCGCCACCGTGCGGTCCGGGTGCCGGCTGCGTGGCGTGGCCGCTGTCGGGGCCAGGTTCCGGGGCGGGCTGCTGATCGGTCACGAGGTGCTCCGTTTCGTGCGTGGTGCGGGCGGTCGTCACGGGTCGGTGGTCCGCCCGTGTCGTGGTGCTGAGGGATCCTCCGGACGGCGAGGTTCGCCCGGTGCTGCTCACAAGCCCCGGATCTGGCGTCCCGCCTCGGTCGCCGGGTAGAGGATCGCGTCGGCGACGCGGCCGCCGGAGTCCTTGACCCCGCCGCTGAAGTTGAGACGGCCGGACGTCCCGGTCTTGGCGGCGATCCCGTCCCAGTACTTCGCCTCACGCTCCCAGCGGATGCCGTCGAGGAGACGGAGCAGGTCGTCCGTGCGGAACGCGGAGGCGGGGTCGCTCCAGGGCATGGTGGGGTGGACGGCGATGCCGAGCCCGGCGAGGACGGCGGGCGCGGTGATGGCGCCGCGCTCGGTGATGGCGCGGGCGTGGCGGACGATGAGCTCGCCGAGCACGGGCACGACGGCAGCCTCCACCTGCTCGGGCCGGGCGCCCGCCGGCAGCTCGTCCTCGTGCACGGACTCGGCGGAACGCGCGAGCCCGGTCCGCCCGTAGAGGGTGGTGACGACGAGGGCGCGCAGCGCGGAGAGGGTGACGACCTCGCGGTCCCCGGCCGACAGCTGCCGCTTGCTGACGTTGACGAGCCGGGCGAACGGCACCCGCTGGCCGTCGACGTCGACCCGCACGGAGTCGGCGACCAGGTGGGCGAGGCGGGTGCCGAAGTCCCGCTGGTCCATGGACATGGCGAGGTTCTTCGCCACGGCGACGCCCTGGACGTTGCGGTCGTAGAAGATCTGCCGCGCGTCCGCCGGAGCCAGGTCGATGTACAGCTCGAAGGGGATGCGCACCTGCGCGAGCTGCGGGTACGTCAGCCCGTACGCCTCGGGGTCGTCGTAGAGGTCGTGCCAGGCGGTGGTCTGGGTCTCGCCGTCGATGGCGACGACCATCGTGCCCGGCGCAACGGTGAGCGTGCGCAGGCCGGTGCCGGGGAGGAGTTCGTCGCTGAGCGCGGCGAGCGGGCCGGCGTGCCAGAGGGTGATGGGCGGCGTGGACCAGGCGGCGCCGAGCTCCCCCTTGAGGCCGGCGGCGATGTACTCGGCGTACGGGCCGACGTTCTTGCCCTTCTGCGAGGACTTCAGCGTGCGCTGCACGGTCGCGCGCAGCTCGGCGTGGCGGCGCACCAGGCCCGAGGCGGCCCTGAGCTTACGCGGGTCCTCCTCGGCGCGGGGCGACGGCACCAGCTGGACGAGCGCGGGCACCGCCATCGTCCCGACGACGGCGTCCTCGCGGAACGGCATGACGGTGAGCTGGGTGCCTTCGACGACAGCGGTCGGCATGGTCAGGCGCATGGGACTCCCCCGGAGTTCTGGTGAGCAGCTTCCACCCGGAAGCAAACACAGAGAAGCATGCCATTGAAAGCGCCGTCAAACGAATTGACAGACTTGACGGGTGCTGTAGGTTGTTGACCGTTCGCTACCGAGAGGCCCAGGACTCCCGCCATGCCCCAGTCATCAGCCCAGGTGACCGCCGCCGAGATCTCCCGCATCGCGGGGGTCACGCGCGCCACGGTCAGCAACTGGCGCCGTCGGCACGAGGACTTCCCCGCGCCCTCGGGCGGCACGGAGAGCAGCCCGCTGTACGACCTGGAGTCCGTGCGCGCCTGGCTCGCCTCGCGCGGCCACGCCTCGGCGGCCAGCCCGTCGGAGGAGCTCCGCACGGTCCTGCGCCTGCACGCGCAGAGCGGCGGGGGCACGTCGGACCTGCTGCTTCTCGTCCTCGCGGCGGCGGCCCGCTCACCGGAGGAGCTGACGGCCACCACGCGGCTGCCGGACGCGGACCTCGCCGCCCGCGCGCAGGACGACGCGGCGTCGGTGGCCGAGGCCGTGCCGGGCGCGGACCCCGTGCGTTTCGAGACGGACGACGCGGCGGTGCTGCGCGCGCTGTACGCGTGTGTACGCGACGAGGGCGGCCAGGCCGCGCTGGGCGTGCTGGCGGAGCGGGAGCTGGAGGACAGCGCCGCGTCCGGTGCGTACCGGACGCCTACGCCCCTCGCGGACCTGCTCGCCGGCCTGATCCCCGGCACCCCGGACCGCGTCCTCGACCCGGCCTGCGGCAGCGGCACCCTGCTTGCGGCCGCCGCCCGCCGGGGCGCCCGCGAGCTGTACGGCCAGGACACGCTTCCCGTGCAGGCCCGGCGCAGCGCCGTGAGCCTGACGCTGACCGCCCCGGAGGCCACGGTCACCGTGCGCGCCGGCGACAGCCTCCGCGCGGACGCCTTCCCCGACCTGGTCGCCGACGCGGTGCTGTGCACCCCGCCGTACGGCGTCCGCGACTGGGGCCACGACGAACTGGCGTACGACCCTCGCTGGGCGTACGGCGTTCCGGCCCGCGCCGAGTCGGAGCTGGCGTGGGTGCAGCACGCGCTCGCCCACCTCTCCCCCAGCGGCTACGCGGCCTTGCTCCTGCCGCCCGCCACGGCAGGGCGTGCGTCGGGGCGGCGCGTACGGGCGGAGCTGGTGCGCAGCGGCGCCCTGCGCGCGGTGATCGCGCTGCCGGTCGGCGCGTCGGTGCCGCTGCACATCGGGCTTCAGGTGTGGGTGCTGCAGCGGCCCGAGCCGGGCGGCCCGGAGCGCAAGTCGGTGCTGTTCGTGGACACGGCGGCGGAAACGCCGACGGTGACGGCGGCCGGGCGGGGCGGGACGGCGGTGGCCGCGCGGACGCGGGGCGCGAGCCGGTCGGCCTCCGTGGACTGGGCCGGAGTCACGGCACGGGCCCTGGCCGCGTGGGAGGCGTTCACGGCGGCCCCGGACGCTTTCGAGGGCGAGCCGGGCGTCGCGCACGCGGTCGGCGTGGTGGACCTGCTGGACGACGTGGTGGACCTGACCCCGGCGCGGCTCGTGCGGGCGTCACGGGCGGAGATCGATCCGGCGAAGCTGTCGACCGAGGTCGACGCCACGCGCCAGGACCTCGTGAAGGCCGCGGAGGCCCTGGCACGGACGGCCGGCCGCGAGGGCTGGAGCGCCGCGGACACCGGTGCGCGCGAGTGGCGGACGGCGACGGCCTCCGACCTCTCGCGGGGCGGGGCGCTCACCTTGTTGCGCGCGCTGCCGGAGAACGCGCGAGGCGGAGAGGAGGGCGAGAGCCGCGAGGCCGAGGCCCGCGCGGTGCTCACCGGTTCGGACATCGCGCGCGGGTCGGGTCCCACCGGCGACCCGGCGGAGCTGCGCAGCGACACGGCGCCCGTGATCGCCGCCGGGGACGTCCTCGTGCGGGCGGTCGCGAGCACGGACGGCCCGATGGCCCGGGTCGCGGGCGAGGAGGACGCCGGCGCGCTGCTCGGCCACCAGGTCCACCTCTTCCGCCCTGATCCGGCACGCCTGGACGCCTGGTTCCTCGCCGGGTTCCTGGGCTCGGGGGAGAACATCGCGGGCGCGTCGACCGGCAGCACGGTCCTCACCGTCAACCCGGGCCGGCTGCGCGTACCGCTGCTGCCGCTGGAGGAGCAGCGACGGTACGGGGAGGCGTTCCGGCACGTGCATGAACTCCGGGCGGAGGCGCGGCGGGCGACCCGGCTCGCGGAGGAGACGGCGCGATTGTTGGCGGGCGGGCTCACGGGCGGGCAGCTGCTGCCGTCGCCGGGGGGGCGGCTGAGGCGCACGGCCGGAGGTAGGCGGCCGGGGTGGTGATTCGCCCCATTCGGCACGCAGCCACTCACACATAGACCACACTTGTCAGACCGTCCCGGTCGGCTGCTCAGCGCGGCTCGGCTCGGGCGGTGGGGACGGGACATTTCGGAAGGAATCCGGGGATCCAGTTGAACAGCAGTAAGCACACGGAGTTGGCGAACCACGCGTGGTCCGTCGCCGACCTCCTGCGGGGGGACTACAAGCAGTCCGACTACGGCAAGGTCATCCTGCCGTTCACGGTGCTGCGGCGACTGGAGTGCGTGCTGGAGCCGACCCGCGAGAAGGTCGCGGAGATCGCGGAGCAGCACAAGGACAGCGGCATCGACCCGGACCGCTTCCTGCGCCGGGCCTCCGGCCACTCCTTCTACAACCGGTCGCGCCTGACTCTGAAGAAGATCGCGGAGGACCCCCAGAGCGCGGCGATGAACCTCCAGGTGTACGTGGGCGCGTTCTCGGACAACGCGCAGGGCGTGCTGGAGCGCTTCGAGTTCGCCCAGCAGATCAAGCGGCTCGACAGTGCGGGACTGCTCTACAAGGTCATCGGCAAGTTCACGGACCTGGACCTGCGCCCCGAGGTCGTGCCGAACCACAACATGGGTTACATCTTCGAGGAGCTGATCCGCCGCTTCGCGGAGCAGTCGAACGAGACGGCCGGTGAGCACTTCACGCCGCGTGAGGTCATCCAGCTCATGGTGCGGCTGCTCGTCGCCCCCGACGGCGACGCGCTCCAGCTCCCCGGTACGGTCCGCACGGTACTCGACCCAGCCTGCGGTACGGGCGGCATGCTCTCGGCGATGGACGACCTCATCACCGAGTTCAACGAGGACGCCACAGTGGAGGTGTACGGACAGGAGCTCAACCCCGAATCGTGGGCGATCTGCCGGTCCGACCTCATGATCAAGGGCCAGAACCCGGAGAACATCGCCTTCGGCAACTCGTTCTCCGACGACGGCCACGCCCGCAAGACCTTCGACTACATGCTGGCCAACCCTCCGTTCGGCGTGGAGTGGAAGAAGGTCAAGGAGGAGGTCGAGCACGAGCACAAGGCGCTCGGCGAGGCCGGCCGCTTCGGGGCGGGGCTACCGCGTATCAACGACGGTTCGCTGCTGTTCCTCCAGCACATGATCGACAAAATGAAGCCGGTGGACGTCAACGGCGGTGGCGGTTCGCGCATCGCGGTCGTCTTCAACGGCTCGCCGCTGTTCACGGGTGCGGCCGGCTCGGGCGAGTCGGAGATCCGCCGCTGGATCCTGGAGAACGACTGGCTGGAGAGCATCGTCGCCCTGCCGGACCAGCTCTTCTACAACACCGGCATCTCGACGTACTTCTGGATCCTGACGAACAGGAAGAGCCCGGACCACAAGGGCAAGGTCGTCCTGCTGGACGCCCGCGACCAGTGGCAGAAGATGCGCAAGTCGCTGGGCGACAAGCGCAAGCAACTGGGCAAGGAGCACATCGCCGAGATCGTCAAGCTGTACGGCGAGGCACTGGCCGTGGCGGACGACGCGGAACACCCGCTGCACAGCAAGGTGAAGATCTTCCGCAACGAGGACTTCGGCTACCAGCGGATCACGGTCGAACGCCCGTTGAAGCTGCGGTTCGAGGTGACAGAGGAGACGCTGGCGGCACTGGAGGCGTCCAAGGCGATCCAGAAGCTGCCGCAGGCCACGGCCCTGGCAGACGCCTTCAAGTCCCTGATGGGCGCCAAGTGGGCGACGAAGCAGGAGGCTTGGCTCGCGTTGAAGGACGCGGTGGTCCAGGCCGGCGGAACGTGGCCGACGGGAGCGCCGTTCAACAAGGCGCTGCGGGAGGTCGTCGGGGTGCGGGACCCGGAGGGTGAGGTTCAGCGCGTCAAGGGCGCGCCGGAGCCGGATGCGGAGCTGCGGGACTTCGAGAACGTTCCGCTGGGCGAAGACGTCGAGGAGTACCTGGCGCGGGAGGTGCACCCGCATGTGCCAGACGCGTGGATCGACCACAGCAAGACAAAGATTGGGTACGAGATTCCGTTCACGCGGCATTTCTATGTGTACGAGCCGCCGCGGCCGTTGGAGGAGATCGACGCGGAGTTGAAGGCGCTGGAGGCGGAGATTCAAGGGTTGCTCGAGGAGGTTACGGAATGAGCAGCGCCATCAGACTGCGTCACCTCGCACAAATCAATCCCAGCACTCCTGCCTTCGACGCGTTGCAGGACGATGACGAGTTGACCTTTCTCCCCATGGAGGCAGTGTGGCCGGGTAGCCGCCTGGACCTCTCACAACGCCGCCCCAAGAAGGCTGTGTCGACCGGCTATACACGATTCCAGAACGGTGACGTTCTAGTCCCGAAAATCACCCCCACGTTCGAGGCTGGCCGTGCGGTACTGATCCAAGGACTACACGGAGGCGTCGGCGCCGGGACCACTGAACTCCATGTGGTGCGCCCCAGTAAGGAAATCGATCCGAGGTTCCTTCTTTACACCGTCAATACCCACAGCTTCTTGAAGCTCGGCAAGGCAGAGATGTACGGCGTGGCTGGCCAGCAGCGTGTGCCGGACAATTTCCTACGCGATCTACTGGTTCCGCTTCCCGCATTGGAGGAGCAGCGCCGCATCGCCGACTTCCTCGACACCGAGATTGCCCGCATTGACCAGCTACTAGCGCTACGGGAACGGCAGCATCAGCTGTTGATTTCGCACAGGGATGCTCGGGTACGCGCACATTTTCAAAGTGTCGATACGTCACCAACCCGACTCAAGTTCCTATTGGCGGCCCGCCCCAGGTACGGAGTCCTGGTGCCAAAATTTGAGGATAACGGGGTCAAGTTCATTCGCGTGAATGATCTCCTGGACCTTCCGGGGAGAGGTGAAGCTCTCATTACCATTGCCCCCGAGGTGTCTGCCCAGTATCCGACCACAGTCGTACGCGCGGGGGATGTTCTCGTAAGTGTAGTGGGCACCTTGGGGCGTGCAGCAGTAGCACCGCGTAGCGTTGCTGGAGCTAACGTCAATAGGGCCATTGCTGTACTTCGCCCTCAGCCTCAAGTAGATCGCGAACTGTTGACTGCTTGGATAAATACAGCGGAATTCCAAGAACAAGCGTTGCTGGCCACAGGTAACGACAGTGCTCAACGCACCCTCGGCATGGAGGACATGGCGAACTTCCACCTGCACTGGCCTTGTTCTGAGTCAGATCAGAGAAAGCTCGCGTTCATGGTTCAGCGGTCGACCGAGTGGTCCCGGGAACTTTCGGACGCACTCAAACGGCAGTCAACTGCACTGAAAGAACGCCGCCAAGCCCTCATCACCGCCGCAGTAACCGGCCAGTTCGACGTAACCACCGCCAGCGGTCGCAACGTAACCGAAGGAGTCGCCGTATGAGCCCTGTCGACGAGGACGCCTTCGGGCTCCACATCGTCGCTGCCCTCTGCGAGCGAGGCTGGCGAGAAGCGAACCCGGAGAACTACCAGGCCGATCTCGGCCTGGACACCAACGAGCTGTTCACCTTCATCGGCGCTACCCAGCCCGACCAGTGGGACGAACTCCTCACTGTCTACGGCGGCAACCCCAACGAGGCGCAGCGCGGTTTCGCGCAACGCCTCGACCGGGCCATCGCCGATGACGGGCTGCTCCACGTCCTCCGCAACGGCGTGAAGGACCGCGGAGTCCGGCTCCGCGTCGCCTACTTCAGGCCCAACCTCATCTCCGCGGACTCGGTCCTCGACGGCTACCGCGCCAACCGCCTCACCGTCGTCCGCGAGCTCCCCTACGCCACCAAGCAGGCCGACTGGGGCCACCGCCTCGACCTGGCCCTGTTTCTCAACGGCATCCCCGTCGCCACGGCCGAGCTGAAGAACCCGCTCACCGGCCAGGGCGTCGAGCAGGCCAAGGAGCAGTACCGGACCGACCGCGACCCGACCGAGCTGATCTTCACGCGGCGCGTCATCGCGAACTTCGCCGTCGACCCGGACCTGGTCTTCGTCACCACGCAGCTGCGCGGCAAGAGCACCCAGTTCCTGCCGTTCAACACCGGCTCGAACGGCCCCGGCCAGCCCGGTGGCGCCGGCAACCCGGCACCCACCGCGCACGGCAAGTACGCCACCTCCTACCTCTGGGAAGAGGTCTGGCAGCGGGACAACTGGCTCGACCTCCTCCAGCGCTTCGTGCACCAGCAGAAGGAGAAGACACCCGGCGGCGGCGTCACCAAGAAGACGATCTTCCCCCGGTTCCACCAGTGGGACGTGGTCCGGAAGCTCACCGCGCACGCCTCCGTCCACGGCGCCGGCCAGAACTACCTGGTCATGGCCTCTGCCGGGTCCGGCAAGTCGAACACCATCGGCTGGCTGGCCCACCGCCTCAGCGACCTGCACGCTCGCAGGGATCCGGCCGTCCTCCGCCCCGACGCCGTGGCCGAGGGCCGCATCAAGCCCGGCGAGCCCGTCTTCGACAAGGTCATCGTCATCACGGACCGCCGGAACCTGGACGCCCAGCTCCGGGAGACCGTCGGCAGCTTCAGCCAGACCGACGGCCTGGTCGTGAAGGTCGACGAGAGGCACGGCGCGAAGAGCGAACAGCTCGCCCGCGCCCTCTCCCGGGACACCGGCAAGATCGTCACGGTCACCCTGCATTCGTTCCCGGCGCTGCTCGACTACATCAAGCGCAACCCGACCGAGATCAAGGGCACCCGCTTCGCGATCATCGTCGACGAGGCGCACTCCTCGCAGTCCGGCGACGCCGCCACCGCCGTGAAGTCCGCCCTGCGCGACCTCGGCCTGGACGCCGACTCGGACGACGAGGGCGCGACCACGGTCACCGTGGACGACAAGCTGAAGGCGAAGGCGGTCGAGCGCTCGCACGCCGCCAACCTCTCCTACTTCGCCTTCACCGCCACGCCCAAGTCCAAGACCCTCGAACTCTTCGGCACGGAAGGCGTGGAGAACGGCAAGACCGTCTACCGCCCCTTCCACACCTACTCCATGCGCCAGGCCATCGAGGAAGGCTTCATCCTCGACCCGCTGCGCAACTACGTCACCTACAACACGTACTGGAAGCTCGCGAACCTCAACCGCGACGAGAAGGAGGTCGACCCCTCCAAGGCGAACAGCCTGCTCGCCCGGTTCGCGCTCATGCACGAGCACACGGTGTCCCAGCACGCCCAGGTGATCGTCGAGCACTTCGTCGCCCACACCCGCGGCCGGCTCGGCGGACGGGCCAAGGCCATGGTGGTCACGGCGTCCCGCCACTCCGCCGTGCAGATGGCCCGCGCCATCCGGAGCTACATCGCCGACCGCGAGTACGAC
Source organism: Streptomyces sp. NPDC006384 (assembly GCF_042870695.1). Classification (NCBI taxonomy): domain Bacteria; kingdom Bacillati; phylum Actinomycetota; class Actinomycetes; order Kitasatosporales; family Streptomycetaceae; genus Streptomyces; species Streptomyces sp. NPDC006384. The sequence continues at coordinate 36,639 of NZ_JBIAHR010000027.1, forward strand.
ACCAAGTACCCGGACCTCGGTGTCCTGGTCGCGATCTCCGGCTCCCTCACCATCGACGGCGAGGAGACCACCGAGGTCAAGGAGAACGGCGGCCTCTCCGAAAGCGCGCTGCCCAAGGCCTTCGCCTACACCCGCGCCGACGACAAGGCCGTGAAGGCCGGCGGCAAGGGACAGCAGGAGTACCGGATCCTGGTCGTCGCTGAGAAGTACCAGACCGGCTTCGACCAGCCACTGCTGACGACGATGTACGTCAACAAGACGCTGACCGGCATCGCCGCCGTGCAGACCCTCTCCCGCCTCAACCGCACCGCCGAGCGCAAGTCCCAGGCCGACCTCGCCGTCCTGGACTTCGTCAACGAGGCCGAGGACATCCAGGACGCGTTCCGCCCGTACTTCGAGGAGGCGCACACCCTGCCCTCCGACCCGAACCTCCTCTACACGGCCCAGAGCCGCGTCATGTCCGCGCCGATCATCTCGGAGCAGGACATGGACGAGTTCGTCACCGCGTACTTCGAGGCGCAGGAGAAGGCGGGCGGTTCGCAGTCCAAGTGGGAGAAGCTGCACGCCGAGCTGTACCGGCTCCTCTCCCCCGCCGTCACCCGCTTCACCGCTCTCCTGGAGAGCGAGGAGGAGGACGACGTCGAGGTGGCCGAAGAGTTCCGCGCCAACCTCAACGACTATGTCCGCAAGTACGGCTTCCTCGCGCAGATCGTGCCGTACCGCGACGCCGAGCTGGAGCGCCTGTACCTGTATGGGCGGTACCTGCTCAACCGGCTCCCCCGCCTCGCGGACGGCGGAGTCGACATAGGCGAGGTCGACCTCAGCCACCTGCGCGTCGAGAAGACCGGCGAGCACGACGTCTCCCTCAACCCCGAGGGTCCCGCCGAACTCAAGGGCTTCGGCGACGGGGTCGGCGGCGCCACGGACGCCGAGAAGTCACTGCTGTCCGAGCTGATCGAGAAGTTCAACGCCAAGTTCGGCACGGAGTTCACCGAGGAGGACGTCCTCCCGGCCTTCAACGCCACGAAGGACGACCCGAAGGTCCGGGCCGCCGCCGTCGTCAACGACGAAGAGAACTTCGGCATCGTCTTCGACAAGAAGTTCGAGGAGAACATGATGGACCATGTCTCCACGATCGACACGCTCGGCAAGCGGTACTTCGGCACCGACCGGGACTTCAAGTCCAACCTCGACCGCAGCGCCCGCCGCGCGGCCTGGCGGATGATCCGCCGGGAGGAGGGGCTGGACGACATCTGACACACCCAGGGTCCGGTACGGCGTGCGTACCGGGCCCAGGGCATGCCATCGGTTCAGCGCTCTGCGGTCATCCGCACGAAGTCGGCCCATGCCTCAGGTGCGAAGCAGAGCCTGTCTCCTGCCGGACGCTTGGAATCCCGTACCAGTACGGTGGCTGCGTGGGCGGCGACTTCGACGCATTCCCCGCCCTCGCCGCTGCTGTAGCTGCTCTTGAACCACGCTGACTCGGCAACCGTCAGCTCACTCACCCGGTGGGTCATTTCTCTCCCAGGAGTCCCTCGACGAAGGCCAGCGACTCGCGTGGAGTCAGGGCCTGAGCTCGCAGGATGCCGTACTGCTCCTCAGCGTCCCGCACCTCTGCGCGCTCGGTGTAGAGGCGACTGGTCCGCTGCACCTCCACATACGCCATCCTCCGCCCGTCCCGCTTTTCGATCAAGGTGAACGGTCCGGCCAGCCCGCAGTGTTCGGCTGCATCAGTGGGCATGACCTGGATCTCGACATTTCTGCGCTGCCCGTGCAGAAGGATCTGCTCCAACTGTCCGTGCAGGATCGACCGTCCTCCAACGGGCCGTCGCAACACCGACTCCTCGATGACGAAGCTCAGCGTGGGAAGCGGTCGCCGCGAGAAGATCTCCTGTCGTGCCAGTCGCGCTGCAACACGTTGCTCCACGGTCTCCTCATCCAGAAGCGGGCGACGCATGGTGAAAACAGCCCTCGCGTACTCCTCGGTCTGCAACAGGCCAGGAACGGCCAGGGCACCGTACACGTGAAGGGTGACCGCCTCCGCCTCCAGCCGGGCCATGTCCCGGAAGAACGCCGGATACTGAGCCCTCCCCACCTCCTCCTTCAGCGCCGTGAGAACTCCACCCGCCCCCAGCACCTCGTCCGCCTTCTCGATGAACCGGGCCTGCGGGATCCGTCTCCCCTGCTCGATGGACGCCACCGTGTCCGCCGAGTACCCGAGCCTCTTGCCGAACTCGGCCCGTTCCAGCCCCGCCCGCGTCCGCAGCAGCTTCAACTGCCGTCCGAACGCGGTCACCACGCCCGTCCCCGGTTCGTCCTCCGGCCGCTGCTGCCGCTGCGCCGCCGTCTCCTCGTCCCTCACGGTCACCGCCCTGCCTCCTCTCCCCGCGTACCACCGCGTACAGCACCCGCGCCCGCTCCGTACGGAGAACCGACGTCAGCGCGTCACCACTGGTCACGCTAGGCCACAGGACGCCACCGTGAGTGCATGACCGCAACACAACCACCCCTGACGGTGCACAGGTTCACGATGTGCTTCAGCTCCACCCCGCGCGGTGCTCGCCTGGCCCGGCGGCTGTGCGCGCACCGGCTGGACGCCTGGGGGATCCCGTACGGCAGCGACGCGCACGACGTCGTCACGCTGATCGCGGCGGAGCTGTGCGCGAACGCCGTACGGCACGGGCACGTCGCCGGCCGGGACTTCCACGTCCTGCTCACCGCCGACCCGGCCACCGGCACCGTACGCGTCGAGGTCACCGACACGCGGGGCGAACGCCTCCCCCGCCTCCCCGCCGCCGTACCGGAGGACGACGACGGCGGACGCGGACTGCTGCTCGTCGAGGCGCTGGCCGACCGCTGGGGGTGCTCACCCCGTTCCACGGGCGGGCCCGGCAAGACCGTCTGGGCGGAGTGTGGCGCACCCGGTCTGACCTGATCGTGTAGCTCACCGGCGACCTGGCTGGACGCACGGAACCCCCGCCCGCGAAACTGATCCCTTCGGACACTCGACGGGGCGGGAGCGGGGACCAGGTGCCGGACGTACGACGGATCGCGGGGCGTTACGAACTCCTCGAGCAGTTCAACCACGGCGGTATGGGAGACGTCTGGCGCGGCTACGACGCCGTACTGGACCGGCCGGTCGCCGTGAAGCTGATCCGTCCGCAGGCCGTCACCTCGCCGCACCTGGCGGAGGAGTTCGAGAAGCGGTTCCGGCGCGAGGCACGGGTCACCGCGCGGATCCAGCATCCGGGCGTGCCGCAGGTGTACGACGCGGTGCTGGACGAGTCGTACGAGCAGCTGTTCCTGGTGATGGAGCTGGTCGACGGCGTACCGCTGACCGCGTACGTGCACCCGGACCATCCGCTGCCCGTCAGCTGGGCGGTGGCCGTGGCGGCACAGGTGGCGACGGTGCTGTCGTACGCGCACGACGTGCCGGTGGTGCACCGCGATCTGAAGCCGGGCAACATCCTCGTCGCCCGGGATGGCACGGTGAAGGTGCTGGACTTCGGCATCGCGGCGATCCTGCGGACGGACGTCACCAAGCTGACCGCGACGGGCAGTCCGATCGGGACGCATCAGTACATGGCGCCGGAGCAGGTGCGCGGCGCGCGGGTCACGCCGCGCACCGACCTGTACGCGCTGGGCTGCGTGCTGCACGAACTGCTCTGCGGCGGTCCGGTGTTCAGCGGTGACAGCGAGTGGCAGCTGATGATGCAGCACGTCAACGCGGCCCCGGTGCCGCTGCGGGAGCTGCGTGCCGACGTACCGGAGGGCCTGGAGGAACTCGTCCTGCATCTCCTCCGCAAGGCACCCGAGGCACGCCCGGCGGACGTGCAGGAGGTGTACGAGCGGCTGCGGCCCTTCCTGCCGGTGCCCGGCGAGGAGTCCGCCCCGCAGGAGGCGGGGCCGGTCGGGGCGCCCGACCCGACCGGGGTCTTCCGCCGGCCCTACGCGCCCCGCTCGCGCGCCGGTGCCGCGGGCGGTTCCCAGTCCACAGCGCCCGCCGTCGGCCCGGACGCGCCGCCCGTCGTGCCCGCGGCCGAGCGAGAGGCGCTGCGGGAGCAGATCCGCGAGGTCCACGCGCACTACGTGGCCCTGATGGAGGAGGAACGGTACGCGCAGGCCGCCGATGTGGTGGGTGAGCTGATCGAGCCGGCCGCACGGTCCCTCGGCTCGGAGAACAAGGCGGTGCTACGGCTTCGTTCGTGGCGGGCGGTCAGCCGACAGCTGGCCGGTGACCACCGGGCCGCGCTGCCGGAGTTCGAGACGCTCGCCGACGCCTACGGGCGCGTGAGCGGTCAGAGCAGCGAGGAGGCACTGGAGTGCCGGGCTCAGGCGGCACGCTGCCGCGGTGAACTCGGTCAGGTGACCGAGGCACTGGCCGGACTGAACGGCGTCCTGGAGACCGTCCGCGCCATCGACGGCGACGTGAGCGAGAATGCGGTGGAACTGCGCCGCGACATCGGCATGCTGCTCCTCGCGCAACAGCGGGCGGCGGAGGCCTTCGACGTCCTGGAACCGCTGCACGCGGACCTGTGCGTGGTGTTCGGCCCGGACGACGAGCTGACTGTCGAAGTGGCCGAGACACTGGCCGTGATCCGTCTGGATCTCGACGGTGACAGCGCCGGCTCCCTGCCCTGACCTGCCCTTCGCCCGCGCCGAGGGAGGCGCGGGCACTAGGATCTCCGCATGCCGCAGCTCGCCTTCGACATCGGTTTCTTCGCCGAACTCCCCAAGCTCCAGCCCCCGGTCAGAAAGGGTGTGCTCGACGCCTGGGAGAAGTTCGGCCGGCTCACTCTGGACCAGCTCTTCAAGGACCAGGGGCTGAAACTGGAGAGCCTGGTGAAGGCGAGGGACAAGCAGATCCGGACGATCCGGATCGACCAGTTCTGGCGCGGTGTGGTGCTCGCGCCGCCCTCCGGGGACACCTTCGTCCTGCTGCGGGTGATGCCGCACGACAAGGCCATCTCCTGGGCGATGAAGCAGAAGGCCAGCATCAACGAGGTGACGCGGGCCGTCGAGATCCGGGACGCGGCGACCCTGGAGGAGATCACACCGGCCTACGAGCGGGTGGCCGAGGCGTCGCCGAAACCGCGGCTGTTCGCGAAGTTCTCCGACGGGGACCTGAAGGCGCTCGGCATCGACGACGAGACGCTGCGGCAGGCCCGGACACTGGTCGACCAGGAGCAGTTGGACGTCTTCGCGCCGCTGCTGCCGCAGGACCAGCGGGAGGTGCTGCAGTACCTCGCCGCGGGCTGCACGGTGGAGGAGGTCTGGCGGGACATCGTGGCGCCGGCGCTGCAGGCGTCCACGCAGCCCGTGGACACGCGGGACTACGAGACCGCGATCCAGCACACCCGGGCGCGTATCGCCCTGGTGACGGCTCCCGAGGAGATGCGGGACATCCTGGAGAAGCCGTTCGCGGCCTGGCGGGTCTTCCTGCACCCCTCCCAGCGCAAGGTGGCGTACCGGGCGTCGTACTCGGGGCCGGCGCAGGTCACCGGCGGTCCGGGCACCGGGAAGACCGTCGTCGCCCTGCACCGGGTCAAGCACCTGCTCGGACACCTGCGGGACGGCGACCGCATCCTGCTGACGACGTACACCAACGCGCTCGTCAACGCGCTGCGCTCCGGGTTGGAGTCCCTGGTGGACGATCCGGAGCTGCGTGAACGCGTGGACATCTCGACGGTGGACGGTTTCGCCAGCCGCGTCGTCGCGGAGGCGCCGGGCGCGGTGACGCTGCGACCGCTGATGAGCAACGAGGAGGAGAGCCGCTGGGGCAAGGCCGCCAAGGCGACAGGCTTCACCGGCAGCGCGCAGTTCCTCGCCCAGGAGTACCGGCACGTCATCCTGGCGCAGGGCATCGGGACCCTGGCCGAGTACGAGGCGGCGGACCGGCGGGGCCGCGGAAGCCGGCTGGCCGCGGCCGAGCGGCCGCTGGTGTGGCGGACGGTGGAGCGGTTCACGGCCGATCTCACGGCGGACGGGTGCCGCACCTGGCTGCAGACGTGCGTGGAGGCGGCCCGGCTGCTGGAGGAGACGGGGCCCCGCTACCGGCACATCGTGGTGGACGAGGCGCAGGACCTGCATCCGGCGCAGTGGCGTCTGCTGCGGGCGGCCGTCCCCGCCCGCCCGGACGATCTGTTCATCGCCGGCGACCCCCACCAGCGCATCTACGACTCGAAGGTGTCCCTGAAGTCGCTCGGCATCAGGGTGACCGGGCGGTCGGTGAAGCTGCGCAAGAACTACCGCAGCACCCAGGAGATCCTGCGCTGGTCCACGGCGCTGCTCATCGGCCGCCCGATCGCCCAGCTCGAGGACGAGAACCGCGACGACACCCTGCTCGGCTACCGCTCCGCCCTCCACGGCGACGGGCCGACCGTGCACCCGGCGAAGACCGAGGAGGCGGAACTGGACGCGCTGGTCACCCAGGTGCGGGCGTGGCTGGACGCGGGCGTCGGCGCCGGGGAGATCGGGGTCAGCGCCCGGTTCAACAAGACGTGCGCGAAGGCGGTCGGCCGCCTCAAGGACGCGGGCATCCCGGCAGCCACGCTGCGCGCCACCGACGCCGCCGGGGAGACCACGACTGTACGGGTCGGGACCATGCACTCCTTCAAGGGGCTGGAGTTCCGTTGCGTAGCGGTCATCGGCGTCAACGACGAGGCACTGCCGTTCCCGAAGGCGGTCACGCCCCCGGAGGTGGACCCGAAGCAGCACGAGACGGACATGATGTCCGAACGCTGCCTGCTCTTCGTCGCCTGCACACGGGCCCGCGACAGCCTGTACGTCTCCTGGTCGGGCAAGCCCAGCCCGTTCCTGGTCGAGGCGGGCATCTGAAGCGGCTGACTCTCTCGCCGTGTCCCTGCCGCCATGGCGCAGACAGACTCTTTACTGAGCATTTACGGCGCTGCCGCTCCAGGGTGAGGACAGCGGCGGCGCATGACGAAAGTCAGCGTCCGCCAGTGGCTCGAGGAGGTGGCCGGGACCGTCGCCGAGCGCCTCCGCCGCTAGCAGCGGCGTTCCCTTGGTTCTGCGCTTCGACCGCGTGGTGCCGGACGCGTTCCGCTACCTCCGGGCACGGACGGCATGCTAGGTATGAACGCATGCTCGTTCCGGATGTCGCACTCACCCCGACCCAGTACTCCCTTCTCAGGGAGCTGATGCTGGTGCCGCTTTCCCCTCCGACGCCGGAGGCAATGGCTGCACGTGGTCTTTCCTCAGGACAAGTCACCGAAGACGCCTCGGCACTCATCTGGATGGGGCTGATCGAGAAAACCGGCGAGACGCTGGCAGCTACCGCGCTGGGGGCTGCGTTCTTCCACCGAGCCGAGCATGAAGAGGCGATGGTCCTTCTGGCCGATGTGGCCGCGTTCGCCGACGCGTTGGAGAACGAGGAGAAGGTTCTGGACCAGCAACGGATTGCAGGCTCCCTCCGTAGACTTGCGCAGGGAGCCTGCAATCTGCAGGAAGCCATCAGCAGCACACATACCGCTTAATGGCTCGGCTGATCAATCACCGTCGGCGTTGCCGAAGAGACCCTCCATAAGAGCGCTGACGCGCCGGGCCTTACGTGCGGCCTCCTGGACAGGCAGGATTCCTTCACTTCTCAACTCAGCCTCCGTGACAACGGGACCGGACAGGACTTCGGTCAGCAGATCCCGCTGAGCGGGAAGCATGTCGGTCAAACGACGCAAGACCGAAAGTAACTGGACAAGCTCTTCCGTCCACTCGCCGGGCCATGATTCGACGTGCATGTCATCCAGCGGGCTTGTCCTCTTGCTGTTCGGTGAGGCCTTCCTGTAGCCGAACCACTTCCGGATAACCGGCATCCCGCCGACATCGAAGCTCCACACCGCTTCGGGGACGGGACTGAACGAGCCCTCGCCGACGTGCAGCGTTTCGGTCTCGGCGTCGTAGTGCAACTTCTCAGGAAGCGTCGCCCCGATGTGGGTCAAATAGCGAACTTGACGTGGGTCGCCGGTCTGGAATTCAACATCCTTGAGTGGACGGGCGGCTTCGGGGGCGACGGCTCTCTCACCGTAGGTGAGCGCCCAGACAGCTTCAGAGCCAAGTGCTACTGCCTTCAGCCAGGTCTCGCGCTTCCGGGTGAGGGGGATCCGTACGCCGGGGGTCAGCAGTTCCTCCGTGAACCGCGTGGTGAAAGCCGAGTGGCCGGCAACGGCAATCGTGTACGCGGCCAAGTCCTGGACCGCGACCTCGTCCAGTTCGAGGACGGAGCTCAGGTGGGCGAGCAAGCCCGCGGGGACATTGGCCGAGCCGTCCGGGTGGAGGATCGGCATGCTGCGGCCACCACGCCCGTTGAAGTGATGGGTGTCCGGTATGAGCGCTGTGGCCATGACCGCAGGACCCGACTCGATCACCTGGGAGGACTGCTGGTTCAGGAAGAGCTGGTCCTCGCTCATCGCGTCCCAGAGGTCGGGGCGGGGAAAGTCGATGACCCGACTGTCTGCGATGAGCCATTGCCTGTCGAAGCTACGCTGCGCAATCCGGCACAGGCGAGGCCGGATGGAAGTCTCCTCCGCGATTGTGGCGCTGCCGGACTGACCTGGGAGTGGGACCACCCGGCGGTGGAGCGTACGGTCTCGCGTTTCTTTCAGCAGGTCGGCTTTCTCTGCCGCTTCTCCCTCCCCGATCAGCCGGGCCCAGCGGCGGCGTAAGGTCTCGGCAGACGGCGCACTGACCCATGACCGATTGGCCTTCATACCTGGGCTGCCCCACGGGAAGAGGTCATCCAGAGCAGGGAAATCTTCCCAGCCCGACTGGGTTGCCGGGGTGAAAGGGCGCACATCGGCGTCATGTGTGTCCCGCCATGCCTCGTCGTCCAGCCGGATCTGCTTCAGCTGCCTGAACTTCTCCTGCCGCTTCCCCGAGAGCGCCCGGTAATGGATGCGAGCAGGCTGGTCGGGATCCGTGTCGGCTCGCCGTACGAATATGCAGATCGCCAGCGGCTGGGCAACACCCGGGAAGACCCGCGTGCTCACATCCGCTCGCTGTCCTTCAGGACTCAGGTTGATGATCCAGCCCTCGTCGCAGGTCCGTCGCAGGTAGGTACGCATGCCGCGCCCGCCGGGCCCCGTAGCGAAGCCGGACGGTGTGATGAAGCAGATCACGCCGTGCTGATCGGCCTCATGGGCGTCGAAGACCTTCCAGGTGGCCCAGCGCCAGAAGTACACGTACATGTTTTTCAGGACGTGCTCGTACCGGCCGTTGCCCGGATGACGGAAGGCGTCCAGCAGCGGAGGCTCCTGGCCCTTGGGGCGCTTCTCCACCCACCCGCCGCGGTTCTCCGCCTTGTCGTCGTACGGCGGATTGCCGATGACCACCGTGACCGGTGTCTTCCCCTTCACCTCGTTCGCACGTCGGCGGGAGATGGAGAGAACCTCGTACGTCGAGGCCAACTCCTGTTCTTCCACATACGGATTGTCCAGGGTGTCCGTCACAAAGAGATTGAGGCCGCGCTCGGGCAACGGAGCGTTGTGCCTCTTGAGCAGATCCGAGGCACGCATCTCGGCGACCGCAAAAGGGCCCATCTGCAGCTCGAAACCGAACAGTCGTCGGGCGAGCCGCGTTATGGCGTCCCTGGCCATCGCCGGCCCGCTCCGTTCGGCGGCCTGCGATGCCACGCGCTCGATGATCGTGTGCAGGAAGGTCCCTGTCCCCATGGCCGGATCCACGATCCGCACGTCGTCCTCGGCGTAGCCCTTCGCCTTCCCGAGGCGGCTGCGCAGCACATCCTCAGTGAGGCGGACCATCTCCTCGACCACTTCGCGGGGGGTGTAGTACGAGCCGCTCTTCTGCCGCAGGCCCGCGTCGTACACAGTGAGGAAGTCCTCGTACAGGTGGAGATACGCGTCTTGGTTGCCCCGGCGGATGCTCTCCCAGTCGACACAGCTGATCGTGCGCCGCAGCAGGTCGAGGGTGACTTCGAAGCGTTCGTTGACGTTGTCGGTCAGGAGCTGGAGCGCCCTGCCCATCAGTGCGTGGTCGGCATCCAGCTTGCGGCCGACCTCGTGGAGGCTGACCTGTGTGAGGTCGATGCCCTCAACACGGGCCAGGAGCAGCGCGAAGGTGACGGTCTGCGCGTATCCGTCGGCGAAGGTCACGTCGTCCGCGGAAGGGAAAAGCAGCCTGCGCCAGTCGCTCTTCAGCCCAGAGAAGGGACGAGCCTGCGCGAAGCCGTCCTCATCGGTCGACCTGGCTTCGGCAGCGAGCTGTTCAAGGACAGCGCCACGGAGGAGTCGACACAGCGGAGCGACGTGCTGGACCAGCCTGGAGACCTGGCGGATGGGAGGAGGTGCCCAGAGCAGAAACACCTGCATCATCGTGTCGAAGGCGGCGGGATCAGCCGGCACGAGCTTCTCGCCGGCGGTCTTCAGCGACCCCACGAAGCGGACCGTCTCACCGAGCTGCACACCGTGGCGGAACAGGCGCCACTCCGTGCCGTTGGAGTACAGGAGGTTGGGCAGGTCGCGTAGGTTCTCCCACTGCTCCCGGTTCCGGCGGGTGAATGCCTCGGGATCTACGCTCAGTCCGGGCTTCTTCAGCTCGATGTAGCCGTTGACCACTCCGTCGACGCGCACGGCGTAGTCCGGACGCACACCGAGGTCGCGGAGTTCGACCTCGTCGTGCCAGGTGACTTCGGAGAGGGAGTGATGGCTTCCCACCGCCGCGAGCAGGTTCTCCAGTGGGCCACGTATCGCGGCCTCCTGTCCGCCACCACCGGCAAGCTTCATCCTGCATGCGCGGCCGAAGTCCGAGACGGCTTGGACCAGCCAGTCGTACGTGCTGGGCGACACGGTTCCCCCCTGGAAGTGTCATGAACACGAATCCCTGGTTATGTCAGGCAACTGACAAGACGTCAACTACGGGAACACGCCTACGCGCACACGAAGATCCCCTACCTACTGATCTGCCCGTTCCGGGAACGAACAGGAAGCCGCCGAGGGGGCGCTCTTCGTCATCCGGGCCGCGCCTGGAAGCACAAGCATCGAGCTACGGGATCCGCACACCCCACGGGAGTGGAGTGCGTCATGTAGCGGGACCGGGCGCGGAGGGTCGTTCGAGCGGAACAGCGCCCTCAGATCCGACTGGCTCACCAGCGCCCCCCCTGTTTGTCGACAGCGGTGGCAGAAGAACGGCCGAGCTGAATGAGCGTCAAGTCAGCCTGGGCGCGGGTGGGTAGTTCCGGAAATCCCTGTGTGGTGGAACGTGCAGCGCCGCGCCGCCTTGGAACCACTGCCCGGTACCGTCTCGTACAGCGCCCGCACGCACCACGTATGAAAGTCCGGTGTCAGTACGTCGCCGCTGGTCACAGCGGGCACACAACGCCACTGTGAGCCCATGGCCGCAACACGATCACCTCTTACGGTGCACGAGTTCACGATGCGCTTCAACTCCACCCCGCGCGGTGCGCGTCTCGCCCGGCGGCTGTGCGGGCACCGGCTCGACGCCTGGGGCGTCCCGTACGGCAGCGACGCGCACGACGCCGTCACGCTCATCGCGTCGGAGCTGTGCAGCAACGCTGTACGGCACGGGCACGTGGCCGGCCGGGACTTCGTAGTTCGGCTCACCGCCGCCCCGGCCACCGGCACCGTCCGGATCGAGGCCACCGACACGCGGGGCGAACGCCTCCCCCCGCATTCCCACGGCCGTACCGGAGGACGGCGACGGCGGGCCGCGGTCTGCTCCTCGTCGAGGCGCTGGCCGACCGCTGGGGATGCGCTCCCCGTGCCTCGGGCGGGCCCGGCATGACGATCTGGGCGGAGTGCACCGCACCCGGCCTGACCTGTCCTGTTCTGCCCTGTCCTGTCCTCGGCTGTTCAGTGGAAATGGGTGAACCGGCGAGGCCGGCGCATCATGACGGCAGCTACGGAGTCACGGGCAGCACTCGCGACGTCCCCTGACACCACCACCTGTCGGAGAGGAAGCACCGCTCATGATGGAACCGGACGAAATCGCCGAACTCCGCACCATGTACATCTTCGCCCCGCCGGAGGGGCAAAGCTGGGGTCTGACATACGAGGGCCTGGAAGCGATGCTGCGTGAGCGGAACCCTGAAGCGTTCGTCCGTGTCGACGACGGCACCGACGGGCCCGTCACCGGGTCGTCGATGCACTTCGGGATCACTTTGGACGACGAACAGATCGAAGGCATGGCCCTGCTGTCACCCGAAGGTGTGTCCGTCAAGAACTGCACCCCCCTGTCCGCAGCAAGCTTCGTCCTCTGGCTCAGGAACAACGTGGTACCGGCGGGCACGACCGTCATGTTCAACACTGAGTGGGGCGTAGAGGCCGGCCTCCCTGACACCCCTGTCCCGGACGTTCCCCGTCCGCGCGTCGTCGCCGCCTTCATGACCCGTCTTGTGGAGACCGGGGACATTGATTGAGCACGGGGGATCGACCAGGCCGCTCTCGCCGTCGGTCATGCCGTTTCACCCGGCGTGGCCGGTTTCCGTACCCAGGGCTGGACACGTACGGCGAGGAAAAGCGCCGTCTGCTTCGGGGGAGGCTCGGGCAGCCGAGCTGACGTGCAGGCTGCACGCAGCCGCTCCCCGCACCGCCGACCGGTTTCTGACGCCGACCAGGGCATCCAAGAGCAGCAAGTCATCGCTCGTACGGCCCTGGGTGATGTCCCGGTTGCGCCACCATCGAGGAACGGGACCTCGCCCGCCGCCCGGTGCGACTGGCCGAACTCACGAGCAGAAAAAGGCACTTGATGGACGCGTTCATCAAGGCGCGTCTCGCCCGGACCAACGCGGTTCACCTGTAGCGGCTCGTGAACCGGACCCGGCAGCCGGCGCCAGCGGCGTGAACGGTCCGCTTCCTGGAAACCCGAGCGTGACCTCCCCGCCCCTTGCCGGGTTGTGCCTCACGTGAGGAGTGGCCTGCCCATGAGCCACTCGGGACGATCCAGGGGATGGGACGATGTCGGACAGCGTGACATGGCTGGCCGCCGCAGGCGGTACCGCTCTGGTGGGTGCGGCCGCGACGGACGCCTGGCAGTCCGTGAAGTCGGGATTCACGAGGCTGCTGGGCCGCGGAGATCACAGCAGGGAGCTGAGCATCGCCACCAGGCTGGACGGCATGGCAGCACAGCTGGAGCAGCGGCCCGACCACGAGCGGGAAGGGGCGCGTCAGGAACTGGTCATCGGCTGGACCGCACGACTGAGCGACTTCCTCGAGGACAACCCCGAGGCCGCGGCCGAACTCCGGGAGCTGATCGACCGCGTACAGGCCGGCCTGCCCGAGACCAGCAACGTCGCACGGCAGTCGGTGCACGCCCAGGATCACGCGGTCCAGTACGTCAGCCAGCACGGCAACGTCTACGTCAACCATCACGCACCGCAGGAGCCGCGGTGAGCCAGGAGCCTGGCGGCCAGCAGGAGTTCCGCGCCGACGGGAGCAGCGTCCAGTACGCGTCACAGTACGGCAGTGTCCACATCAACAACTACTACGGAGCGCCCCCGCCCGAGACGCGACCCGCGGCCCGTCGTCTCCGGGTGCCTCGACGTCCGTCGCCGACCCCGTCCCCACCGGAGCGGCGGCCGACGCAGTGGTATCGGCGGTACCGGCGGTGGGCCGCAGCCCGTTCTCTCAGACCGCGGGACGCAGGATGGACGGGTGGGTGCCTGGTTCCCCTGGTGTACTGGTTCTCAGCCATGGTGCTGGCCGCCAGGGGGACGGAACAGGAGACCGCTGATCCCGGCCAGTGGGTGCTGATCCGGAACCTGGTCGCCCTGTCCGGTGCTGTCTTCTATTTCGTCTGGGGCCTGTGCGTCCGCCTGCCCAAGGATCGCGCGACCGCCGCCGGTCTCGGGTTCTTCCTGATCACGGGTGTACTCCTGGCCTTTGTCGATGATGCGCTCACCTGGTTCGGTGTCGTGTTCTGTCTGGCGACCGGACTGTGCGTGGCCATCGGCGTGAGGGCGATGCGGCGGAGGTAAAACCCCCTGCATGTGATCCTCCCGGGCCCGGGACAGACCGCGCGTGGATGGGCCCGGCGTACATCCCCGGGCCCCTTCTCAAGGGTGCCCACTGGATCGACACCCGTGTCATGACCACTTCGTTGTTCCTGATCGAGGCCTACGACTCAAAGAGGCGGGTCTGCACGGGCACAAGCACGCCCAAGTACGCCATCGACGCGGCCCTGGCCGCCGTCGCCCTGCGACAGCCGGGGCCGGTCACAGTCTTCGCCTCCGACGAGGACGACCTGCGCAAGCTGTGCGGCGACCGCGTGGTGGTCAGGGGCCTGTAGGGCGGCCGGGCAGGGCTGTCCGCCCTGTCACGAGGGCCTCCACTACGGCCACGGAACCGCAGTTCGCCGAGCCGCGGCACCGTCGCCGTCACCTCGTCGCCCCGCCGCTCGCTCCCGGGCTGTCGGAGCCGGGAGCGGCCTTCGGAGACGTGTCGTGGTTCCGGACGTAGACGGTGATTCGCGCTCCGTTGACACGGGTTGTTCCGTGCTCGCGGAAGTGGTGGCGCAGGGTGCTTGTCTTCGCTTTCTCCTGCGGGCCGGTCAGCGAGTGCGCCTTCGCCGCGTGGACCACGACGATCCGGTCGAATTCCCGCATGCGTGCCGCGATCTCCCGGGCGGGAAGCTCGACGCCTGCGAGTGTGTGCGACGAAACGGGGTCCTGTGCCAGGGCGAGATCGGTCAGGAGACGGGTGTCCTCGGGGTCGGCCGCGGTCAGGAGCCGGTGCTGGCCGGAGAGATAGAGCAGCCCGTCGCCGGGGCGGCCCGCCTCGCGTACGGCGGCGCCGATGGCGGTGGCGTCGTTGCTCCGGCTCTGGGGCGTTCTCAGCGCAAGGCTCGGCGGGACGAGCGCGGCCAGTACGGCGACCGCCGCGATCCACGTGCAGCGGGAAGACCGGTGCCGCCGGTGGAAGTGGTCCGTCCACGCGCCCAGCAGCAGGGCGATCCCGACATGACTGTAGAGCACGTACCGGTCGACGAAGAGGGGCTTGACCAGTGAGGCGATCAGCAGCAGAAGGCCCGGAAGCACGACGAGCGGCACGGCCAGCGCGGAGAGCCGCACGGGTCCCCTCGTCCCCAGGGGCGCCAGGGCACACGCCACTCCCACGACCGCCACGGTCAGGACATCGGGAAGCCGCACCGGTCCGTCGATCCAGGCCACCTGCTCCGACTGTCCCGCACTGCGGATCGCCAGCGGCGACAGCCCGGCCACCACACCCGCGGCAGTCACACTCCACGCCTTCAGCACCGGCCGTGGAACACGGGAGACGAGCAGGGTGACGCCATGTGCGACGAGGGCGAGAACCGCGAACTCGTGGAGCAGACAGGCCGACAGCATGGTGGAGCCGTAGACCGCCCACCGCCACCGGGTGCGATGCTGGACGCCGGCCACGAGCGCATAGGTGGCCCAGGTGACCAGGGCGCAGACCATGGCGTACGAGCGGCCTTCCTGCGCGTACTTCTGGACCTGGGGAAGGAGCGCGAACACCAGCCCGGCCAGCAGCCCGGCACGGGGTCCCGCCAGGCGCAGTCCCAGAAGCCCGACTCCGCTCGCCGCCGCGGACATCGCCAGCACGGACGGCAGCCGCAGCGTCAGCAGCCCTCCGCCGAAGAGACCGAAGATCCCGTGCATCACGGCGTAGTGGAGGGCGTGGACCAGGTCGATGTGCTGGGCGGTGTGCCATATCTGCGAAAGGTCGCGGTGCGCGAGCTGGTAGGTGACGGCCTCGTCCCCCCACAGGGTGTTCTTCCTGCGGATGCCCCAGAGCCCCAGAGCGAGGGTCAGCGCCAAGGGCGCGATGACGACGACGGCCCTGGGCGGACCCGGTGGTTGTCGTCGGACAGGTACGGGAGGGGAGGGCGTTCTGGCCGCGGCGGGGACATGTTCGGCAACGGGCATCGGTGACAGGGCCTTTCAGCGGCGGTGAGGAGACTCCGCCAGCGTGCCCGGACCTCGTTGACCGGTTGCTGATCCAACCTGACCGGCCGGTCAGGAAGGCGGGCCGGTGCTGTGCGAGTCTGGGCCGCATGCGCATCCTGGTGGTCGAAGACGAGGTGGACCTCGCCCGCACCCTGCACACCGGTCTGACCGCGGAGGGCTACAGCGTCGACCTCGCCCATGACGGCCGGCAGGGACTGTGGATGGCCCGGACCGGCGAATACGCCCTTGTCGTACTGGACTTGATGCTGCCCGGGCTCAACGGCTACAAGGTCTGCGCCCAGTTGCGCCGGGAGGGCAACGCGACCCCCATCCTGGTGCTCACCGCCAAGGACGGTGACTGGGACCAGGCGGAGGCCCTGGACACGGGGGCCGACGACTACCTGGTCAAGCCCTTCTCCTACCTGGTGCTCGTCGCACGGCTGCGGGCCCTGGTCAGACGAGCCACCGAGGTCGCCCCGCCCGTCCTCGCCGTGGGCGACCTCTCGTTGGACGTCGCCGGCCGGGTCTGCCGCCGGGCCGGGACCCGGGTGGAACTCACCCCCCGGGAGTTCGCCGTGCTGGAGCTGCTGGCCCGCCGGGCGGGCCAGGCGGTCTCCAAGGCCGATCTGCTCTATCACGCGTGGCCCGACGAGGCCCTGGACCCCAACCTGGTGGAGGCGCGCGTCAGCGCGCTGCGCAAGAAGGTGGACGCCGCGTTCCACCGGAAGTCCCTGCAGACCGTACGGGGTATCGGTTACCGACTGGTGGACGACCGTGAACGCGACTGAGCCGCGGCGCCTGCGGTGGCCGCGTTCGGTGCGGGCCCGCACGGCCCTGGCCGTCGCCTCGGCCGCCGCCGTCGTCCTGGCCTGCATCGGCTGGTGGGTGCACCACGAGGCCTACCGCCAGAGCACGCAGATCGCCGAAGTACAGGCCCGGAAAAGCCTCCTCGCCCTCGTCGATCAGCTGAAGGAGGGGTCGGTTCCCAGTAGGAGAAGCGCCGTCCCCTACGAGGTCGTCGCGACCGGCCGACGCACCGCCGTCGCCTCCGGCGGAGGTATGGAGGACTTCGGTCCCGGCGCCCGCCATGTGCTGCCCGCCCCCTCCGCGCTCACCGCCCCACCACCGCACGACGATGCCGAATGGGGCTATGCGATCCGTCCCCTCCGTATACCGGTGCTCCGCGACCACAGCCCCAGCACCAGCACCAGCACCAGCACCAGCACCGGGAACGGTTCCGACTTGGCCGGCGGGACCTACCCGGTCCTGTACGACGACATCTGGGCCGGTGAACTGAGCAGGGACGAGGCCGCCGCTCTGGGCGTCGGCACCGACGCCACGCTGCGGGTCTACGTGGTGCAGCTTCCGGACACGGCCGAGGCGATCACCGAGACCACCGACCGCCTGCTGCTGCGGGCCGGGCTCGTCGGCCTCGTCCTGATCGCCGCCGTCGCCTATTTCGCCGTCCGGATCGCGCTGCGGCCGGTCGAGGCCATCCGCGTCCTCACCGCCTCGGTCACCGCGAGCAACCCCCGCGAACGCGTCACCGTCCCCGCCACGGGACGCGAGATCACCGCCCTGGCCACCACCATCAACACCACCCTGCAACGCCTCGACAACGCCGCCGCCCAGCAGCGCCGCTTCGTCGCGGACGCCGCCCACGAACTGCGCAGCCCCCTCACCACGATGCTGGCCAGTCTGGAGGTCGCGCTCGCCTACCCGGAACGCACCGACTGGCCCGCCGCGGCCACCACCGCCGCACGGCAGACCCGCCGCCTCCACGCCCTCACCGAGGACCTGCTGCTCCTCGCCCGCCTCGACACCCGCACCCCCGCGGCCGGCCTCGAGACCGTCGATCTGTCGGCCC
This sequence comes from Streptomyces sp. NPDC006384, assembly GCF_042870695.1. Lineage (NCBI taxonomy): Bacteria > Bacillati > Actinomycetota > Actinomycetes > Kitasatosporales > Streptomycetaceae > Streptomyces > Streptomyces sp. NPDC006384. The sequence goes on from NZ_JBIAHR010000027.1 coordinate 54,419, forward strand.
TCGCCTCCCGGCTGGTCGAGCAGTACCCCCTCCCCGAACGCCCGTTGGACCTCACCTGCGACAGCACCGCCCCCGCACTCGTGCACGGAAACCCCGACGAGTGCGAACGGCTGCTGCGCAACCTCGTCGACAACGCCGCCCGCCACGCCGCGCACCGCGTCCAGATCACCGTCCGGGAGCAGGACGCCCGGGTCGTCCTCACGGTGCACGACGACGGACCGGGCGTACCTCCCGAGGACGCCGAGCGCATCTTCGAACGCTTCGTCCGGCTCGACGACGCCCGCTCCCGCGACCACGGCGGCACCGGCCTGGGCCTCGCCATCGCCCGCGACCTGGCCCACCGCCACCGGGGCACCCTCACCCTCCTCCCCCGCACCCTCGGAGCCTGCTTCGAGCTGCGCCTTCCCCGCGCCCCCGCCCCGGCCGGGAAATGACGCGCTTCACCGCGCTTCACCGAGCTTCACCGCGACGGCCACGGCATCGGCAGGGAACGGCAGGTCCGGTGGGTCCGGTGGGGGTCACCTCACCTTCGGGGTGGTGCTGGGTGCACCCGTGATCCGGTGGTCAGCAGCAGTGACCTTCGTGCCGGAGGGCGGACAGCATGGCTGGTGCCGATCCGGGCGGAGAGCCGAGAAGGAGCACGCGATGCGGGCGAGGACCACCTCGAAGGTGCGCGGAGGACTGCTGGTCGCGGCGGTGGTGGGGCTGTTGAGTTCCACCACCGCCGTGGTCGGTACCAGCGCGTCGGTGAGCCGTCCCACCGAGGACGGGGCGCTGCGCGGGAGCCTCGACTCGCTGGTGCGCGAGGAGAAGTTCCCGGCCGCGCTGGCCTGGGTGAGCAAGGACGGGCGCGAGAGGTCCCTGGTGGCCGGTTCCTCCCGGCTGGGCCGGCAGGTCCCCGTGCCCCACGACGGCCGGGTCCGGGCGGGGAGCAACACGAAGACCTTCACCGCGGTGGTCGTCCTGCAACTGGTGGCCGAGGGCAAGGTGAAGCTGGACGCGCCGGTCGAGACGTACCTGCCCGGTGTGGTGCGGGGCGAGGGCATCGACGGCAGGATGATCACCGTCCGGCAACTGCTGCAGCACACCAGCGGGCTCCCCGACTACACCGAACACATCGGCCTGGAGAACTTCCAGGAGGTGCAGCACAGGTTCTTCCACCCGCACGACCTGCTCGCCGCGGCGCTGGCGCATCCGGCGAAGTTCGCGCCGGGCGCCAAGTGGGAGTACAGCAACACCAATTACCTGCTGGCGGGCCTGCTGATCGAGCGGGTGACGGAGCGCCCCGTGCAGGAGGAGATCACCCGGCGCGTGATCAGGCGGGCGGGACTGCGCCACACCTACTGGCCGCAGCCGGGCGACCAGTCCATCAAGGGCCCCCATCCCCACGGGTACGCGATCGGCGACCGGGAGAAGGGGAACGTCGTCGACGCGACCGAGATGGATCCCTCCTGGGGCGGCGCCGCGGGCCAGTTGATCTCGACCCCGAGCGATCTGGCGAAGTTCTCCCGGGCGCTCGTCGACGGCAGGCTGCTCCCCCGCGAGCAGCTCGCCGAGATGCGCAGGACCGTCGACGCCCCGGTGTTCCCGGGGTGGCGGTACGGGCTCGGCGTCATCAGTGTCCCGCTGAGCTGCGGCGGCGTGTACTGGGGGCACGGGGGTGACATCGACGGGTTCGAGACCCGCGGGGGCGCCACGGACGACGGCCGTGCCGTCGGGCTCGCGGTGACGGCGCTGCCGGGCACCTTCGGCGACGACGAGAAGGCCGCCGAGGCGGTCGTGGCGGCCGTGGACACCGCGTTCTGCACGTGACGCGGACGTCCCCCGGAGGGCCGGGCATCGCCACCACGCCGACCGCATGCACATCCCCTCTCCGTTCTCCGGCACACCCGGCGGATTCCACCGAGTTCGCCATGGCCTTCACCTCCGCTCCGCGCGGCACCCGCCTCGCCCAGCTCTTCGACGCGCGTGCCCCGCCAAGTGGGTCCGTCGGCGACAGCCCGGACGGAAGCAGTCGACCAGTCCCGTGGGGTTCGGAGTCCCGACGCATGCGCCTGCCCGCAGGGCGCCGGAACGACCCGTCGGCCTCCTCACGCTCTGTGGAGATCTCGAGCTGGCCGGGGCAGCCGGGTGTCAGGGGCGGCAGAGCCGTGGCACCCGTCGTGCGGCGGCCGCGGAGGGCATAGGCAACTCGGCATGCGAGCCGACGAGTTGTGCTGGATGCCGACGACGGCCCGAAGAACTGTGCGTCTCGGTGTGAAGTCGTTCCGATGTGCTGGTGGGTGGTCACGGCACCGACCGGAGCCGATACGATCGGATGTCCGCGAAGCTCGGGGGAGGCTGCGTGTCGGGAGAAATCGCCGCACGGCGCAACACCTTGCTGGTGGCCACTGCGACCGGTGTGGTCGCCGGACTGGGGCTCACCGGTGACATCATCTTCGATGTCTTCCAGGGCCGGACCGCCTGGGCCGTGTGCGGTGGCGCGGCCCTGGTCGCGGCGGGACTGGGGGCGTACGGGACGCTCAGGGCCCACCGTGCCGCGGCCGCGCCCCCGGCCCCGGTACCGGCCCCTGCCCAGGTGCTGCCGCCCCGTGAACTGCCCACCAGGGAGACACTGGCGGGCGACACCACCGTCCTGGACGGTCTGCTCACCTACCTCCGGGACGTGTCCGCGCCCGGCAATCGCACGCTCCCGTCGAGCGGTACCGAGAGGCAGTCGAAGCTCGTCGTCGTCCACGGTCCGCCCGGTGTGGGCAAGACGGCCCTGGCGCTCAATGCCGCGCACGAGGTGAAGGACGCCTATCCGGACGGCCAGATCTACCTCGACCTCCACGGGGACGAGGCGACTCCGAGGAGCAGCGCGGACGCCCTCGGCCACATGCTCCGCAGTCTGCATGTGGCGCGGGAGGACCTGCCGGACTCCGTCGACGACCGGTCGGCGATGTTCCGTACGCTCACCGCCGACCAGCGGCTGCTCATCCTCCTGGACAACGCGCACGGTACGGATCAGATCGAGCCGCTGCTGCCCACCGGCGCCGGGTGCTCGGTGCTGGTCACCTCCCGACGGGTGCTCTCCCTCAACAGCGCCACCCAGCGGGAGCCCATCCCGGTGCACCTGCCGGACGACCAGAACGCGCTGGCCGTGCTCGCCCACTACGCGGGGCAGGAGCGGATCGCCGCCGAGATGGAGGCGGCCATGGACATCGTCCGCTTCTGCGGCAACCTCCCGCTGGCCCTGCGGCTGGTCGGCTGCAAGCTGAAGCAGCGCTCCGGTTCCAGTCTCGTCCGCATGCGCGCGCTCCTGGAGGACGAGAGAAGCCGCCTGGACCATCTGAAGTTCGAGAACCGCAGCCTGGCCGCCTGTCTCGTCTTCAGCTTCCAGGGCCTCACGCCGGCCACGCGTTCCTCCTTCGCCATGCTCGCCTCCCTGCCCGCGGGCCGGCTGACCGACTGGCACTTCGCCCGGCTCGCGGCCACCCGTGGGGCCGGTCTCGCGGCCGGCGACGAACTGGTCGAGGTCGCGATGATGGAGACGCTGGACGGGGAAGGGGACGGCGGGGCCGAGAGCGGTTACCGCATCCATGACCTGATCCGTGTCTTCGCCGCCCGCCGGTACGAGGAACTGCCGCCCGAGGAACGGAACGCTCTGGAGGAGCGCCTGGTGAGAGCCTACCGGGACGCCGTCGTCCACTGGGCGGCCCAGCGCGCCCCGGAACTGCGCGCCGAGGTCGATCCCGAACGCGTGCTGGACCTGCGCGACTCGCCGACGACGGCCGCCGAGTGGGTCGCCGCGGAGCAGGACCGTCTCCTCTGGGCGATCGACCGTGCCCGCAGCCTCGGGCTGAACACCGTGGCGGCGGAGATCGGGGAGGCGCTGTCGTATTTCCTCGACGACATCACTCTGGCCCCGAACTCCGCCGACTGGATCTTCCACGTTCCCGGGGAGACCCGGCCGCGGGTGCTGGCCGGTCTCCGCCGGGCACGCGCGAGCGCCGCCCTGACGGCAGGCGACCCGGACAGGGTGCTCTCCCTCCTGAATCCGGACGACGACGACCTGGCCTCGGACGGCGACGACGCGGCGGACAGCTCCGTACGGGCCCGGGACACCGTGCTCGTCGCCCGGGCGCACTCGGTGAAGGGCGACTACCGCACCGCCCTCGACCGCATGACGGCCGCGGTGGACCGGTTCCGTGCGGCCGGCGACTCCTGGCACACCCTCGGGTCCCTCGAGCTGCTGGGCGAGCTGCAGCGCTGGCGCGGCAAACCCGAACTGGCCGAGCAGAGCCAGCGGGAGGCGCTGCGCCTCGCCGAACGGACAGGTGACCTGAGGGCTCAGGCGCGTCTGCGGCGCACCCTGGCCGAGACACTGGGCTATCTGCGCCGCCCGGCGGAGGCGGCTCCCCTGCTCGAGGCGGCCAGGGACGACTTCAGGCTCCTCGGCGACCGCCGCTGGGAGGGCGCGACCGAGTACGCCCTCGGCAAGATCTACCGGCTCATGGGAGAGCGTCAGAAGGCACTCGACTGCTACAGCAGGGCGGAGGGCCTGTTCGGCCCGATGGGCGAGCGGCTGTGGATCGGCCGGGTGAACAACGCCCGTATCCGCGTCCTCGCCGGCCTGGGACGGCTCGACGACGCCGCCGCCACCGCCCGTGAGGCGATCGCGTTGTTCGAGCAGCTCGGCAACGGCATGTGGGTGGCGCACACCCAGCGGGACGTCGGCTGGCTGCACCTGCGTGCCGGACGTCCCCAGGACGCCGAGGCGCCGCTCACCCACGCCGTGGACGCCTGTGCCGCGGCCGGTGACGCCTACGCGGGCGCCATGGCGCGTCACCTGCGCGGCGTGGCCTACCGCGAACTCGGCCGGTACCCGGAGGCCCATGCCGACTTCGACGCCGCGCTGGAGATCTACAGGTCCGGCTCGTACGAGTGGAACGAGGCCGCGGTGGCCCACGACGTGATCCGCGCCCTCCGGGCGGAGGGCCGTACCGAGGAGGCCGACGTCATGGAGCGTGACGTCTCCGCCGCCAACCCGGTCTTCGACCGGATGCGCGGCCGGGACGGGGCGACCGCGGTACCGGACGAGGACTGACGTCCGCAGCAGCATGCTGCCGGAGGCCGACGCCCTGGTGTCACCGCCCGGCCCCGGGGCCGCGTCGGTCAGACCCGGTCCAGGGGCCGGTGCGGGCCGTCGGGAAGCTCCACTGCGATCGTGTCGTCGGGGCGCACCGTTCCGCCCTCCTTCACGATGCTCATGATCCCGGCCTTGCGCACGATGTTCCCGGCCTCGTCGCGGCCGACGACCTGCTTCAGCAGCCCGTCCTGGAAGTTGTCGATCTGTACGCAGGGATTGCGCAGGCCGGTCACCTCCAGCACCGCCTCGTCGCCGATGCGCAGCAGCGTGCCGACCGGCAGGCCGAGCAGGTCTATGCCACGGGTGGTGATGTTCTCGCCGAGGTCGCCGGGGGTCACCTCGAATCCCTCCGCGCCGACCTCGGTGAAGAGCTCTTCGTGGATGAGGTGGACCTGGCGCAGGTTCGGCTGGGTGGGGTCCTGGGCGACGCGTGAGCGGTGCTTGACCGTCACGCCGGCGTGGACGTCCCCCTCCACACCGAGTCCGGCGAGCAGCGTGATGCTGTCCCGGTTCGGCTTGGTGAACGAGTACTCGCCGTTGCTGCTGACCGCCGATACTGTCCCGCTCATCCTCGGCCCTCTCTCCTCCATGCCGATGCATCAGCCACGACCCTACCTCCGGGCCCCGGCGCGCGGCCGCGGTGCGCGGACAAGGCGCTCGCTCTGGTCGCCGCCAACGATGGGAAGAAGGCCGGTGTCTGGATCGTCCAGTACTCCGAGGAGACGGCACCGGGTCCGGGGATCGGCGTAAGGATGGGAGAGCGGCACGCGATGGCCTTCACGAACACATGGGACTGGCGCAGCCTGGAGACGCTGAGCGTTCCGGCGGCCGACCTGCCGGCGTATCTCGACCGGCTTCTCGGGCAGGACCCCGCGGAAAGAGCCCGTGCAGAGGGGGTCCTGTACTGCCAGGTCGCCAACCAGGGACACCTGTACAGCGCCGCCGCTCCCTGCGTCGACGCCCTTACGACCCGTGCCCGGACGGGCGAGCCGCTGACACCGCAGGCCGTGAGCCTCCTCGAGTGCGTGCTGAACGCCCGGAATGCCGGCGTACGCGCCGCGGTGGAGGGCGGGTCCGTCGATGTCGCGGACTACTGCAGGAGGGAGATCCTGGCCGTGCTCCCCCAGTTGCTCCGGTACGCGGACGGTGTGGACGCCGAGTACTTCCGCGAGGTCTGCTATCTGATTCCCCAACTGGCCGATTCCTCCGACGCCGTGCTCTCCTTCCTGCGCAGGTCCGCCTCGTCGTTCGTCGGCGAGCTGCGACAGGTGGCAGCCGACGCGTTGGAGGAGGCCGAAGAGGTGGCCTCGGAAGGACACATGCCGTAGAACCAATGGCCCCCGGGGAGTTATGTGCCAGGCCTCGGGGGGTTATGCGTCAGGCCCCGGGGTCACACCCGTACCAGCCGGTCCGTGAAGTCGTTGCCGAAGACGCCGTGGGGGTCGAGGCGGTCGAGGATGCCGATCGCCTCCGCCCACTGTCCGCGCCCGTAGGAGGCCGGGACCACGGTGCCGATGACCTCCTGGTCGGCCCAGGCCGCGGTGTCGGTGTACCCCCAGCCCTTGGACCACTCGACGCGGGCGAGCGCGTAATCACCGTCGAAGGTGCGCAGCAGGAAGCGTTCCAGGTCGCGGTAGAAGGCGTGCGCACCGGGTGTGGTCGGCTGGGTGAGCACGTCGATCCACACCGCGCAGTCGAACTCCGGGTGGTCGGGGTGCGGCCGGACGACGGACAGCAGTGGCGGACGGGCGCCGGGGGCCGCCGACTCCTCGGGCCTGTCCAGTCCTCCGACGCGGATCTCGACCTGACCGTTGACCGGGTAACTTCCTCGCAGCGCGGCAGACTCGAGTTGTTCGCTGTAGTAGGCGGCGAATTCGGAGACGACTCTTTGCACATCGGCGCGCCGGGTCAGGATGGCGTAGCCGTTCGCGGTCTCGCGCAGGGTGGTGGGGCGCAGGTAGAACTGGAGCGCGTACGCGGGGCCCCACAGATCGGTGGCGAGGGTGGCGGTCAGGCCGGTCGCCGCCACGGTGTACTGGGCGAGACCGAGTTCGGGTGCGAGGAACCAGGCTCCCTCGCCGACGAGGCGCCCCGCGAGGCGGGCGACCGGTGTCGGCAGGACGTCGCTGAACGGGTAGTTGTACGGGTGGCTGACGGGTCGTGAGGTGGCGGGGCGCTCGGGGCTGAGGCTCCACACCTTCAGCCACGGCCGGTCGGTGAAGGCGAACCAGATGGCCTCCACGCGGCCCGCGCGGTCGAGGAAGTCGGCGAAGGTGTTGCCCCGTCCGGCCGCCGCGCTGCCGGGAGCCGCGAACAGTTCGTCACTGCTGATGTCGACGCGGCTGACACAGCGCAGCGGCACCTCCTTCCCCGCCTGGAGCACCACCTCGGTGAGCAGTCCGCGTCCGATGTGGGTGGCCAGCGCCTCGCACTCGTCGTCGGCTCCCCGGTGGAACGTGCGCACCACGTACTCGGCGCGTCCGGTGTCCCAGACGACGGCGGTGAGGGAGAGGACGAGGTTGCTGAGCGAGCCGTAGGTGTGTCCGGGGCGCGGGGCCTCCCCGACGGCCGGGACGCTGGTGCCGTGGGCGTCGATGGCCAGGGTGCCGCCGAGGGTCAGTTCCCCGGGCGCCGGTGTGTTGGTGACTCCGAGGCCGTGGTCGGCGAGGAAGGCCATCAGGGTCTCCAGGAGCACGCCGGTCTGCGCGCGGACGGCACCGGGCGCGCCGGGTGGCGGCGTGACGAGTTCCATGGCGGTGAGGTGGCGGGTGGTGTCCATGAGGAGGACGCGCTCGTCCGGCCGGGACGAGCCGGTGATGGTGAGCGGGGACCAGTTGTGGGCCTTGCCGCGTGCGCGCAGGCGCCAGCCTTCACGGTGGGCCCAGTTGGCCAGGTCGGCGATGTCCTGGGCGGTGCGCGGCGCGCAGGCCCATAACCCGCTGTGGGTGATCTCTCCCGACCAGTTCACGTAGGGGGAGCGGTACGCGACCAGCCCGGCGGGCAGTTCGGGCGCGACCGAGGAAGTGCTCGAGGGGGTGGCAGAGGGGACGGCCACGGCCGGGGATGCGCCCGCCGTCCACGCCTGGATCGGGACGCCGACCACCGCGGCGGTCACCGCCGCCGCCCGTATCACCGCGCGGCGGGAGGGGCGGGAGGTTGTGGCTTCGGCTTCGGCTTCGGGAGTGGGTTGTTCAGTCATAAAATTGAATGTACATAGCCATTCTGTTGAATTGGCGGAAAAGAAGGAAGTGCGACCGAAACGCCCCCACACGGTCCGTGCGCCCGGGAGCACCGCCACGATCCCGTCACCGCCGTCGGCTCCTGCGCGCCGGAGCACGTACAGCGCGGGGGCGTGGTTGTCCCCGGGCGGACGTCGACGCGGAGACCGCCGTCGGCTGGGCGCGCCTGCTCAGTGGTCGATCGCGAGCGCCTTTCGCAGCATCGGCAGTGAGCGGACCTCGACCGTCCGGCCGCCGAGGGCCGCTGATCGTACCGACAGGTCGGCCTGCCGGTCCGCGACCCGGGTGACGGCGACGACCTCCGCGCCGTGCGGTGAGGGGGCGCGGGGCGTCTTCGCCTGCTCACCGGTGGCGGCCAGTGCGGGGACGGTCGGTGCGAGAAGGGCGAGGAGGGCGAGGAGGACGGTGAGGGCGAGCAGGACGCGGGATCGGAGGGGCGGGGCGGTGGTCGCGGGCACGGCGGCTCCCTGTGGTCGGTGCGCTGCGTCGCTGCGTGGACGGTGCGGCCGGGCCGGGTCAGGGCCTCCGGGGCAGGATCAACAGGGCGTCGCCGACCGGGCGTTCGCCTGCCGCGTCGGACGGATCGTTGATGACCTTGCCGTCGGTCACCATCGTCGTCGAGCCGCCTCCGTCGAGGTTGACCGCGTCGCGCAGGCCGAGGGCCTTGGCGATCCTGGCGCTCTCCAGGATGCTCAGGCCGAGGGCCTCGGTGCTGCGTCCGTCGGCCGTGACGAGTACCGTGCGGCCGGCCGCGTCCACTCCGGCGAGGGTGCGCGGGTTGCGTTTGTGGACCCAGCCGTAGTACCAGCTCGGGTCGCCCGGGCGGACCATGCCGTCGGTGGCCGGGGTGACGTGGAGGCGTCCGTCGCGGACCAGTTCGGGGCCGGCGTTGACGATGTCGGTGCCGGGGGACGGGGTGACGCGCCTGCCCCGGTCGTCCAGCAGGGTGGTCCTCACGTCGAGGCGGGCGCCGGGGCGTGCCAGGGCGGTCAGTTCGGCGACGCGTCCGCCGGTCGCCTGGACCGAGGTGCCGCCGGGCGGGAGCGGTCCGCCGCGGGGTGAGCGCAGTTCGACGACGCGGTCGTGGGCGTCCAGTACCGCCTCCAGGCCCTCGCCGGACGGTGTCCGACGGCCGTAGTCGGGGGTGAAGGCGACGAGTTCGTCCGGGTCGGTGCAGGTGACGTCGTGGAGGGGGAGGGAGGTGGGCCGGTCCCCCGCGCCGCCGCCGCAGTTGCGGATCAGGCCCGGTACGCGGTTGACGCCGTCCAGGGCGAGGGTGGTGCCGCGGGAGGTGATCCGGCCCTGCCAGGTGTGGCGGACGATGTCCGTCCGTCTGCCGTCGCCGTGGAGGACCAGGCTGGGGCGTCCGCTCACCGGTTCGCTGAGCAGGCGTCCGTCGTAGACGCCGGTCCCGGCGGGGTCGCCGGGTGCGCCCGCCTTCGGGTCGAGGACGAAGAAGCCCGCGTTGACCGCCGCGGTCGCGTCGGCCGCGTCCGCCAGTTCGCTGGTGGTCTCGCGGTTCTCGATGTCGGGGCCGTAGGACGCCTCCAGGCCGCCGCGGAAGGTGCGCGGGTCGATGGTGAGCACGTCGATGTGCCAGGGGCCGCGGTCGCCGGCCTCGCCGTCCCAGCCGGTGAACACGGCGGAGCCGGTGTGTCCGGCCGACCTCAGCCGTGCTCGTTCGGCCGTCGCGGCGGACTGGGAGTCGAACGATCCGACGCGTACCCGCCAGCCGAGGGTGCCGCCCGCGTAGTCGGCCGTCCTCGCCGTCGTCACCTTCTCGACGCGGGCCGGGAAGCCGTCCCGCCGTAGGGCGGCGGCGAGTTCGTCGGCGCTCGCCCTGTCCTTCAGGGCGGTCGGCGGTGCGTCGGGGTCCGGTGAGGAGTCACCGCCGGGGATGGCGACCTCGACCGTCCAGCGCAGGGACGGGTCGTCGTCGCCGCGCACGATGCGGGTGAGGGTGACGCCCGGTTGCAGGGTCGTCGTGGTGCGGGTCTCGGTGAGGCCGGAGGGGCCGAGCGGGAGGGCGTCGCCGCCCGGCCGTGGGAACGGGTGCGTCCGGGCCGGGGAGGCCTGGGCCGGGGACGCGTGGGCCGGGGACGCGTGGGCCGGCAATGCTCCGCACGTGGCGAGGACGCCGAGAACGGCGCCCGCCGCACACAGTCTCTTCTTCATCTGCACCGCCTGGAGGCACGGGTGTCGGGTTCGGGTCGGGGCCGCGAATCTTCGGCGCACGGCCCTGCGGGCGCGCTTTCGGTGGTTCGTGGACCGGGTACGACCATGCGTCGCCGCTCCTGCCTTCCGCTGACACGGAGATGGACAGTCACCCAACGTCCCTTGCACAAGTAGTGGCCACTTCCGGCTCACCGTCAAGGTGCGGAACAGGGACGACGCCGGGGCCGGCACGCCCCGTCGTCCACAGGCGGCCGTCAGCGGCCGGAGGCGTTGTCAGTGGTCGCCGATAAGTTCGTTCTCGTTCCGCCGGGGTGGCGTGAACGTCCCCTTTCGCATGCATGGGAGATGGTGCGTTGTCGGTCTGGGAGAGGTCGAGCACGGCACGGGTGGTGCCGGCCGCGCGGCCGCGGAAGCTGGCGAAGGTGCCGTTCGTGGAGCTGGCCGACGGGCGGCTGCAGGGCGTGGTGTCCAGCGGGTCGGACATCGGGCGGGTGTACGTGTCGTCGGTGGCCGCGGGGACGTACGCGTTCTCGTGCAGCACGAACAACAACCGGCCCTGCGGCGGGGCGCGCGGCATGTTCTGCAACCACATACGCGCGCTCGTCGGGGAGGCCGTGCTGCAGTACGGCGTCGAGCGCGTCGCGCGGTATCTGAAGGTGGAGGTCGAGGCGGAGGAGCCGGACGCCCAGGCCGTCACCCTGAGGATGACGAGTGCGCGGCCCCCGCAGGACGACAGTTCCGCCGCCGCCCAGGTGTTCAGCCGGTTCCTGCGGCAGCTGACCTACCTCGAACTGGACGCCACGACCGCGCCGCTGCCCGAGATGCAGTGGTTCCCGACGACGAGGGCGGTGGCCTGATGCGTGCCGATCTGCTGTCCGACGGCGTCGACGGACTGGACGAGGCGCTCGCGGCCGTGGACGGCTTCGACGACGTGCTGGTGGGCGGTCTGCTGCGGCCGCAGCCGGCGCAGGCCGGCGGGCTGACCGGGCTGGCCGACGCCGTGGCGGGGTCGCCGCTGGCGGCGCGGGTCGCGGAGGCCGCCGAGAAGACGGCCGCGGGGGCCGGGGGCGAGGACCACTTCGTCGCGCTCGCGGCGGCCCGTACCGCTCTGCTCGGTTCGGTGCACGACGCGCTGATGGGCCGGGTCGGGGAGGTCACCGGGCGGCCGGACGCCGAGACGGCCGGTGCCGTACCGGGCGGGGACGCTCCGGGCGGGGGCGAGGAGCCTGCGGGGAACCTGCTTCTCGCGGCGCGCAGCTGGCTGTGCGATCTCGCCCGGGCCGGGTGGCAGGGCATCGACCACGAGCTCGTCGCCGGGGCCGCGCCGGTGGTCTCCGCGATGCTGCCCGATCCGGCGCTGCGCCGCCCGGCCACGCTGCTGGACGGGTTCGCGGCCGAGCTGGCCGCCTCCTGCCCGGGGGCGACGCTGGAACGGGTGCCGGTGCGGCGCTGGGCCGACCTGTGGTCGCGCGCCCTGCTGCTGACGCTGCCCGGGGCCGCCCGCGCCGGTGCGGTGGCGAAGGTGTCGGGGCGGCTGCTGCCGCTCGGGGTGGACGTGCAGGAGCACGCCACCGCCGTACAGGCGCAGGTGCACGCGGTGCTGGAGCCGTCGGACGGGGGCGCGGCCCGGCTGGTGCGGGCGTCGGTGTCCGCGCCGAAGCCGGACACGGTCGTCGGGGCGGGGCTGTGGCAGCTGCTGCGACCGCGCATGTCGCTGCTCGCGGCGGTGAGCGAGGGCCGTGCGATGGAGCTGGACGCGATGTCCGTCACCGCCGAGGGAGACCTGGTGTGGGACGACGCCCGTGCCCGCGCCGGTGAGCTCGCCGAGGTGTTCGCCACGGCCCGGGTGGCCCTGCCCACCGCCGTCGCCTTCCCGGTGGCGCCGCTGGACCGGCATCCGGCGCGGATGGCCGTGCCCGTGCTGGTGGAGGGGTACGCCGTGGAGGAGGACGAGGACGGGATGGCGCTGGTGGTCGCCGGGCACCGTGTCGCCGTCGACGCCGGCCGGGTGCCGGCCGCGGGGCCGCTCACGCCCAAGGTGGTCGCCGCGTCCGGCGCGTGTGTGGGGCTGCTGCGCTGGGACGCCGGGGAGTTCCTGCTGCAGCCGCTCGCCGTGGAGCGGACGGTGCGGAAGAAGACGGTCGCCGTGCACGCCGGGGCGTGGGCCGGGGGGACGACGGACAAGGCCGGGGTGCGGGCGGAGAAGGCCGCCACCGACGCCGTCACGGTACTGCGCGAACGAGCGGGAAAGCTGCTGCGGAAATGAGCCGTCACACCGACGGGGACGTCCCCGAGCCCGATGCGTACGAGAGCCGGCGGCAGGTGCTGTACTGGCGGCTGCTGGCGCGGCTGTTCGACCCGGAGGAGCAGGCGTCGCTGGAGTCGGCGAGCCTCGCCGTGGTCGAGGACATCGGTCTGCCGCCCGCGCTGCTGGACCCGGGCGCGTCCGTCGACTCCGTGGTGCAGCGGCATCCGGAGCTCGCCGGCGAGTTCGACGGGCTGATGACGCCCGGGCCGGAGGAGGACGGGGCGCGTGACCGGGCCGCCGAGGTGCGGCGTGCGGCGCTGGCGTCGAAGGTGCTGCTGAACGTGTTCGCGAATCCGCCCGGCACCGTCACCGCCGAGCGGCTGGCGCGCTGGCAGTCGGACGCCGGCTGGCTGGAGCGGGCGCTGGGCTGCCGGCCCGGCGAGCTGCGCGGCGGTCGCGGCGGCGCGCACCGGGCAGGTGGCGGGGCGGGCGTCGGCCCCACCGGCACCGGATTCGGCGCGCCCTCCCCCGACCTGAGCCGGCTGATCCCCGAGATCGGCCCGGAACTCGGTGCCATGGAGGGCGATCTGGTCAAGCGCATGCACCTGCGCGAGGTGCTGGCCGATCCGCAGCTGGCCGCGCGGCTGACGCCGAGCATGTCCCTGATCGAGCAGCTGCTGCGGGACAAGGACAACCTCTCCGGCGTGGCCCTGGCCAACGCCAAGGCGCTGATCCGGCGTTACGTCGACGAGGTCACCGAGGTGCTGCGCACCCAGGTGGAGAAGGCCACCGTCGGCGAGCTGGACCGGTCGGTGCCGCCGAAGCGGGTGTTCCGCAATCTCGACCTGGACCGCACCATCTGGAAGAACCTCACCAACTGGAGTCCGGAGGAGGAGCGGCTCTACGTCGACCGTCTCTACTACCGGCACACCAGCCGGAAGACGACGCCGCAGCGGCTGATCGTCGTCGTGGACCAGTCGGGGTCGATGGTCGACTCGATGGTCAACTGCACCATCCTGGCGTCCATCTTCGCCGGGCTGCCGAAGGTGGACGTCCACCTGATCGCGTACGACACGCAGGCGCTGGACCTGACGCCGTGGGCGCAGGACCCGTTCGAGACGCTGCTGCGCACCAAGCTGGGCGGCGGCACCGACGGCACCGTCGCCATGGCGCTGGCCCAGCCGAAGATCGCCGAGCCGCGCAACACGGTGGTGGTGTGGATCTCCGATTTCTACGAATGGCGTCAGCAGGAGCTGTTCGACAGCATGGCCGCCGTTCACCGGTCGGGGGCGAAGTTCATCCCGGTCGGCTCGGTGACCAGCTCCGGGCGCGGCAGTGTCAACCCGTGGTTCCGGGAGCGGTTCAAGGACCTCGGCACGCCGGTGATCTCCGGCCACATCAAGAAGCTCGTGCACGAGCTCAAGACGTTCCTCACCTGACCGGCGGGCGCACGTCCGTCACCCACGCACCAAGTCCCACCGGTCAACGTACGAAAGGTTTTCCCTCATGTCCGACCTGCTGCGCGCGCCCGCCGAGATCAAGTACGCCGAGGAGCTCGACTGGCTGGAGTCGATCGACGACGGCCCGAAGCCGTTCTCGTGGCGGCTGTCGCCGAAGATGGTCCGTCTGTTCATCCTGGGTTCCGAGCGTGCCGACGGCCTGGACCGGGAGGTGTCGCAGAAGTGGTTCGGCGACCGCAGTTTCGTCGAGCGGTCGATCGTGACGCTCGCCTCCGACCGGGGCCTGCTGCTCATCGGCGACCCGGGCACGGGCAAGAGCTGGCTGGCCGAGCTGCTGTCGGCCGCGATCTGCCGCAACTCCACGCTGGTGGTGCAGGGCACGGCCGGCACCACCGAGGACCACATCAAGTACTCGTGGAACGTGTCCATGGTGATCGCCAAGGGGCAGTCGCGGGAGTCGATGATCCCCTCGCCGATCATGACGGCGATGGAGACGGGCGCCATCGGCCGCTTCGAGGAGCTGACCCGCTCCACCAGTGACGTCCAGGACGCGCTGATCTCGATCCTGTCCGAGAAGTACATCTCCGTACCGGAGCTGGAGAGCGGCGGCGGGGACGACAACATCGTGTTCGCCAAGCCCGGTTTCTCGATCATCGCCACGGCCAACAGCCGCGACCGGGGCGTCAACGACCTGTCGTCCGCGCTCAAGCGCCGTTTCAACTTCGTGCGGATCCCGGTGGTGACGAACAAGAAGAGCGAGGCGGAGATCGTCCGTTTCCGCACCGAGGAGCTGCTGCGCCGGCACTCCATCGACCTGGAGGTGCCGCCGACGCTGCTCGACGTGCTGCTGCAGAGCTTCGCCGACCTGCGGGCGTCGGCCGCGGCGGCCGGCAGCGACGACGAGAAGCTGGAGTCGGCGCTGTCGACGGCGGAGCAGATCGGCGTGCTGGAGGACGCCGTCCTGCACAGCAACTTCTTCGGTGAGCGCGCCCTGACCGCCCGTGCCCTCGCCTCCTCGCTGGTCGGTTCCCTGACCCGGCGCGAGCCGGAGGACCTGGCCATCCTCAACAAGTACCTGCACGGTGTCGTCGAGCCGCGCAGCAAGGAGGAGGGCGGCTGCTGGCCCGAGTTCCTGGAGGGCGGCCGCGACGCGATCGCCACGCTGTCATGAGCGGGCCCCGACAGAGCACGTCGTTCGCCGCGCTGCGCGGGCAGTTGCAGGAGGCGGCCGCCGCCTTCGCCGGCGGACCCGACGCGCTGGAGGGCATCCTCCTCGGCATGGTCGACGACGTCGACCGGGCGGTGCGCGAACCGCTGGAGATCTTCCCCGTGTGCCACCACTCCCCCGCCTCGGCGACCGCGATGGCGCGGCGGCTGCGGGAGAAGCAGCCGAAGGTGGTGTACCTGGAGCTGTGCGAGGACATGGCGCCGCTGCTGACCGAGCTGCGCAACTGCCGGCTGCCGGTGGCGGTGCAGGCGTTCGCCGGTGACGTCGACGGTTTCCCCAAGGAGTGGGCGCCGCTGTCGGTCGTCGCGCCCGTGACGGAGGCGTCCGCCGAGTACCAGGCCATCGCGTACGCCCTGGACACGCCGGGAGTGGAGCTGGTCCTCGTCGACCGGTCCGCGGACCACGTCTTCCAGTGGGACGCACGCGGCGAGGAGACGGCGCGGGACGCCGGGGCGGAGGACACGGACGCTCCGGCCGAGGAGGGGGCCGGGCTGCACGGGGAGGCCGTCGGCGTCGAGATCGGCGATCTGCGGCCCCGTTTCGCCGAGCTGGAGGAGCATCTGCTGCGCCACGGCAAGGTGCGGCACTGGTCGGAGTGGTGGCACCAGTACGTCGAGGTGCCGCTCGGTGACGGCGCAGCCGACCACGACACCTACCGTCAGGTGATGTTCCTCATCGGCAGCCTGTTCCGGCGGCTCGCGCCCGGCGACTCCGCCCGGCTGCGGGTGGACGAGGACCGCGAGCGGTACATGTGGACGCGGATGCGCGAGCATCTGGCGGCGACCGGGACCGATCCGGCGGACTGCCTGTACGTGTGCGGGGCGTTCCACGCGGCCAGCCGCGTCGAGGAGTTCGGCGTGCGCGGTGCGGACACGTTCACGATCTCGCCGCGTTCCGCCACCACCTGGCAGTACGGGCTGATCCCGTCCAGTCACGCGGCGATCGAGGCGCAGTTCGGCCTGGCCGCCGGGTCGGTGTCGATCGCCGCGACGGAGTGGGCGAAGAGCCTGAAGCGCACCCGTGTGCGGCCGTACCGGCTGGAGGGTCAGGCGGGCGCGAAGAAGGCGCCGTCGAAGAAGGCCGCGGCGGTGAGGCCCCGCGGTGGGGAGCCCGCCACCGGTGTGACGCCGACGTCCGCTTCCGCCGACCGGCTGTCGGGCTTCCTGCGCAGGCCGCCCGTGCTGGACGGCCTGGACGAGGCCGAACTGCTGGGCTGGTCCGTGGACATCGTCCGCGCGGCCCGGCGAGGCGGCTACCTCGCCTCCACCGCCGACGCCATCGCGGTCTTCGAGACGTCGATCCTGCTGGCCGGCATGCGGGACCGGGCCAAGCCGACGCCGTACGACTTCCAGGACGCGGCGGTCACCTGCATCGAGAAGGACGTCGTGCCGGGGCGGCGGGACGTGCGGCGTCTCGTCGAGATCATGATGGGCGGCGACCGGATCGGCCAGGTCGGCTACGACGCGCTGCCGCCGCTCGCCAAGGACGTGCACGACCGGCTGGCGCCGCTGGGGCTGAAGCTCCAGCAGCGCGGCGTGCAGCGCGCCCTGCTGGACATGGTGTCGCGTCCGGAGCTGCGGGCCTGTTCCGACGTGCTGTGGATGCTGCGGCGGCTGATGCCGCACGGCGCGGCACGGCCGATCATGGGTGAGCGCCGGCTCGGCGAGCAGTCGCTCCAGGAGTCCTGGGACCTGGCGATCGGCACCCACCAGCGGGCGCTGATCGAGCTCGGTTACGAGGGTGTCAGCATCGAGCAGGTGCTGGAGCAGCGGCTGCGGCGCGACGCGTACGGGCCGCAGGCAACGACGGCGACCGTGCTGGCCGCCGTCGAGGACGCGACGCTGTATCTGCGCAGCCGCCGTCTCGCCGACGAGCTGGGCACCCACGCGCTGAAGGTGCTCGCCACCGAACGCAGCGTGGACGGCGCGCCGGAGGTGCTGCGCCGGGTGCGTGCGCTGCTGGCGTACTACCGGACCAGCGAGCCGGTGCTGCCGGGCTGGATCGAGTCGTTCGTCAAGACCGGGTACGCGCACTACTGCACGCTGCTGCCGACGGCGTTCCAGGACGAGGACGCGACGGTCGGGCAGGTCGCGGCGATGCTCGGCTTCCTGTTCAGCATGGAGTCGCTCGCCCTGTCGCTGGGCTGCGACCGGGCCCAGCTGGAGCTGGCGGTCGCCCAGTCGCACCCCGAGGACGCGTCGAAGACGGCGCTGCTGTGGGCGGCGCAGGTGCAGCTCGGCACCCTGTCCCGGGCGGAACTGCGGGAGCGGTGTGACGCGTTGCTCGACAATCCGCTGGTGGTGACCGCGTACCCGCGGTACCTGAGCGGTTTCGTGCACGCGCTGGGGCCGGTGCCGGGGCTGGCGGACGTGGTGGTGGAGGCGGTGTCGAACGCGTTCGGACGTCTGCCGGACGCGGTGCTGCTGCCGTGGCTGCCGCTGCTGATCACCACGCTGCGGTCCGGTGCGTCGGAGCTCGCCCCGCTGCTGATCCGGGAGGCCGGACGGATCTTCCCGGGTCGGCTGGACGCCCTGGACGCGTGGGTGCCGCCGTGGCGGACACCGGCGGCGCTGCCGGGCGGAGGCCTGAGCCGGGCGGGGGCCGCGGAGGCCGGGCGCCGAGGTGCCGCGCTCCTGACGGCCCACCCGGCGGCCTGCGACGCGCTGGCCGGGCTGATGGGCTGCACCGGGGGGTGGGCGGTGCCCGACGCCCCGGCGCCGACGGGAGTCGCCCTGCTGTCCGCGCATCCGGCGGCGTGCGACGCGATGGCGGAGCTGCTGGGCTGCGACGGCGGGTGGACGGGAACGCCGTCGCCTTCCGGAACCGACGGCGGCGTCGGTGCCGGTGCCGGTGCCGAGTTGCTGGCTCGCCATCCGTCCACGGCGCGCACTCTGGAGAGCCTGCTCTCCGGTGGATGACGGACGGGCGGGCGGGCGCCGGGCCCCGGATGCTCCGGGGCCCGGCCGCCTCACCTCACCTCACCGTGTCCGCACCGGCGCGGGTGACGACGCCGGAGCCGGCGCGTAGCCGGTGGGCCGGGCCGTGAAGGTGCCCCGGCCCTGCGTGCGGCTGCGCAGCCGCGTCGCGTAGCCGAACAGTTCGGCCAGCGGCACGGTGGCCGTGACGACCGCCGCACCGGCCCGCGTCTGCGACCCGGTGACCCGGCCGCGGCGGGCCGCGAGGTCGCCGAGCACACCGCCGACCGCGTCCTCGGGCACGGTGACCGTGACTTCCACGACCGGCTCCAGCAGGACCATCACCGCGGCGCGCAGGGCGTCGCGCAGGCCCAGCCGGCCGGCGGTGCGGAAGGCGGTGTCCGAGGAGTCCTTCACATGGGTCTGGCCGTCGGTGAGGGTGACCCGCAGCCCGGTCACCGGGTGCCCCCCGAGGGGGCCCTCGGACAGGGCGTCCCGGCAGCCGGCCTCGACGGCACGGACGTACTCCTGCGGCACGCGCCCGCCGACGACCGCCGAACGGAACACGAAACCACCCTCGGCCCACGGCTCGACATCCAGCACGACGTGCGCGAACTGCCCGGCGCCGCCGTCCTGTTTGACGTGCCGGAAGACGAAACCGGACACGCCTTCGCCGACCGTCTCGCGGTACGCCACGCCCGGACGGCCCACGGCGACCTCGAGGCCGTGCTCGCGCCGGACGCGTTCCACCGCGACCTCCAGGTGCAGTTCGCCCATGCCGGACAGCACGGTCTGCCCGGTCTCCGGGTCGGTGCGCACCGCCAGCGAGGGGTCCTCCTCGGTCAGCCGGGCCAGCGCGGTGGCCAGCCGGTCGGTGTCGGCGGACCGGCGGGCCTCGACGGCCACGTGCACGACCGGTTCGGCCACGCCCGGAGGTTCCAGGACGAGCGGAGCGCCCGGCGCGCACAGGGTCGAGCCGGCGCGGGCGGCCTTCAGGCCGACGACGGCGACGATGTCCCCGGCGACCGCCCGTTCCAGCGGGTCGTGCCGGTCGGCGCGCACCCGCAGGATGCGGCCGATGCGCTCGGTGCGGCGCGTGCCCGCGTCCCACACGGTGTCTCCCTTCTCGAGCGTGCCCGAGTACAGCCTCAGATACGTCAGGCGTCCCGTCGGCGTCGCGTTGACCTTGAACGCCAGCGCGGCCACCGGAGCCGCCGGGTCGGCGGCCCGTTCCTGCTCCGCGCCGTCGTGCGTGCCGCGCACCGGGGGTACGTCCACGGGGGACGGCAGGTAGGCGATCACGGCGTCCAGCAGCGGTTCGACGCCGCGGTTGCGGTAGGCCGAGCCGCACAGCACGATCACGGCCTCACCGGTGCGGGTCAGGTCGCGCAGCGCCGCGGCGAGGGTGCCGGCGGTCAGCGTCTCCCGGTCGCAGAACTCCTCCAGCGCGGCCGGGTGCCGTTCGGCGACCGCCTCCTCCAGCAGGCGCCGCCGATGTGCGGCCTCCTCGCGCAGGGTGTCCGGCACCGGACGCTCCTCGGCCGTCTCCGCGCCGTCCGTCCACACGAGCGCGCGCATGCGCAGCAGGTCGACGACGCCGGTGAAGCCGTCCTCCGCGCCGATGGGCAGCTGCACGGCCAGCGGTACGGGGTGCAGCCGCTCTCGGATCGAGCCGACGGCCGCGTCGAGGTCGGCGCCGGCCCGGTCCATCTTGTTGACGAACGCGATCCTCGGCACGCCGTGCCGGTCGGCCTGCCGCCACACGGACTCGCTCTGCGGTTCCACGCCCGCGACGGCGTCGAACACGGCGACCGCGCCGTCCAGTACGCGCAGCGAGCGCTCCACCTCGTCGGCGAAGTCGACGTGCCCCGGGGTGTCGATCAGGTTGATCCGGTGGCCGTCCCAGGAGCAGCTGACGGCCGCGGCGAAGATGGTGATGCCGCGGTCGCGTTCCTGCGGGTCGAAGTCGGTGACGGTCGTGCCGTCGTGGACCTCGCCGCGCTTGTGCGTCGTGCCGGTGGCGTAGAGGATCCGCTCGGTGACGGTGGTCTTGCCGGCGTCGACGTGGGCGAGGATGCCGAGGTTGCGGACGGTGGTGAGGGGGTTGACGTGGGTGCGCACGGCCCGTGGCCTTTCGCTGGTCGGTGAACAGGGCGGCGCGATTCCCCGGACGAGGACGGAGACGAGGACGGACCGGGGCACCGGCCTCCGCGGGAGGCGGGCGTGCGGGAACGTCAGATGCTCGTCGCGGGCATCCGGTGCCGGCCGCGCAGCGGGCACCGGGCGGCACGAGACACCAGGATCACCTCGGACCGGGTCGGGGGGACGACGGCAGCGGCGCTGATACGCACGGTCCGCCTCCCCTCACTCGTTCTCGGTGTCGTGGCGAGTGTAGGGAGACCGGGACAGGCGGCGCACCGGCTTTTCCCCCGGCGTCCGGGGCACTGCGGCCGACGCGGCCGAAGAAGAAAAACGCGAGATGCCGACCGGGATCTCTCCCGGTCGGCATCTCGCCTCTGCCTGATCTTGTGTCCGAGGGGGGACTTGAACCCCCACGCCCGATAAAGGGCACTAGCACCTCAAGCTAGCGCGTCTGCCATTCCGCCACCCGGACTAGGTGTCTGCCGCCGTGCGGGGCGTTCCCCGCGGCGACATGGACAACCATACCAAGGTTTCGGAGCGCCTTTCACCTGCGTTTTCCTCGTCCCGGGCGACGCCGCGGGGTGTGCGGGCGCGGCGTCGCCCGGGGTTGCACCGGGGGTGACGGAATGATCACCGTCGGCACGCGCCGTACGCGGTACGGAGGTACTGCGGTACGGCGGCGCGTGCGGCTAGCGGCGCCGCTTGCGGAGGGCCGCGAGGTTGTCGTAGCCGGTCTTGGCGTGCCGCAGGGACTGGCCCGGGTCGGTGGCGCTCGGGGCGTTGTCCTGTTCGACCATCGGGTTGTGGTAGTTGCGGTGGCCGACGCGGGTGAAGAAGGTCCGGTAGTCGATGACGCCCGTCCCGAAGGGCACCATGTCGTAGCCCTGGCCGTTGGTGGTGTTGACGACGCCGTCCTTGGCGTGGAACAGCGGGTAGCGCTTGTTGTTGCGTGCCACCAGCCCGGCCGGGTCGAAGATCTTCTCCCTGGTCGAGCCGTCGTGCGCCGTGTAGGTGCGGAACTTGTACTGGGCGACGTGTGCCCAGAAGATGTCCATCTCCAGCCAGACGGACTTCGGGTCGGTGATCTTCAGGAAGTACTCCAGCTTCCGGATGCCGGAGCTGCGGGTCGGGCGGCCCTGGGCGTCCAGGGGACCGCCGTCGAGCAGGAAGCCGTAGGCCGCGTCGTGGTTGTGGGTGTAGAGCTTGACGCCCTCGCGGCGGGCGATGGCGCCGAGCGTGTTCCACTTGTCGGCGGCCACGTCCCAGTCGGCCCGGTGGGAGCTGCCGGTGGGGTCGCCGCCGGTGCCCATGTGCTCCATGCCGAGGATGTTGGCGATCTCCAGGTTCCGCTTGAAGGTGTCCAGGTCCGCCGCGGTCAGCGGCCAGGACGGCGGGATGAAGCCGTGGCTGCCCTGGGCGCGCAGGCCGTACTCGTCGAGCCAGGAGCGCAGCAGCTTCGCGCCGGCGACGGTGCCCAGGTCGGCGCCGCCGGGCGCGTTCGCGTGCTGGCGGTAGCCGGCGAACTCGACCTGACGGTAGCCGTAGCGGGCCAGCTGCTTGAACACCTCGCGGAAGCCGGAGGGCAGGTCCGTGGAGAGGGGGTCGCGGCCCGTGGCGTCGCGCACGGTGTACAGGATGATGCCGCGCTTGCCCGACGGGACGAGGACGTCCCCGCCGCGGTCGTGACCGTGGTCGTGGTCTCCGTCCCGGCCGTGGGCCATGACCGGTGCGGCGCCGAAGACGGGGGCCGCGATCGCGCCGGCCGCGACGGCGGTGCAGGTGGTGAGGAAGCGCCGGCGGCCGACGCCGAGGGTACGGCGCAGTGCCTCGTCCGGGCCGGCGGAGGCCGTGCCGGGGTGGGAGGCGTCGGTGCGGGTGGGGTCGGGGAACAGGGTCACGGGTTCCTGCCTTCTGGGTCGTGGCCTGCGCCGATGTCGTCCGGGCGGGCCGTTGTCAGTGCCGTGTGTTTCACTCTCCGTAGCTGGATCTCGGGGGTCGTCCGCCGTTGTGCGCGGCGTGGATCATCCGAGTCCGGCGAGCCGGAGCAGGAGTTGCTTGACGTCGGTGGCCTCGATGCGGTCGCCGACAGCGCGGGGGGTGGAGCAGATGAGGAGCGGACCGTCGTCGTCGCTCGCAGGGAGGCGGCCGTGGCTGCCGCGAATAGGTGAGGGGTCCAGGGGCACGACCGCCATGCGGTAGCGCATGCCGAGTTTCTTGCGGGCCAGGGCGGTGGCCGCCTTGACCTTGACGTAGGGGTCGAGCGGGTCCATGAACAGCTCGACCGGGTCGTAGCCGGGTTTGCGGTGGATCTCGACGAGCTGTGCGAAGTCGGGCGCGCGGTCGTCGTCGAGCCAGTAGTAGTACGTGAACCAGGCGTCCGGCTCCGCGACGGCGACGAGTTCGCCGGCGCGCGGGTGGTCGAGGTGGTGGGCCTTCTTGCCCTCGTCGTCGAGGAGCGTCTCGATGCCGGGCAGGCCGTCGAGGGCGGCGCGGGTGGCGTCGAGGTCCTCGGGGCGGCGGACGTAGACGTGGGCGATCTGGTGGTCGGCGACCGCGAAGGCGCGGGAGGTCATCGGGTCGAGGTACTCCATGCCGTCCTGGGTGTGGACCTCGAGGAGTCCGGCGCGGCGCAGGGCGCGGTTGATGTCCACGGGCCGGTTCACGCGGGTGATGCCGTACTCGGACAGGGCGACGACGGTGCGGCCTTCGGCGCGGGCGTCGTCCAGGAGCGGGGCCAGGGCCGTGTCGAGGTCGGTGGCGGCCTTCAGGGAGCGGGGGTCGTCGGGGCCGAAGCGCTGCAGGTCGTAGTCGAGGTGAGGGAGGTAGCAGAGGGTCAGGTCGGGGTGGCGGGTGGCCATGATGTGCCGGGTGGCGTCGATGATCCACCGGCTGGATACCAGGTCCGCGCCGGGGCCCCAGAAGTGGAACAGCGGGAAGGTGCCGAGTTTCTCGGTGAGTTCGTCGTGCAGGGCCGGGGGCCGGGTGTAGCAGTCGGGTTCCTTGCGGCCGTCGGCGTAGTAGACGGGGCGGGGGGTGACCGTGTAGTCGGTGTCGGCGCCCATGGCGTACCACCAGCAGATGTTGGCGACGGTGTAGCCGGGGTGGGCGCGGCGGGCGGCGTCCCAGAGCCGGTCGCCGGTGACGAGTCCGTTGTGCTGGCGCCACAGCAGGACGTCGCCGAGTTCGCGGAAGTACCAGCCGTTGCCGACGATGCCGTGTTCGCGGGGATGGGTGCCGGTGAGGAAGGTGGTCTGGGCGGCGCAGGTGACGGCGGGCAGGACGGTGCCGAGCGGGGCCCGGGAGCCGGCCTGGCCGAGTCTCTTGAGGTGGGGCATGTGGTCGAGGAGGCGGGGGGTGAGGCCGACGACGTCCAGGACGAGGAGCGGGGTCGGTCCGCCGGAGGGAGGCGTCGGGGTCATGGCAGTTCCTTGAGGCCGAGGTCGGTCAGCAGGTCGCGGGCGAGGGTGAGCTCGGCGGCGATGCCGTCGGTGAGCTGGGCGCGGCCGCGGGGCCGCAGCTCGGGCGGGAGGGCCTGCCAGGTGTAGGTCTCGACCTCCAGGTGGCGGGTGAGCGGGTGCGGGCCGCCGACGAGGCGGGCCAGGGCGGTTCTCAGCACGGGCAGGGTGGAGGTGAGGGGTGCGGCGGGGGCCGCGTGCAGCGGGACGTGGAAGTGGGCGCGCCAGGGCGCGGTGCCGGGCAGCGGGCCGTCGCCCGCCAGGGCCTCGCCGAGGTCGTCGGTGCCGTGCAGGCCGCCGTCCGCGGTGGTGGTGCGGGTCTGGTGCAGGAAGCGTGGTTCGGCGAAGGCGGCGAGGGCCTCGCGGACTTCGGGAGCGGAGGGGTGTTCGGCGTGCAGGGCGGCGGAGAGCTGGGACTTGACGACGGGGACGCGGGCCTCGGCCAGGGCGTCCAGGGCGGTGTGCGGGTCCTCGAAGGAGGTGGCGAGGTGGCAGGTGTCGACGCAGACGCCGATGCGGTCGTGGGCGACGGCGGTGAGCGGGGCGATGGCGTCGCCGGTGGTCTCCACCACGCAGCCGGGTTCGGGTTCGAGGCCGATGCGGATGGAGCGGCCGGTCAGTTCCTCGAGGGCGTCGAGGCGTTCGGCGAGGGTGACCAGGGCGGTGCGGGCCTTGTCGGCGCGGGTGGTGTCGTAGGCGGTGCGCCAGGCCAGCGGCAGGGTGGAGATGCTGCCCTCGGTGACGTCGTCGGGGAGCAGGCCGGCGAGGAGGCGGGCCAGGGAGGTGGTGTGGTCGAGGCGTTCGGGGTCGGCCCAGTCGGGTGTGTAGACGCGGTACTTGACCTCTTCGGCGCCGAAGCCCTCGTAGGGGAAGCCGTTGAGGGTGACGACCTCGAGGCCGCGCCGGTCGAGTTCGGCGCGCAGTCCGCGCAGGGCGGACGGGTCGGTGACCAGGGCGTGGGCGGCGTCGCGGGCGAGCCACAGGCCGATGCCGAGGCGGTCGCGTCCGAGGCGCTTGCGGACGGGTTCGCAGTGGTCGCGGAGCTGGGCGAGGACGCCGTCGAGGGTCTCGGCGGGGTGGACGTTGGTGCAGTAGGCGAGGTGGACGGTGGAGCCGTCGGGGTGGCGGAAGCGCATCGCTCACTCCCCTCCGCGCAGGATGGAGTTGCCCTCGTGGGTGGCGCCGGACTCCGTCACGTCGAGGCTCAGGCGGCCGCTGAGGCCGTAGAAGGCGACGGGGTTGCGCCACAGCACCCGGTCCACGTCGTCCTCGGTGAAGCCCTCGGCGAGCATCAGGTCGCCGACCTTGCGGGTCTTGAGCGGATCGCTCTTCCCCCAGTCGGCGGCGGAGTTCACCAGGACGCGTTCGGGACCGTACCTGCGCAGGAGGGCGACCATGCGCCGCTCGTCCATCTTGGTGTCCGGGTAGACGGAGAAGCCGAGCCAGGCGCCGCTGTCCCTGGCCTCCTCGACGGTGGTCTCGTTGAGGTGGTCGACCAGGACCCGGTCGGTGGGCAGCGCGGACTCGCGGACCACGTCGAGGGTGCGGCGCAGGCCGGCGAGCTTGTCGCGGTGCGGGGTGTGCACGAGGGCGGGCAGCCCGTGGTCGGCGGCGAGCTGGAGCTGTGCGGCGAGGGCCTTGTCCTCGGCGGGGGTCATCGCGTCGTAGCCGATCTCGCCGACGGCCACGACGCGGTCCTTGACGAGATAGCGGGGCAGTTCGTCCAGGACGGGGGCGCAGCGCGGGTCGTTGGCCTCCTTGGGGTTGAGGGCGATCGTGCAGTGGTGGGCGATGCCGTACTGGGCGGCGCGGAAGGGTTCCCAGCCGAGGAGGGCGTCGAAGTAGTCGCGGAAGGAGTCGGGAGAGGTGCGGGGCTGGCCGAGCCAGAAGGAGGGCTCGACGACGGCGCGGACGCCCGCGGCGTACATCGCCTCGTAGTCGTCGGTGGTGCGGGAGGTCATGTGGATGTGGGGGTCGAAGATGCGCATCAGGACTCCTTGCCGTGGGGGTCGGCCGTGCCGCGCGCGGTGGGCGGCGGCCCGGTCAGGGCCAGGACGCGGTGCAGGTCGTCGGGGACGGGACGGCCCGCGGCGGTGCGTTCGGCGGCGAGCGCGGCGAGCATGCGGGCGAGTTCGGCGTCCCCGGCGGCCCGCCGGTCCAGGTCCGCCACCCGGTCGACGGGGACGCCGGTGAACAGGCACTTCAGTACGGCGTGCCGCCACTGGTGGGCGTCCAGGTGCCGGGCGGCGTACGGACCGAGGGCGGCGGCGACGAGCCGGGTGTCGTTGGTGCGCAGGGCGTCCTCGACGAGCGGGAGGGCGTCGGGGCCGGGCACGAGGTGCGGCAGGGCGTGCAGGACGGCACGGCGTTCGTCGGCGGTGCCCTGGAAGTAGACCCGGGTCAGGGCGTCGGCGGCGGGGCGGGCCGCGTGCAGGATGAGGACGCGGGCCGCGTCGGCGTGGGCCGGGCCGCAGCGGCGGCCGGCCTCGGCGAGGCGCAGTTCCCACACGGAGATCGGGCCGTGGATGCCGGGGTGGGTGGCGGCCTCGTCCAGGGCCTGGTCGAGCCAGGCGCGGGCGGGCCCGTCGAGCCGGGCGGCGAGCGCGGTGCGCAGGTCGGCCGGCGGGATGCGGGCGGGGGTGGTGTCCGGGGTGGTGGGGGTGGAGGGGATGGCTGGAGTGGCGGGGACGGCGGGGGTGGCGGGGACGGCGGGGGTGCCTGGGGTGCCTTCCCCGGTCCGGCCGGGTCCCTGGGTGAGGGTGCCGTCCGCGTCCTGGGCGACACGGCCGGCGTGCGGTCCGGTCATGAGCTGGCTCCCTTCAGAGGGTGGCGGAGGGCTCGCCCCGGTGGTTCGCGGGGGCGGACGCCGCTGCCGCCCGGCGGAGGAACGGGAGGGAGTGTTCGGCGAAGTGTGGCCCCGCGGGCGAGTGGCGGGGCAGTTCGACGACGGTCAGGCCCTGGTAGCCGGTGGCGGCGAGGGCCTCCAGGACGGGCGGGAAGTCGATCTCGCCCTCTCCGAAGGGAAGGTGTTCGTGGACGCCGCGGCGCATGTCCTCGATCTGTACGTGCCGCAGCCAGGGAGCCGCCTCGCGCACGCAGTCGGCGGGCGGGAGGGGCTCCAGGCACTGACAGTGGCCGATGTCCAGGGTGAGGCCGAGGTGCTCGGGGTCCCCGAGGGCGCGGCGCAGTACGTGGAAGTCGGCGAGGGTGGCCAGGAGGTGGCCGGGTTCGGGCTCGACGGCCAGGGGCACGCCGGCGGTGGCGGCGGCGTCCAGGACCGGGGTCAGGGACTCGGTCAGGCGTTTCCAGGCCGTGTCGTCGTCCGTGCCGGGCGGGGTGACGCCGCTGAAGCAGTGCACGGCGTGCGCGCCGAGATCGGCGGCGATCCGGACGGCCCGCAGGAGGAGGCCGGTGCGGCGGGCGCGGGCCTCCGGGGCGGGGTCGAGGAGGGACGGGCCGTGCTTGCGGCGCGGGTCGAGCACATAGCGGGCGCCCGTCTCCACGGTGACCTGAAGCCCGAGCGCGTCGAGCCGGTGCGCGACCCGGCGGGTGCGGGCGGCCAGGTCGGGGGCGAGCGGGTCGAGGTGCATATGGTCGAGGGTGAGGCCGACGCCGTCGTAGCCGAGGTCGGCGAGGAGGGCGAGGGCGTCGTCGAGACGGAGGTCGGCGAGACCGTTGGTGCCGTAGCCGAAGCGGAGGGGGTGCGGGGAGCGGCCGTCCGGGGCCGTCTGCCCATCCAGGACCGCCTGCCCGTGCGGCGCCTGGGACCCGTGCGGCGCCTGGGACCCGTGCGGCGCCTGGGACCCGTGCGGTGTCCGGGGCCCGTGCGGTGTCCGGGGAAGGTGCGGGCTCATGTGATGCTCACCTTCCTCATGGCGGCCCTTCGCGCGAACAGCCGTCCGGCCGGGGCCAGGGCCGCGACCAGGAGCGACGTGGCGGCAGCGCCGGAACGGGCGGCGAGCGCGGCCTGGAGCGGGACCGTGGCGCGGATGCCGCCGCCGACGGCGCGTTGGGTGAGCGGGGGTGAGGGGTTGAGGACGGCGTGGAAGTAGGGGCGGGCGGCCGTGACGGCGTAGGCGGCGCCCAGGGCGGTGGTGAGGGCAGCGGTCACCCGGACCGGCGCCCCGTCCCGGTCCGGCGGCCCGAACACACCGGCGGCCGGGGTCAGCGGCAAGGGCTCGGCCCGCCCCGGGCCCGTCGGTCCGGAGACGCCGGAGGTCGCGTCCGGGAGCCCGGCCGGGGTGGAGCCCGGCAGGCCGGGGGCGGCTGCTGCCCGCCGGCCTGCCGGGAGTCGGGTGCGGCTTTGGGTGACCAGCCGGGTCAGCACGCCCGTCGTCGCCAGGGCCGCCAGCGGCGCCAGGACCGAGCCGCCGGTGGTCTCCCGGCGGGAGACGGCCGTGACCGCGAGGGTGTGGGTGCCGAGCAGCGCGGCGGACGGCAGCGCGGCGCGGGGACCGGCGTCGGTGGCGGCGGCGCCCAGGAGCAGGTCCAGCCCGCGGGCGGCGGCCATGGCGACGGGGCCGGCGGGCGTGTGCTTCAGGGCGAGGTCGTAGGCCCAGACGGTGGCCGCCAGCGGGGTGGCCACGGCGAGGGCGGGGCGCCCGGCACCGGCGGCGAGCGCCAGTCCGGCACCGGTGAGGACGCCGGCCGCGGTGAGCGCGGCGGCCGGGCGGACGCGGCCGGACGGAATCGGGCGGTGCGGGCGCTCCACGGCGTCCTCGGCGCGGTCCGCCCAGTCGTTCAGGGCCATGCCGGCCTCGTACAGGCACAGGGAGGAGCCGATGGCGAGCAGGGTGCGGGGCCCGGGGCGGGCACCGGCCGCGGCGGCGCCGGCCAGGGCGTCGCCGGGGACGGTGAACAGCGCGGGCAGGCGCAGCAGCTCGGCCCAGGCGCCCGCGCGGCCGGAGCGCGGGCGGGGGGTGCCGGGTGCCGTGCCGCCGGTGGCGGTCCGGGCGGCGGCCTCCGTGGCGGGGCCGTCGGCCGCCGTCGTCCCGGCGGGCGTGGACACGCCTCGCGCCGTGGCGACCACGCGGCTCATCGCCGCGCTCCCCGGTCGTCGACGTCGTCCCGCAGCCGCGCGGCGAAGCGCCTCAGCTCCGCGTACTGCTCGGCCAGGGAGGACGGGCCCTCGCCCACCGGGTCCTTGAAGAAGAAACCGAGTTCGCCCAGCGGCCCGGTCAGGCCCTTCTCCCGGGCGCGGGCGGTCAGCCGGGCCAGGTCGAGGACGAGCGGGGCGGCGAGCGCCGAGTCGCAGCCCTGCCAGGTGGTCTGGAGGATCATGCGGGCGCCCAGGAAGCCGTCGAAGGCGATGTGGTCCCAGGCCGTCTTCCAGTCGCCGAGCGCGGGGACGTCGTCGATGTGGACCTCGCCCTCGGGGGCCGCGCCGAGGGTGTCGGCGAGGACGCGTTCCTTGCCGGCGTTCTTGGCGGCGGCGGCCGCGGGGTCGGCGAGGGCGGCGCCGTCGCCGCCGCCCAGCAGGTTGGTGCCGGACCAGGCGCGCACGGCGAGGGCGCGCTGCCGGAACATCGGGCCGAGGACGGAGCGCAGCAGGGTCTGCCCGGTCTTGCCGTCGCGGCCCGCGTACGGCACGCCCGCGGAGTCGGCGAGCGGGGCCAGCGCCGGGTGGTGCAGGCCCGTGGAGGGGGTGAAGTTGACGTAGGGGCAGCCGGCGCGCAGGGCGGCCGCCGCGTAGAGGGAGCTGGGCGGCAGCGTGTCGTCGGTGGGCGCGGGCTCGGTGGAGGCGACGTTCACCACGACGGCGCCCGCGAGGTGCTGGCGGCGCACGAAGTCGCGGATGTCGGCCGCGAACACGTCGATCCACTCGTCCGCGGTGCGGCCGGGGTCGCTTCCGGTGGCGCCGGGCAGGGGGCCGCCGGGCCTGATCTCCCGGTCGGCGGCGGCGAGTTCGGCATGCACGGCGGAGGGGAGCCCGTGCGGCAGGACGCCGCCGGCGGCGAGGTGTTCGGCGCGCTTGGGCAGCGGGCAGTCGAGGGTGTCGTGTCCGCCGAAGACGAGGGACGACAGCGGGGGCAGTCCGCTCGAGGCGAAGTCGGGGGTCTCGGTGACCATGCCGGTGGGCGGATGGAGCCCGGCGGTGACGGCGGCGCAGCCCGCGATCGCGGTCGTCGCCACGGAGCCGCGTGCCCCGATGAGCCAGACGCCGAAGCGCGGGGCCGGGGAGGGGGCGGGCAGGAACGGTTCGGCGGACATGGGCAGCCTCCTTGTCGTACGCGAACCGGGTGGTGGTGCCGGAAGGGGACGAGCGGGGTGCCGGGTGTGTGGCCCGGGGAGACGGCGGGCGGAGGTCCGGCGTCCTCCGCCCGCCGCCGTTCCGGTCACCCCCGAAGGGGGGTTCGCCCTAGGAGGGCAGTTCCTTCAGCTGGATGTTGCGGAAGGAGACCTGGTCGTCGGCGCCGTGGTTCTGCAGGCCGATGTATCCGTCGGTCAGGCTCCGCTGGGGGTCCTTGTTGGTGAAGTCGTTGATCTTGACTCCGTTGAGGAACACCTGGAGGCGTTCGCCCTGGACCTTGATCTCGTAGGAGTTCCACTGGCCGGGCGGGCGCAGGACCTGGTCACGGGCCTTGATGTTCGCCGACTTGAAGGAGTAGACGGAGCCCGTGGTGCGGTCGGGCGCGTCCGTGGCGTCGATCTGGATCTCGTAGCCCTTGTTCACCGCGGACCAGGGGTCGTCGGAGGCCGGGAAGCCCACGAAGATCCCGGAGTTGTCGTCGCCCTGCATCTTCCAGTCGAGCTTGAGGGAGTACGACTTCAGCTCCTTGGCCTGGTACCAGAGCAGGCCCATGCCGCCCTCGGACTCCATCACGCCGCCGTCCTTGACGGTGAACCCGCCGGGGCCGGCCTGCTTCCAGCCGTCCAGGGTCTGGCCGTTGAAGATCTTCCGGTAGCCCTTGTCCGGCTTGCAGTCGGCCTTGACCTGGCCGGTGGAGTACTGCAGTCCGCCGAGCAGGTGGGCGCGGAAGGTCTCGTCGGCGTAGGACTCCTTGGTGTGGCCGAGGCCGGTGTAGAAGGCGCGGCCGCCCTCGTAGGGCCGGCACCAGGCGATCGGGTGGTCGCCCTTCATGGTGCCGCCCTGGTACGTCGTCTCGTCGAGGGTGGCGAGGACCTTGGCCTGCTCGCGCGGGTTGGAGCGGTAGTTGTACAGCTCGTCGGTGTGCTCCCAGGTGTCGCCCATGTGGGCGGTGGCCGGGTGGTCGTGGTCCTCGACGCGGACGGTGGCCTTCTGGATGGCCGGGTGCGAGTGGAAGTAGGCGCCGACGAGACCGCCGTAGAACTCCCAGTCGTACTCGGTGTCGGCGGCGGCGTGGATGCCCATGTAGCCGCCGCCGTTCTCGACGTAGTCCTCGAACGCCTTCTGCTGGTCGGCGTCGAGGACGTCGCCGGTGGTGGACAGGAAGGCGACCGCGTCGTACTTGGCGAGGTTGGCGGTGGTGAACTGCCTGGCCTCCTCGGTCGCCGTGACCGTGATGCCGGCGGGGGCGCCGATCTCCCTCAGGGCGGCGATGCCGGCCGGGATGGAGTCGTGCCGGAAGCCCGCGGTCTTCGAGAAGACCAGGACCTTCTTGCCCTGCTTGAACGGCTCCTTGGAGAACTCGAAGTCGTCCAGGTCGAAGAGGGCGCCGGTGCCGCCCCGGAAGACCAGGTAGATCTCCGTGGTGCGCTTCGGCAGGGCGCGCAGCGGCACGTCGACGTTCTGGAAGGTCTCCCAGCTTCCGGTCGGCGGGATGTACGCCGATCCGTGCAGCGGCCCGTCGGGCGAGCCGGTGCGCAGTTCGACGAAGCCGCCCGTGCCGCCGGAGGAGGCCCGTACGGTCATCTTCTTCTGCCCGTCGAACCGGTAGGGGCTGAAGGAGATCCAGTCGCCGTCGTGGATGTCGCCGACGGTCTTGCCGCCGTTGGCGGTGGCCTTGTCGTACGTCCTCACACCGGACTGGGTCGTGAAGTGCTCGGCCTGGCGGTGCAGCGGCTGGATGACGGTGCGGGCGGTGCCGGTCAGGGCCTCTTGGCCGTTCGCCCCGCCGTCGGTGTAGGCAGCGCCGACGACACCGTAGATGTTGGCGTTGGGATCGTGACCGCCGTCGCCCGGCGGCGGGTTGAGGGTGCCTTCGCAGCCCGTCTCACTGGTCAGCTCGTGGGCGTGGGAGTCGTGGCCGAGGCTGTAGACGACCTTGACCTTGGAGCAGTCGACGGTCTCCTCGGGGTCGGTGACGGTCACCTTGAAGGGGACGGGCTCGCCGAAGGCGGCCAGGCTGCCGTTGCCCGGGACGTCGATCCTCACCTTGGGCTCGGTGTTGCCGACGACGATGCGGACGCTGGCGTTGCCGGTGTTGCCCTCGGGGTCCTTGGCGGTGAAGGTCGCGGTGTAGGTGCCGGCCTTCCGGTACCTGTGGGTGGGGGTGAGGCCCTCGCCCTTGGTGCCGTCGCCGAAGTCCCAGCTGTAGGTGAGGTCCGGGGAGTCGGCGTCCTTGGCGGAGCCGGTGAAGGCGACCTTCAGTCCGGTCGCGCCGGAGGTCCTGTCCGCGCTCGCCTCGGCGATCGGGGAGAAGCCGTCCGCGGCGTTCTCGATGCGGTAGAGCGCGGAGTCCTTGTCGCCCTGGAACCAGGACAGGCCGTAGTCGAGGACGTAGAGGGCGCCGTCGGGGCCGAACTCCATGTCCATGATCTGGGTGCCGGTCCAGGGGAAGTCGTTGATCTTCGCGACCGTGCCGTCGCCGTTCTGCTCGATCCGCTTGATCCAGCGGCGGCCGAACTCGCCCGCGAAGAAGTCGCCGTCGTACTCCTCGGGGAACTTCACCTTGGAGTCGAGGGCCGGGTCGTAGCGGTAGACCGGTCCGGCCATCGGGGACTCGGAGCCGCTGCCGAACTCGGGGACGGAGCCGCCGTCGTAGGGGATCCAGGCGGGCTGGGCGGGCGGCAGGTCGACGAGGCCCGTGTTGTGGCGCGAGGTGTTCTTCGGGGCGCCGCAGTCGAACTTCCCGCCGGAGGTTCTGGTCGCGAAGTCGTAGTCGACGTAGGCGTCGTTGTCGCCGGTGCAGAACGGCCAGCCGAAGTTACCGGGCTTGGTGACCTTGGCGAACTCGACCTGGCCCGCCGGTCCCCGGTTCGGGTTGGCGGCGCCGGCGTCGGGGCCGTAGTCGCCGACGTAGATCGTGCCGGTCTTCTTGTCGACGCTCATGCGGAACGGGTTGCGGAAGCCCATCGCGTAGATCTCGGGGCGGGTCTTCTCGGTGCCCGGCGGGAAGAGGTTGCCCTCGGGGATCGTGTACGAGCCGTCCTCGGCGACCTTGATGCGCAGGATCTTGCCGCGCAGGTCGTTGGTGTTGCCGGAGCTGCGGCGCGCGTCGTAGGCCGGGTTGCGGTTCGGGCGTTCGTCGATCGGCGTGTAGCCGTCGGAGGCGAAGGGGTTGGTGTCGTCGCCGGTGGACAGGTAGAGGTTGCCCTCGGCGTCGAAGTCGATGTCGCCGCCGACGTGGCAGCAGGTGCCGCGGGAGGCCGCGACGTCCAGGACCTTCTTCTCGCTGGCCAGGTCCAGTGTGCCGTTGGGCCTGAGGACGAAGCGGGAGAGGCGGTTGACGCCGTCGAACTTCTTGAAGTCCTCGGCGGTGCCGGTCTCCGGGGCGTCGCCCGCGGGGGTGTCGAGCGGCGGGGCGTAGTAGAGGTAGATCGCCCGGTTCTTCTCGAAGTCCGGGTCGACGCCGACGCCCTGGAGGCCCTCCTCGTCGTGGCTGTAGACGTCGAGCCGGCCGGCGACCTTGGTGACGCCGCCCTGGTCGGTCAGGCGGAGGGTGCCGTCGCGGGAGGTGTGCAGGACGCTGCGGTCCGGGAGCACGGCGAGCGACATCGGCTCGCCCGTCTCGGGTTCGCCCTTGGCGAGCGGCACCTGCTGGAACTGCCCCTCTGCCGCGGCGGGGGCCGCCGGCGCGGCGGGCGCGGAGCCGCCGGGCCGGGCGCCGGCGACGGTCGCCGGGGTGGCCACCGCCAGGGAGAGGCCGGTGATCAGGGCGAGGGCGGTGCGGAGTCCGGGCCGTCTCGTGGTGGCGGTGCCTCTGAGTCTGCTTCTGTGCACGAAGTCCCTCCGGGAACGGAATGGGCCGTACGGAACGGGTGCGAAGGCATGCGTGCGGTGCGGGCGCCGGGGTGCGCCGTCACCCCGGAGACGTGTGTGTCCTGAACACTTCAGGGGACGGTAACCCGGTTCGTCCGGGGCGAACAGCCCTTGGACCGGGCCTGGTCGAACCTTTTTCCCGGTGCAGGACAAAGCGGGGCCCGGGCAGGCCGGACCGGGGACCGGCGGATGTCCCGGCCCCCGTTCCGGCCTGCCGCCGGAGGCGTGGATCAGTGGATCAGTGAATCAGTGGATCAGCTGTTGAAGGCCGCGTCGAAGGACGCGCTGGGCGGCTCGAAGTCGAAGGCCTTCAGCCGGGCGAGCGCCTCGGGGGCGCCCTGGAGCCGGTCCATGCCGGCGTCCTCCCACTCGACGGAGACCGGCCCTTGGTAGTCGATGGAGCGCAGCATCCGGAAGACGTCCTCCCAGGGCACGTCCCCGTGCCCGGCGGAGACGAAGTCCCAGCCGCGCCGCGGGTCGCCCCACGGCAGGTGGGAGCCCAGACGCCCGTTGCGGCCGTCGAGGCGCCTGCGGGCCTCCTTGCAGTCGACGTGGTAGATCCGGTCCCGGAAGTCCCACAGGAAACCGACCGGGTCCAGGTCCTGCCACACGAAGTGCGAGGGGTCGAAGTTGAGGCCGAACGCGGGCCGGTGGCCGACCGCTTCCAGGGCGCGCTGCGTGGTCCAGTAGTCGTAGGCGATCTCGCTGGGGTGGACCTCGTGGGCGAACCGCACGCCCTCGGCGTCGAAGACGTCCAGGATGGGGTTCCAGCGGTCCGCGAAGTCCTGGTAGCCGCGCTCGATCATCGACTCGGGCACGGGCGGGAACATGGCGACCAGGTGCCAGATGGCGGACCCGGTGAAGCCGATGACGGTGTCGACGCCGAGGCGGGCGGCGGCCCGCGCGGTGTCCTTCATCTCGGCGGCGGCACGCTGCCGTACGCCCTCCGCGTCGCCGTCGCCCCAGATGCGGGCGGGCAGGATGGCCTGGTGGCGCTCGTCGATGACGGCGTCGCAGACGGCCTGCCCGACGAGGTGGTTGGAGACCGCCCAGCACTTGAGCCCGTACTTGTCGAGCAACTGGTGGCGGGAATCCACGTAGGACGGGTCCGCGAGGGCCTTGTCGACCTCGAAGTGGTCGCCCCAGCAGGCGAGTTCGAGGCCGTCGTAGCCGAAGTCGCGGGCGAGCCGGCAGACCTCCTCCAGGGGCAGGTCGGCCCACTGTCCGGTGAACAGCGTGAAGTTGCGCGGCATGCGTTCTGGCCTCCTCAGACGGCGGTCGGCGACACGGTGGCGACGGGGGTGTAGACGGCGTTCTTCTCGGCGCTCTCCTCCACGGCCGCCAGCACGCGCTGCACCTGCAGCCCGTCGGCGAAGGAGGGTTCGGGGGCGCGTCCCTCGGCGACGGCGTGGACGAGGTCGCGCACCTGGTGGACGAAGGTGTGCTCGTAGCCCAGGCCGTGGCCCGGCGGCCACCAGGCGTCCAGGTAGGGGTGTTCGGGTTCGGTGACGAGGATGCGGCGGAACCCGGCGTGCTCGCCGGGCTCGGTGGCGTCGTGGTACGACAGCTCGTTGAGCCGCTCCAGGTCGAAGGCGAGCGAGCCGCGCTCGCCGTTGAGTTCGATGCGCAGCGCGTTCTTGCGGCCGGTGGCGTAGCGGGTGGCCTCGAAGGAGGCGAGGGCGCCGGAGGCGAAGCGGCCGGTGAACACGGCGGCGTCGTCCACGGTGACCTCGCCGGTGCCGGCCGCCGACGTGGCGGACAGACCCCGCGCCGTGCCCCCGGGCAGGGGGCGTTCCCGTACGAAGGTCTCGGTGAGGGCGGAGACGCCGGCGAGCCGCTCCCCGGTCAGGTACTGGGCGAGGTCGACGATGTGGGCGCCCAGGTCGCCGAGCGAGCCGGAGCCGGCCTGCTCCTTGCGCAGCCGCCAGGTCAGCGGCGCCTGCGGGTCCACCAGCCAGTCCTGGAGGTAGACCACCCGCACGTGCCGCAGCCGGCCGATGCGGCCCTCGGCGACCATGCGCCGGGCCAGCGCGGTGGCGGGCACCCGGCGGTAGTTGAAGCCGACCATCGCCAGCCGGCCGCGCGCGCCCGCCTCCTCGGCGGCCCGGGTCATCGCCTCCGCCTCGGCGACGCTGTTGGCCAGCGGCTTCTCGCACAGGACGTGCTTGCCGGCGGCGAGCGCGGCCAGCGCGATCTCGGCGTGGCTGTCGCCGGGGGTGCAGATGTCGACGAGGTCGATGTCGTCCCGTTCCACCAGGGCCCGCCAGTCGGTCTCGGTGCTCGCCCAGCCGTACCGGTCGGCCGCACTGCGCACGGCGTCGGCGTCCCGGCCGCAGATCGCGGTCATGACCGGGTCCAGCGGCAGGTCGAAGACCCGGCCGGCGGTGCGCCAGCCCTGGGAGTGGGCGGCTCCCATGAAGGCGTAGCCGACCATGCCGACGCGCAGCGGCGGTCTGGTCGCGGACGTCCCCGCGGCCGTGGCGGTGCTGGTACCGGTGCCGGCACCGGTCGCTGCTGCGTCCGCCCCGGCCCCCTCGGGCTGCTGCGGCTGTCCCATGCGGATGTCCTCCTCGTGATGGTGGCACGGTGGGGGGTGGGCCCCGCCCCGGCCGGTCAGACCGGGGCCGGGGCGGCGGTCCTCACTTGAAGCCCGTGGGCATGTACTGGTCCACGTTCTCCTTGTCGACGACGGCCGAGTAGCAGGTGACCGTCGAGGGGATCTCGAACTCGGCGAGCCCGCCGATCCCCTTGCCCTGGCCGAGGGCGCGGGCCAGGTCGATGGCGGAGGCGGCCATGGTCGGCGGGTACAGCACGGTCGCCTTCAGGACGCCCCGGTCGGCCTTGATGGCCTGGAAGGCGGAGAGCGCGCCGGCGCCGCCGACCATCAGGAAGTCGTCGCGGCCGGCCTGTTCGATGGCGCGCAGCGCGCCGACGCCCTGGTCGTCGTCGTGGTTCCACAGGGCGTCGAACTGCGACTGGGCCTGCAGGAGCTGGGCCATCTTGGCCTGGCCGGACTCGACGGTGAACTCGGCGGCCTGGCGGGCCACCTTCTTGATGTTGGGGTAGTTCTTCAGCGCGTCGTCGAAGCCCTGGGTGCGCTGCTGGGTCAGCTCCAGGTTGTCCAGGCCGGCCAGCTCGATGACCTTGGCGTTCGGCTTGTCCTTGAGCTTCTCGCCGATGTAGTGCCCGGCGTTGAGGCCCATGCCGTAGTTGTCGCCGCCGATCCAGCAGCGGTACGCCTGGGGGCTGTTGAAGATGCGGTCGAGGTTGACGACCGGGATGCCGGCGCGCATCGCCTTCAGACCGACCTGGGTGAGCGCCTTGCCGTCGGCGGGCAGCACCACGAGGACGTCGACCTTCTTGTTGATGAGGGTCTCGATCTGGCCGATCTGCTGGGCGGTGTCGTTGGAGCCCTCGGTGACCTCGAGGGTGACGTCCGAGTACTTCTCGGCGCGCTTCTTGGCGTTGTCGTTGATGGCGTTGAGCCAGCCGTGGTCGGCCAGGGGGCCGGCGTAGCCGATGGTGACCTGCTTGCCGGGCTTGTCGTCTGCGGCCGGCTGGTCGTTCACGGCCGGCTTGTCGTCGCCGCCGTCGCTGGGCTCGTTGCTCGTGCAGCCGGTGAGGAAGGCACCGGCGCCCACTGCGGCGGCTCCGAAGAGCAGTCCTCTGCGGCTCGCGTTGAGTTGCTGCATGGTGGTGAACCCTTTCCTCAGGTCGTGCTCGCGGTACGGCGCTGGACCAGCACGGCGGCGACGATGATCGCTCCCTTGGCGATCTGCTGGACGTCGCTCTGCAGGTTGTTCAGGGCGAAGATGTTGGTGATCGTGACGAAGACGAGAACGCCCAGCACGGAGCCGACGATGGTGCCGCGGCCGCCGCTGAGGAGCGTGCCGCCGATGATCGCGGCGGCGATGGCGTCGAGTTCGTAGAGGTTGCCGTTGGTGTTCTGGCCGGAGCCGACCAGGGCGACCAGCAGGAAGGCGGCGATGCCGCAGCACAGGCCGGACAGCAGGTAGAGGTAGAGCCGCTGTCGGCGGACGTCGATGCCGGCGAGCCGGGCGGCCTCCGCGTTGCCGCCGACGGCGACGGTGCGGCGCCCGAAGGTGGTCCGGTTGAGCAGCAGCCAGCCGATGACCGTGACGGCCGCGAACACCAGCACCAGCGGCGGGATGCCCAGGATGTAGGAGTCGCGTTCGCTGAGGTCCAGGACGCTGGGGACGGTGACGACCTGGGTGCGGCCGTCGGTGATCTGCAGCGCGAGGCCGCGCGCCGAGGCCAGCATGGCGAGGGTGGCGATGAACGGCACCATCCGGCCGTAGGCGATGAGCACGCCGTTGACCAGTCCGCAGCCCACGCCGACGACGACCGCGGTGAAGAGCATGCCGGCGAAGCCGAACTCCTGGGTCGCCACCGTGGTCGCCCACACCGACGCGAGGGCGACGATCGCGCCGACGGACAGGTCGATGCCGCCGGAGATGATCACGAAGGTCATGCCGACGGTGACGATGCCGATCACCGACGCCTGGGTGAGCACCAGTTGCAGGTTGCGGCTGTCGAGGAACGCGTCGGGTTTGGTGATGCCGCCGATGAGGACCAGCACGGCGAGCACGCCGAGCAGGGTGAGGGTGCGCAGGTCGGCGCGGGCCGTCAGGCTCCGCCAGGCGGGCGGACCGTCCACCGGTGCCGCCTTGCCGGTGCCGTCCCGGGGCGGGGACACGTGTTGCGTCATGACGCCGGGCTTCCTTCCATCACAAGGTCGAGTACGCGGTGTTCGTCGAGTTCGCGGGCGGGGGCCTCGTGCACGACGCGGCCCTCGCGCAGCACCAGCACGCGGTCGGCGAGGCCGAGCACCTCGGGCACCTCGCTGGAGACCAGCAGGACGGCGAGGCCCTCGTCGGCGAGGCGTCGGACGACCGCGTACAGCTCGGCACGGGCGCCTACGTCGACGCCGCGGGTGGGTTCGTCCAGGAGCAGGACCTTGCAGCCGCGCAGCAGCCAGCGGGCGAGGACCGCCTTCTGCTGGTTGCCGCCGGACAGGGTGCGCACGGGCACGGACGGGTTGTCGGGCCGCAGGGACAGCTCCCGGGTGGCGGTGCGGGCGGCGTCCAGTTCGGCGCCGCGGTCGATCCAGCCGCCGTGCGAGAAGCGGGACATGGAGGAGACCGACACGTTGCGGGTGACGGACTCCAGCATCAGCAGGGCCTGTGCCTTGCGCTCCTCGGGGGCGAGCCCCAGTCCGGCGCGGACTGCGGCGCGCACGCTGCCGGGCCTGAGCGGGCGGCCCTCGACGAGGACCTCGCCCGTGCTCGGCCTGCGCGCCCCGTAGACCGTCTCCAGGATCTCGGAGCGGCCGGAGCCGACCAGTCCGGCCAGTCCGACGATCTCGCCGGGCCGGACGTCCAGGTCGAGCGGCGCGAACTCGCCCTCCCGGGACAGCCCGCGCACGCTCAGGACGGGTTCCGCCGCCGGCGGCGGCGCGGACGGCCGCTCGGGGAAGACGTACTCGACGTTGCGTCCCGTCATCAGCGTCACCACGTCGCGGGTCGGCGTGGTCCTGGCGGGCAGGCCGCCGGCGACGGCCCGGCCGTCCTTGAGGACGGTGACCCGGTCGCCGATGCGGCGGATCTCCTCCAGGCGGTGCGAGATGTAGACGACGGCGACGCCGTCGGCGGTGAGGTCGGCGACGATGCGGAAGAGGTTGTCGACCTCGTCCGGGTCGAGCGCGGCGGACGGCTCGTCCATCACGATCAGCCGTACGTCGTGGGAGAGCGCCCGCGCCATGGACACGATCTGCTGCTGCGCCGCCGACAGGTCGCCGACCAGCCGCCCGGGAGCGATCTCCGGGTGTCCGAGCCGCTTGAGCAGTTCGGCGGTGGAGGCGCGGGCCGCCTTGCCGCGGACGACGAAGCCGGCGGTGGTCGGCTCGTGGCCGAGGTGGACGTTCTCGGCGACCGACAGGTGCTCCACCAGGTCGAGTTCCTGGTAGATGGTGGCGATGCCGAGGCGCATGGCGGCGATCGGCGAGCGCAGGGTGACCGCCTCGCCGCGCCACCGGATGGTGCCGGTGTCGGGCTGGTGGGCGCCGGCCAGCACCTTGATGAGGGTGGACTTGCCGGCGCCGTTCTGGCCGAGCAGGCAGTGCACCTCGCCGGCCTGGACGTCGAGGTCGACGCCGTCCAGGGCCCGGACTCCGGGGAACGACTTGGTGATGCCGGACATGCTGAGCAGCGGTGGTTCAGGTGCCATGTGTGGTCCCCTCGGCGAGCGTGCGGGCCGGTGTCAGGGCAGCGCGGAGCACGGTGGGGCGGAACAGGTGGGCGGAGCGGAGGTGCGGGTGAGCCGGTGGTACGACGAGCGGGTACGACTGCCGGTCGGACGGGCTGTGCCGGTACGGGTGCGCGGTACTGCTGCTGGTGCGGCTGAACTGTGCGGCTGGGCTGTGCGGCTGGGCTGTGCTGGACTGGTACGGCGGTGCGGCTGGTACGGCGGTGCTGTGCGGTACGGCGGTGCTGTGCGGTGCTGCGGAGCCGGTCTACGCGGGTGAGAACAGGTGGTCGCTGATCAGCCGGGCCCCGCCGATGACTCCGGCGGTGGGGCCCAGCTCCCCCAGGACGATGGGCAGGTTGCCGGTCGCCAGCGGCAGCGACTGGCGGTAGACCTGCGTACGGATCGCGGCGAGCAGGTTGTGGCCGAGGCCGGTCACCCCGCCGCCGATCACCACCAGGCCCGGGTTGAAGAAGCTGACCAGACCGGCGATGACCTGCCCGGTGCTGCGTCCGCCCTCGCGGATCAGGTCGAGCGCGGTGGCGTCGCCCGCGGCGGCCGCGGCGGCGACGTCGACGGCGCTGAGCTCGCCGCCCGCTGCCTCCAGCCGGCTCGCGAGCTCGGCGGACCGGCCCTGCTGGGCGGCCTCCGTGGCGTCGCGGGCCAGGGCGGCGCCGCTGAAGTGCGCCTCCAGGCAGCCCCGGTTGCCGCAGGCGCAGGGGCGTCCGTCGGGCACGGCCTGGATGTGGCCGATGTCGCCCGCGCTGCCCGTCGTCCCGCGGTAGACGCCACCGCCGACGACGATGCCGCAGCCGATGCCGGTGCCGATCTTGACGACGAGGAAGTCGGCGACGGTACGGGCGACGCCCGCGTGCTGCTCCCCCAGCGCCATCAGGTTCACGTCGTTGTCGACCATGACCGGGCAGCCGAGTTCCTGGCTGAGCGCCTCCCGTACGGGGAAGCCGTCCCAGCCCGGCATGATCGGCGGGGCCACCGGCACGCCCTCGGGGAAGCGGACCGGCCCCGGGACGCCGATGCCGGCGCCGTCGAAGCCCTCCGCGAGCCCCGAGGCCCGCAGCTTGGCGGCCATGGTCAGCACCTGCTCGAAGACCGCGACCGGTCCCTCGCGTACGTCCATGGGCTGGTTGATGTGCCCGAGGATCTCCAGCTCGGCGTTGGTGACCGCGAGGTCGATCGAGGTCGCGCCGATGTCGACGCCGAGGAAACGCAGTCCGGGATTGAGGCGGATGTTGTGGCTGCGGCGCCCGCCGCGCGAGGCGGCGAGTCCGTCGGCCACCACGAGCCCGGTCTCCAGCAGCCGGTCGACCTCGACCGCCAGCTTGGACCGGGACAGGTCGACCTGGTCGCCGAGCTGGGCGCGGGAGTTGGGGCCGCCGTCGCGCAGCAGTCGCAGCAGCCGGGCCTGGTGGGCGTTGGCAGGTCGTGCGGTCATACGTCTCACGAGCCCCTCCCCGCCTCGATCGGCATGAGCGTGCCGGTTCCGGCCACGTCCGTGGCGTGCTTTCGGAGGGAACGTAGCAGCGGGCGCCGGGTGTGGGAAGAAGTCACGCACGAATTGCCGCGACCTTTCTCCACTGAGAGGACAAAGAAAGCCGCCGCGCGCCGGGAAAGGAACAGCGGGGGAAGCAGTGCGGGGAGCGGCGGGAG
Organism: Streptomyces sp. NPDC006384; assembly: GCF_042870695.1. Classification (NCBI taxonomy): domain Bacteria; kingdom Bacillati; phylum Actinomycetota; class Actinomycetes; order Kitasatosporales; family Streptomycetaceae; genus Streptomyces; species Streptomyces sp. NPDC006384. Next base: position 96,467 of record NZ_JBIAHR010000027.1, read on the forward strand.
GGACGGCGTTCACCCCCCGCCGGGGCCGGTCACGGGCAGCGGACGACCTGCCCCGCGTAGGAGAGGTTGCCGCCGAAACCGAAGAGCAGCACCGGGTCGCCGGAGCCGATGTCCCCCCGTTCGACCAGCTTGGAGAAGGCGAGGGGGATGCTCGCCGCGGAGGTGTTGCCGGACTCCACGACGTCGCGGGCGACGACGGCGTTGACGGCGCCGATCTTCGCGGCGAGGGGTTCGATGATGCGCAGGTTCGCCTGGTGCAGGACGACGGCGGCGAGGTCGGCCGGCTCCAGCCCGGAGCGCTCGCAGGCCTGCCGGGCGATGGCGGGCAGTTTCGTGGTGGCCCAGCGGTAGACGCTCTGTCCCTCCTGCGCGAACCGCGGGGGCGTGCCCTCGATGCGCACGGCGTTGCCCATCTCGGGCACCGAGCCCCACAGGACCGGGCCGATCCCCGCCTCCTCGCCCGGGGCGCAGGCCTCCACGACGGCGGCCCCCGCCCCGTCGCCGACGAGCACGCAGGTGGTGCGGTCGGTCCAGTCGGTCACCTCGGACATCTTGTCCGCGCCGATGACCAGGGCGCGGCTCGCCGAACCGGCCCGGACGGCGTGGTCGGCGGTGGCCAGGGCGTGGGTGAAGCCGGCGCAGACGACGTTGAGGTCCAGCACGGCGGGCCCGGGCATGCCGAGGCGGGCCGCCACCCGGGCCGCCATGTTCGGCGAGCGGTCGACGGCGGTGGAGGTGGCGACCAGCACCAGGTCCACGTCCGCGGGCGTCAGCCCGGCCGCGGCGAGCGCCTTCCCGGCGGCGTGGCCGGCCAGCTCGTCGACGGGCTCGTCGGGTCCGGCGATGCGGCGGGTGCGGATGCCCACGCGGCTCCTGATCCACTCGTCGCTGGTGTCGACCATGGCCGTCAGGTCCTCGTTGGTGAGGACCCCGGCGGGCTGGTAGTGGCCGACGGCGGTGATGCGCGTGCCGTTCATGGGTGGGATCCTCGCTGCCTCGGGGACGGGATCCACCAGTGTGATCAGTGACCGGTGAGTACGACGGCAGGTGAAGCGACAGGATTCGGGCGCCCGCCTTGTCGCCTTCGGTCAGCATCCTCGCCGCCCGTCGTGCGCGCGTACTTCTGCGTGGGCCGCGACCCGGGCCTCCTCATGCAGGACAATGAGCCCCGGAGGTCACCCCGTCGCACACGGCGGCCCGGTGACCCGCGGCGGCCCGCGCGACCGGGGGCCGCCCCGGCCACCGGCACGCACCGGACCGGACCGGCCGGGACGAGGGCTACGAGGGGCGCGGACATGGGACGAGTCACGGAACGACGCAAGGTGATCCGTATACGGGACGGAGCGGTCTCCACCCGCCCGGACACCCTGGTCGCCGAGGAGCCGCTGGAGATCCGGCTGAACGGCAGGCCCCTCGCGATCACCATGCGCACTCCGGGCGACGACTTCGCGCTGGCGGCCGGTTTCCTGGTCAGCGAGGGTGTCCTGGCCGAGCGGGACGACCTGCAGAACATCGTGTACTGCGCGGGGGCCACGGTCGACGGTTCCAACACGTACAACGTGGTGGACGTGAAGACGTCCCCGGACGTGCCGGTCCCCGACATCACGCTGGAGCGGAACGTCTACACGACCTCCTCCTGCGGTCTGTGCGGCAAGGCCAGTCTGGACGCGGTGCGCACCACCGCCCGGTGGCCGATCGCCGACACGCCCCCGGTCCGGGTCACCCCGGAGCTGCTGGCGGACCTGCCCGGCCGGCTGCGCGCCGCCCAGCGGGTCTTCGACCGCACCGGTGGCCTGCACGCGGCGGCTCTGTTCACCGAGGACGGCGAGCTGGTGGACGTGCGGGAGGACGTGGGCCGGCACAACGCGGTCGACAAGCTGGTCGGCCGCGCCCTGCAGAACGGCGACCTGCCGCTGTCCCGGTCCGTGCTGCTGGTGTCGGGCCGGGCCTCCTTCGAGCTGGCGCAGAAGGCGGTGATGGCGGGCGTCCCGGTGCTCGCGGCGGTGTCGGCGCCGTCCTCGCTGGCGGTGGACCTGGCCGCCGAGACCGGGCTGACGCTGGTGGGCTTCCTGCGGGGCACCTCCATGAACGTGTACGCCGGCGAGGACCGCGTCGCCCAGGACTGACCCGCCTTGCCCGGCACCGGACAGGACGGGCGCGACGGGCACGGGGAACGACACGTACCCGCCCCCTCGGGCGGGTGTCGGCGGAAACGTCCTCATGTACTGATGTAGTGATGTGCTGACGACCGGCCTCCAGCCGCCTGAAGGGCACCCCGTTCATGCCGTCAGCTCCCCGTTCCCGTCCGCGTCTTCCCCTGGCCGCCTGCGCGGGCCTGCTCGCCCTCGCCGCGACCGCGGCGGCCCCGCCGCCCGCCCGCGCCCACCCCGCGCCCCGGGCCGGGGAGTTCGAGCAGCAGGTCCTCTTCGAGGCGTCCCGGCACCCCGGTTACGCCTGCTTCCGCATCCCGGCGATCGTGCGCACGACCGGCGGCACGCTCCTCGCCTTCGCCGAGGGCCGCGTCCTCAACTGCGGTGACGCGGCCGACATCGACATCGTCCTCAGACGCTCCACCGACGGCGGGCGCACCTGGGGGCCGCTCCAGGTCGTCAACGACGGCGGCGGCGACACCCACGGCAACCCGGCGCCGGTCGTCGACCGGACCACGGGCCGGATCCTCCTGCTCGAGACGTACAACGCGGGCCGCACGGACGACGCCGGCTGCGCGGTGCCCTGCGAGCGCGCCCCGCACGTGCAGCACAGCGACGACGACGGCCGCACCTGGTCCGTACCCCGCGACCTGACGGCCCAGGTCCGGCCGCCCGGCTGGAACTCCTGGTACGCCACCGGGCCCGTGCACGGCGTCCAGCTCACCGGCGGCGGCCGTGCCGGGCGGCTCGTGGTCGGCGTCAACGCCGAGTCCTGGGACGGCACCCGGGTCACCCGCAACCACGCGGCACTGATCGTCAGCGACGACGGCGGCGACCACTGGAAGGTGGCGGCCACCGACACCTGGCCCGTCGCCGCCGACGGCACCTTCCGGCAGAAGCCGTCCGAACTGACCCTCACCGAACGCACCGACGGCTCGCTCCTGGTCAGCGGACGGGAGGAGGGAGGCACCGACCTGGGCCACCGCACACAGGCCGTCAGCCTCGACGGCGGCGACAGCTTCGCCGCCCCCTTCCGCGCCCTGCCCGGCCTCTACACCCCGCAGGTCCAGGGCGCGACGCTCCGGCTCGGTGACCGTCTGCTGCTGTCCGCCCCGGCCGACCCCGACCGCCGCCGGACCATGACGGTCCGCTCCTCCTACGACGGCGGCGCGACCTGGGACAGCGTCGACCGCTCCACGGTGATCACCCGGGACTGGGCCGGCTACTCCGACATGGTGGCCGTCGACGGCACCACCGTGGGCCTGCTGTACGAGGCCGGGACCGCCGACGCCCGCGACGAGATCCGCTTCGCCCGCTTCACCGAGGACCGGCTGCGTCCGCGCCGGGGCCCCGACCCCGCCACCCCCGACCTCGCCCCCGGTGCCGCGCCCGCGGCCGTCCTGGGCGGCGCCGTGCCGGTGGCGGACGGCGCGGTGGGCGGCGCGCTGGCCTTCGACGGCGCCGACGACGCCGTACGCCTGCCCTACCGCGAGCGGCTGCGGCTCGGCTCCGGGGATTTCACGGCGTCCCTGCGGTTCCGGTACACGGCCACCGCCGGGGAGCAGCCGCTGCTGTGGATGGGCGGGGTGGGTCCCCGGCAGCCGCAGGTGTGGCTGCGCGCCGAGCCGGCCGCCGGCCGCGTCCAGGGGCTGATCAGCGCGCGGGAGGGCGCCGCACCGCCCCGGTCGGCGTGGGTGCGTGCCGAGGGCGCCCGCAACGACGGCCGCTGGCACCACCTGGCGCTGCGGCGCGGCGGGGGCCGGCTGACGCTGTTCCTGGACGGTACGGAGGTCGGCGCGACGGACGTGCCCGGCTCGGTCAGCCGGAACTCGCCGTTCGGCGTGCACATCGGGGAGCGCGTGGACGGGCGGGCCCGCTTCACCGGCGCGATCGACGAGGTGCAGGTCTGGGACCGGGCGCTGTCCGCCGAGGAGATCGCCGCCGGGAACCCCGCCTCGGCCGCCGGGGACACCGTCCTGCGGCTGCCCCTGGACCGGGTGGACGCCCCGGGCACCTGAGACGGGCCTCGGCGTACCGGCACCGCAGCGCCACCGCGCCCCGGCACCGCGGTTCAGCCGGTGCGCCGCCCGGTGCCGGCCGGGGCGCGGGTGTCGCCGTCCGGCGCGGGCTGCCCGGGGGCGTCGCGCGAGCGGCGTCCGGCGATGACCGCGCACACCATGAGCTGCATCTGGTGGAAGAGCATCAGCGGCAGCACCGCCAGCGAGGCGTGGGCGCCGAACAGGACGCTCGCCATGGGCAGGCCGGAGGCGAGGGACTTCTTGGAACCGGCGAACTGGATCACGATCCGGTCGGCCCGGCCGAAGCCCAGCGCCCTCGCTCCGTACCAGGTCAGCAGCAGCATGACGGCGAGCAGCACCGCCTCCACGGCCAGCAGGGCGGCCAGCCGGGCCGGGCTCACCTGGTGCCAGATGCCCTGCACCATGCCCTCGCTGAACGCGGTGTACACGACGAGGAGGATCGAGCCGCGGTCGACGAGCCCGAGGACCTTCTTGTGCCGGGCGACGAACTCTCCGATCCACCGGCGCAGCACCTGCCCGGCGACGAACGGCACCAGCAGCTGCAGCACGATCTCGACCACCGAGTCGGCGGAGAAGCCGCCGCCGCTGCCGCCGAGAAGGGCTGCGGCCAGCAGCGGGGTGAGGACGATGCCGGCCAGCGAGGAGAAGGAGCCCGCGCAGATCGCGGCGGGCACGTTGCCGCGGGCGAGGGAGGTGAAGGCGATCGACGACTGGATGGTGGAGGGGACCAGGGTGAGAAAGAGCAGGCCCTGGTAGAGGGGGTCGGTCAGGACGGACGGGACGAGTCCGCGGGCCGCGAGGCCCAGCAGCGGGAAGACGACGAAGGTGCAGGCGAGCACGGTGACGTGCAGGCGCCAGTGCCGTAGTCCGTCCAGCGCCTCACGGGTGGAGAGGCGGGCCCCGTACAGGAAGAAGAGGAACGCGATCGCGAGCGTGGAGGCCCCGGAGGCGACGTCGGCACCCGTCCCGCGGGCCGGCAGCAGCGCCGCGAGGCCCACCGTCCCGAGCAGCAGCAGGATGTACGGGTCGATCGGTATCCGGCGTGGCCAGCGCAGGCGTTTCACGGTGCTCCACTCACTCGTTCACGGTCGTCCGGCGGGGCACGTGCCCCGCTCCATCCTGCTCCCCCGCCCGGCGGCCGGGAATCCGGGGGTCCCGGGGACTCCGGCGTGCCCGCCCCGGAGGAAGCAGCGGCAGCAGAAGAGAGGAGGACGGGACACGACGACACCGTACCGCCGGTAACAAGGTCGTACAGATTCGGTGGAGATCACACCACCGAATCCCGCGCGACCGTCGGGAACGTGCCCGGCACTTCCCCATGTGGGCGCATTTTCCCCCGCCGGCCGACGCCTTTGTGCACAGTTCCCGGCCCCTTCGGCCCTCCCGGCCCCGCCCCGCGTGGGGTAGCTTTCACCGCCTGTGCGGGGACGTCACCAGGAACCAGCGACGGGGAGCGGGGTTTGCGCGAGTTCACCAGCCCTCCGTCCGCACCGGCACCGCCGGTGGGCGGTCTGGCCGACGTCGTCTTCCGGCACGCGGAGGAGGACCCGGGGCGCATCGCGCTGGCCCGCAAGGACGCGGACGGTCAGTGGCGGGACGTGAGCGCCGGCGAGTTCCGCGACGAGGTGCTGGCCCTCGCCAAGGGACTGCTCGCCCAGGGGGTCCGCTTCGGCGACCGGGTCGCCCTCATGTCCCGCACCCGCTACGAGTGGACGCTCTTCGACTTCGCCCTGTGGAGCATCGGCGCCCAGGTGGTGCCCGTCTACCCGACCTCCTCGGCCGAGCAGTGCCTGTGGATGCTGCACGACGCCGAGGTCACGGCGGCGGTCGTCGAGCACGAGGACCACGCGATGACGATCGCCACCGTCATCGACCGGCTGCCGCGCCTGCGCGGACTGTGGCAGCTGGACTCCGGCGCCGTACGGGAGCTGTACGAGGCGGGTGCCCGCGTCGACGACGACACGGTGCACCGGCACCGGCGGGCGGTCACGCCCGACTCGCCCGCCACCGTCATCTACACCTCGGGCACCACGGGCCGCCCCAAGGGCTGCGTCCTGACGCACGGCAACCTCATGTACGAGGCGGACACCGTCATCGCGCGCTGGGAGCCGGTGTTCCACTCCCGCAAGGGCGACGAGGCGGCGACCCTGCTGTTCCTCCCGCTGGCGCACGTCTTCGGACGGATGGTGGAGGTCGCCGCGGTCCGCGGCAGGGTCCGCTTCGGCCACCAGCCGCAGCTGAACGCCGCGGCTCTGCTGCCCGATCTGGCCGCGTTCCGGCCGACGTTCGTCCTGGCCGTGCCGTACGCCTTCGAGAAGGTGTTCCACGCGGCCCGGCGCAGGGCGGAGAAGGAGGGGAGGGGCGGCGCCTTCGAGAAGGCCGTAGAGGTGGCGGTGAAGTACGCGGAGGCGGTGGAGGCCAGGGCCTGGGGCACCGGCCCGGGTCCCTCGGCGGGCCTGCGCGTGCAGCACCAGCTCTTCGACAGGCTCGTCTACGCCAAGGTGCGGGCCGCGATGGGCGGGCGCCTCCGCAACGCCATGTCGGGCGGCTCGGCGATGGACCGGCGCCTCGGCCTGTTCTTCGCCGGCGCCGGCATACAGATCTACGAGGGCTACGGCCTGACCGAGTCGACGGCGGCGGCCACCGCCAACCCTCCCGGGCGCACCCGCTACGGCACCGTCGGCCCGCCCGTGCCGGGCGTCACCGTGCGCATCGCGGACGACGGCGAGATCTGGCTGCGCGGCGACAACGTCTTCCAGGGCTACCTCAACGACCCGCAGGCCACCGCGAGGACCCTGCGCGACGGCTGGCTGGCCACCGGCGACCTGGGCTCGCTCGACGAGGACGGCCACCTCACCATCACGGGCCGCAAGAAGGAGATCCTGGTGACCTCCGGCGGCAAGAGCGTCAGCCCCGGCCCGCTGGAGGAGCGGGTCCGGGACCATCCGCTGGTCGGCCAGTGCATCGTCGTCGGCAACGACCGTCCGTACGTCGCGGCCCTGATCACGCTCGACCAGGAGGCGGTCGACCACTGGCTGGCGATGCGCGGCAAGCCCCGGCTGCCGCCGGCCGAGCTGGTGCGCGACGCCGCCCTGGAGAAGGAGGTGCGGCGCGCGGTCGTCACGGCCAACACGCTCGTGTCGCAGTCCGAGGCGATCCGCACCTTCCGCATCCTGGCCCGGCCGTTCACCGAGGAGGACGGGCTGCTGACGCCCTCGCTCAAGCTCAAGCGCAAGGCCATCGAGAACGCCTTCGCCGCCGAGGTCGAGGCCCTGTACCGGACATGATTTCTCCGGTCAGGAATGCATCGCGCCCCGTGATCGTTGACCATGGGAGTACCACCTGACCACAACCGAAGGATCACGAGCTCGTGAGCAGCAAGGTCCCCCCGATCATCCTGAACAACGGCGTCGAGATGCCCCAGCTGGGCTACGGCGTCTGGCAGGTGCCGGACGACGAGGCCGAGCAGGCCGTCGTCACGGCCCTGGAGGCCGGGTACCGCAGCATCGACACAGCGGCGATCTACGGCAATGAAGAGGGCACCGGCAAGGCCATCGCCGCCTCCGGCATCGCCCGCGAGGATCTCTTCGTCACCACCAAGCTCTGGAACAGCGACCAGGGGTACGACGCCACCCTGCGCGCCTTCGACACGTCGCTGGCCAAGCTCGGCCTCGACTACGTGGACCTGTACCTGATCCACTGGCCGCTGCCGGCGCAGGACCGCTACGTCGACACGTACAAGGCGTTCGAGAAGCTGTACGCCGACGGCCGGGTCCGGGCCATCGGCGTCTCCAACTTCCTTCCGGAGCACCTGGAGCGGCTGATCGGCGAGACGTCGGTCGTCCCGGCCGTCAACCAGATCGAGCTGCACCCCCACCTCCAGCAGCAGGCCTCCCGCGACTTCCACGCGGAGCGGGGCATCGCCACCGAGGCGTGGTCCCCGCTCGGCCAGGGCAAGGGGCTGCTGGAGGTCCCGGCGATCGTGGCGATCGCCCGGAAGCACGACCGCACCCCGGCCCAGGTCGTGCTGCGCTGGCACCTCCAGCTCGGCAACGTCGTGATCCCGAAGTCCGTGACGCCGTCGCGGATCGAGGAGAACATCGACGTGTTCGGCTTCACCCTGGACGACGAGGACCTGGCGGCGATCAGCGCGCTCGACGAGAACCGGCGTCTGGGCCCGGACCCGGCGGAGTTCAACGGCGCCTGACGGCTCCCCCGTTCGCCGTCCGGCCCACGCGGGCGGCGAGGGCGCAGGGGCCCGGTCCGCACCACGGACCGGGCCCCTTCTCCATGCCCGTCGGCCCCCGCCGTCAGTCCGCGGGCCGTACCGCCGTGTGGACGGTGTGCGCCAGCAGGACGAACACGTCGGGCCGCCGGTGCACGCTCGCCGCGTCCTCGGGGTCGAGCAGCCGGTCGAGGGTGGCGCGGTCCTCGGCGTCGAGGCTGTCGCCGAGGCGCTCCCGCGTCCGGGACAGGGAGGCGGTGACGTACGCGCGGGCCTCGTCGGGGAGGGGTGCGGGCAGGTCCAGCAGGAAGCTGCGGGTGCCGGTGTGCCGCAGTCCCGCCGCGGTCAGCAGCGCGGGCCAGTCCTCCGTCTCGGCGACGGTGCCGGGCAGGCTCGCGCGCATCCCGGCGAACGCGTCCTCCTCCGCGGCGTGCAGCCTGGCCTGCAGTCCCGGGCGGCCGATGCCGATGTCCCGGGGCAGGAAGCGGGCGGGCAGGCCGCCCTCCAGGATCGCCAGCGTGCCGCCGGGGGCGAGGTGCCCGGCGAAGGCGGCGAGGGCGGCGCGCTGGTCGCCCAGGTGGTGCAGGCTCTGGCTCGCCCACAGCAGGTCGGCGGGGTACTCGAGGTCGCCCAGGACGTCCGGCAGGTCACCGGTGAGGGTGCCGAAGCGGTCGGCGACGCCGAGCCGGGCGGCCCGGTCGCGGGCCCGTTCCAGGAGGGGCCCGGCCCCGTCGACGGCGACGACCCGGGCGTCCGGGAAGGTCTCGGCGAACAGGCAGGAGACGACGCCGGGGCCGCTGCCCGCGTCGGCGATCAGCCCCGGCGCCGGCACCTGCCGGGCCAGCCAGGCCAGGGCCTGCCGGTACAGGGGGGTGAGCAGCTCCGCCTGTGCCTCCAGCAGCGGGGCCATCGCGGCCCAGTCGAGGCCGGCGTGGTCGTGGTCGTGGTGATGGCCGGGCTCGTGCCCCTGGTGGTGATGGTCGTCGTTCCTGTGCTCGTGGTCGTGCGCCATGCCGGTCAGCCTTCCGTTCGCGGTGCCGCCAGGGTGCGACGACCCGCCGGACGGAAGCAAGTCACCTTGCCGTAATCGCAAAACCGCCGTGCGGGACCCGGCCGTGCGGCCGGGTCCCGACGGTGGTTCAGCCGTGCGCCTGCCCGCTCACGGCAGGGGCGGGTAGGCGTTCTTCATCAGTTCCTGGAACTGCGCGGAGAACCAGTGCCCCGACAGCGGGGCGTCCGGGAGGGCGCCGGACATGTTGTTGCCGTTGCGGGCGTTGCCGGTGTACGTCGGGTCGCACATCCGGTCGAAGCCCTTGCCCTCGTCGTTCGGGATCTCCTTGCTCGCGCCGTCCGACTCCCCCGGCGGCTTCATCCACACGTAGGCGTCGATGCCCGGTTCGGGGTTGGCCTGCGGCCGTTCGCCGAGGCCCGCCCCGGACTGGTTGCACCAGTTGCCGAGGTGGATGCGGCGGTCGTAGCGGCCGCCGTTCACGTAGGTGTCGACGCTGGTCGTGGCGCCGGGTCCGGTGGGCCGCTGGGTGCCGCCCCAGCCGTTGCGGGAGGTGTCGATGAGCATGCCGATGTTCTTGTCGAAGCCGATCGAGACCAGCTTGTCGCGCATGGCCTGCGCGTAGGACAGCTCGTCGGTGTAGCGGTTCCAGTCGACCCACTTGGACTGGCGCACGGACGTGCCGTTCACCGTGTCCGTGATCTTGAAGTGGTCCTCCTTGAGCGCGCTGTAGTTGGCGGTGTTGACGATGAAGCCGTGGACGTCGTTCACGGTCGCGCCCTCGGTGGTGGCGGCCGTCTTGAACATCTCGGCCGAGGCGCCGAAGTTGTCGTCCCAGCCGAGCCAGCCGTGGTGGCCGGCGTCGATGTAGTTGTAGACGTGGGGGATGTCGCCGAGCTTGTTCAGGGCGTAGCCGATGCCCTTCTGGTAGTTGCCGTTGGCCTTCATCACGTCGCAGTTGGCCGTGGCGGTCGGGCGGCCGGTGACGTTGGTGACGAGGTTGGGCAGCGAGTCGATCTCGACCGTGGTGACGATCCGCAGCGAGGCGTACTTCGGGTCGGCGAGGATCGCGGCGATCGGGTCGATGTACTGCGTCTTGTACTTGTCGATCTCCGTGGGGCCCAGTTCGCCGTTGGAGGCCAGGGCCGCGCAGTCGCGTCCGGGCAGGTTGTAGACGACGAGCTGGATGTACAGCTCGTCCGCCCCCTTCTGCTTCAGCGCCTCGTCGAGGTGGTCGCGCAGGCCCATGCCGTCGCCCACGCCCTCGATGGCCGCGATCCGGTCCAGCCAGACGCCGGTGGGCTGGTCGGCGATCCGGCCGCCGCCGGGCTCGGCCTTCGCCTTGGCGGACCACTCCGGGTTCACGTACCCCTTGGCGCCGGCGTACGGGTTGTCCACCCGGCCGGAGGGACCACCGGGGTCCGGCGGGTCGGTCGGGTCGGGATCGGGTGAACCGCCGTCGTCGACGTTGCAGGTCACGCCGTTGAGGGTGAACGTGGCCGGGACGGCGTTGCTGCCGCTGTAGGTGGCCTGGAAGCCGAAGCTCGCCGAACCGCCGGTGGGGAGCGCGCCGTTGTACGACTCGTTGGCCGCCGTGACGGCGGAGCCGTTCTGGCTGACCTTCGCGTTCCAGCTGTTGGTCACCTTCTGGCTGCCGGCGTACGTCCAGCCCAGCGTCCAGCCGGAGGTGGCGGCGCCGTTGTTGGTGACGGTCACGGCGGCGGTGAAGCCGGAGCCCCAGTCGTTCTGCACCTTGTAGTCGACGGTGCAGGCGGCGGCCGCCGCGCCGGCGCTCGCCGAGTGGGCGGTGAGCGCCGTGCCGGAGGCGCCGGCGACCAGCGTCAGTGCGGCGAGCATCGCGGTTCTGGTACGGGTCATGAGCGGGGTTTCCTTCCGTCGTCGGGGTGCGGGTGCGGTCGTACGGAGTCACGCGTGCCGGACACCGGCCACCGCCGGACGGCATGGGGCTGCCGTCGCGGCCGGAGGCAGGAGCGGCCTGCGTGCGGGAAGAGGCTGACCACGGGTGGAGCTGTGCACCGGTACGTCGGCCCGTCGCGCGCCGGACCGGCCGCGACGGCGGCCGGACGTCCTGGGCGCGGAGGGTGGAACGGGGGGTGTCGCATGAGCGAGTCCTTGCAGCCGGGGCGCGCCACGACGGGCGCGCCGACTGGTGGAACCGCTCCCACTGGTGAAGTGAAGGTAGCGCCAAGTGTCGGTAAAGAACAGAGGAGTTGCCGACTTTCGCCCCATGCCGCCCAACGAACCCTGTCGAATCTTTTCGACTCTTCACACATCTTGACCGCCCGGAACCCCCTCTTCACTATGGGAGCGCTCCCGCTGGTTCAAGGCTTGACGCTTCCCCCCATCCCCCCCACCCCTCTTCGCGAGCCGCAAGGAGGAACCAGCACCATGCATCCCGGACACAGACCAGGACGCCGCGGCAGACGGCGCCTGTGGACGGCCGCCGCGGCGGCCCTCGCACTCCCCCTCACCATGATCGGCGTCGGCACGGCCCCCGCCCAGGCGGCGGCGGTCCGGTGCAGCGTCGACTACCGGACCAACGACTGGGGCTCCGGCTTCACCGCCGACCTGACCCTCACCAACCGCGGCGCCGACGCCATCGACGGCTGGACGCTGACCTACTCCTACACGGGCGACCAGAAGCTGGCCAACGGCTGGAACGGCGCCTGGTCCCAGTCCGGCCGGACGGTCACCGTGAAGAACGCCCCGCACAACGCGCGCATCGCGGCCGGCGCCGCCGTCTCCGCCGGCGGGCAGTTCACCTACAGCGGCACCAACACCGCGCCGACGGATTTCGCGGTCAACGGCACCCCGTGCACCGGCGCGCACCAGCCGCCGGTCACCGTGCTGACCAGCCCGGAGCCGGGCGCCGTGTACACGCGGGGAGAGACGGTGCCCCTGGCCGCCACGGCCGCGGCCGCCGACGACGCCACGATCAGCAAGGTGGAGTTCTACGACGACACCACCCTGCTGGGCACCGACACCAGCGCGCCCTACACGCACGCGGCCACTGGTTTGACCGTGGGCAGTCATTCCCTGGTGGCGAAGGCCTACGACAGCACGGGCGCCTCCGCCGCCTCCGTCCCGGTCGGCATCACGGTCGCCTCGGGACCGACCGTGGTCGCCTCTCCCTCCCAACTGGGCGTCCAGCAGGGCGAGTCGGGCACCTACGAGGTCAGGCTGTCCAAGCAGCCGGCCGCGGACGTGACGGTGACGACGGCGCGGGCGAGCGGCAACGCCGGCCTGTCCGTCACCGGCGGGGCGAGCCTCACCTTCACCCCCTCGAACTGGGACACCGCCCAGAAGGTGACCGTGGCCGCCGACGCCTCCGGCACCGGCTCGGCGGTCTTCGAGTCGACGGCCCCGGGCCACGGCAAGGCCACGGTGACGGTGACCCAGCTGGCGGCGGCGAAGGAGTACGACGCCCGCTTCCTGGAGCTCTACGGCAAGATCACCGACCCGGCGAGCGGCTACTTCTCCCCGGAGGGCATCCCGTACCACTCGGTCGAGACGCTCATCGTCGAGGCACCGGACCACGGCCACGAGACCACGTCCGAGGCGTACAGCTACCTGCTGTGGCTCCAGGCCATGTACGGCAAGGTGACCGGCGACTGGTCCAGGTTCAACGGCGCCTGGGAGATCATGGAGAAGTACATGATCCCCACGCACGCCGACCAGCCCACCAACTCCTCCTACAACGCGTCCAAGCCGGCCACCTACGCCCCTGAGCTGGACACGCCCGAGGAGTACCCGGCGAAGCTCGACGGCACCGTGTCCGTCGGCCCGGACCCGATCGCCGCCGAACTGAGGTCGGCGTACGGCACGGACGACGTCTACGGCATGCACTGGCTGCAGGACGTCGACAACACCTACGGCTACGGCAACTCGCCCGGCAAGTGCGAGGCGGGTCCCTCCGACACCGGCCCCTCCTACATCAACACCTTCCAGCGCGGCGCGCAGGAGTCGGTGTGGGAGACGGTGCCGCAGCCCACCTGCGACGCCTTCAAGTACGGTGGCAAGAACGGCTACCTGGACCTCTTCACCGGTGACGCGTCCTACGCCAGGCAGTGGAAGTTCACCAACGCCCCGGACGCCGACGCGCGCGCCGTGCAGGCCGCGTACTGGGCGGACATCTGGGCGAAGGAGCAGGGCAAGGGCACGGAGATCTCCGGGACCGTCGCCAAGGCCGCCAAGATGGGCGACTACCTGCGCTACGCGATGTACGACAAGTACTTCAAGAAGGTCGGCAACTGCGTGGGGCCGGCGAGCTGCCCGGCCGGCACCGGCAAGGACTCCTCGCACTACCTGCTGTCCTGGTACTACGCCTGGGGCGGTGCCACCGACACCTCGGCGGGCTGGGCCTGGCGCATCGGCTCCAGCCACACCCACGGCGGCTACCAGAACCCGCTGGCCGCGTACGCCCTCAGCACCTACGACAGCCTGAAGCCCAGGTCGGCGACGGGCGCGGCGGACTGGGCCAAGTCCCTGGACCGGCAGATCGAGTTCTACCGCTGGCTCCAGTCCGACGAGGGCGCCATCGCGGGCGGCGCCACCAACAGCTGGGCGGGCCGCTACGCGACACCGCCGGCCGGCACACCGACCTTCTACGGCATGTACTACGACGAGAAGCCGGTGTACCACGACCCGCCGTCCAACCAGTGGTTCGGCTTCCAGGCCTGGTCCATGGAACGGGTCGCCGAGTACTACCGGCAGAGCGGCGACGCGCGGGCGAAGGAGGTCCTGGACAAGTGGGTCGACTGGGCGCTGTCGGAGACGACGGTCAACCCGGACGGCAGCTTCCGGATGCCCTCGACGCTGAAGTGGTCGGGGCAGCCGGACACCTGGAACGCGGCCTCCCCCGGTGACAACGCCGGCCTGCACGTCACCGTCGTGGACTACACGAACGACGTCGGTGTGGCGGCGGCGTACGCCAAGACCCTGACGTACTACGCCGACCGCTCGGGCGACACGGAGGCGGCGGCGACCGCCAAGGCCCTCCTCGACGGCATGTGGGAGAACAACCAGGACGCGCTCGGCATCGCCGTCCCGGAGACCCGCGCCGACTACAGCCGCTTCGACGACCCGGTGCACGTACCGGAGGGCTGGACCGGCACCATGCCGAACGGCGACACCATCGACTCGTCGTCGACCTTCTCCTCGATCCGCTCCTTCTACCAGGACGACCCCGCCTGGTCGAAGATCGAGAGCTACCTCGCGGGCGGTGCCGCGCCCACCTTCACCTACCACCGCTTCTGGGCGCAGGCGGACATCGCCCTCGCCATGGGCACGTACGCGGAGCTGCTCGAGTAGCCCTCGTCGGCTCCGTGTGACCGGTCCCGCCGCCCGGCGGCGGGACCGGCCCGGCGGGGGGGCGCCCGCCCCCCCCCGGGGCCCCCCGGGGGGGGGGGGGGGGCCCCCCCCCCCGGCGGGGGGGGGCCCCCCCGGGGGGGCCCCCCGGGGGGGGCCCCCCGGGGGGGCCCGGCGGGC
>NZ_JBIAHR010000028.1:0-107649 GCF_042870695.1 Streptomyces sp. NPDC006384
GCCCGGTTACATTCCGAACCCGGAAGCTAAGCCTTACAGCGCCGATGGTACTGCAGGGGGGACCCTGTGGGAGAGTAGGACACCGCCGAACAATCTTTGGAAAGGACCCTTGGTCCCCAGCGTTCAGCTGGGGACCAAGGGTCCTTTCGTTTTTCCAAGGCGCACCGGGTACCCGGCTGCGTGAGAATGACTTTGCGGTACCGAAGACAGGAGTCACCGATGTCCACCAACTCTCCCGAGGATCGACCGGAGCGCGACCAGCGGCGACGGGACGGTGGGGACCGTGGTGACCGGAGTGGTCAGCGCGGTGACCGTGGCGGTTTCCGTCGCGACAACGACCGCGGTGGCTTCCGTCGCGACGACCGCCGTGACGACAGCCGTGGTGGCGGGTACGGGCGTCGTGACGACCGGGATCGTGGCGGCGACCGCCCCTCATTCCGCCGTGACGACCGCGGGGAGCGCCCCTCCTTCCGTCGTGACGAGCGTCCCCCCTTCCGTCGCGACGACCGCAGGGACGACCGCGGTGGCGACCGTCCGTCTTTCCGCCGCGACGACCGTGGTGACCGCCGGGACGACCGCGGTGGCTTCGGCCGGCGGGACGACAACCGCGGTGAGGACCGCAGCGGGCAGCGCGGTGGCTTCCGTCGCGACGATCGCCGTGACGACAGCCGTGGTGGCGGGTACGGGCGTCGTGACGACCGTGACCGTGGGCCGCGTCGTGACGACCGGGATCGTGGCGGTGACCGCCCCTCTTTCCGCCGTGACGACCGTGGTGACCGTCCTTCGTTCCGGCGTGATGACCGCAGGGACGACCGTCGTGACGACCGCGGTGGTGACCGCCCGGCCTTCCGCCGCGACGACCGCAGGGACGACCGCCCGTCCTTCCGCCGTGATGACCGCGGTGGTGACCGCCCGGCCTTCCGCCGCGACGACCGCAGGGACGACCGCCCGTCCTTCCGCCGTGATGACCGCGGTGGGGATCGCCCGTCGTTCCGGCGCGACGATCGCCGTGATGACCGTGGTGACCGTCCTTCGTTCCGGCGTGATGACCGCAGGGACGACCGGCGTGACGAGCGCGGTGGCGAGCGTCCCCCCTTCCGCCGCGACGACCGTGGTGATCGCCGGGACGATCGGGGCGGCTTCGGCCGGAGGGACGACGACCGTGGTGGTTACCGTCGCGACGACAGCCGCGGTGGGGACCGTGGCGGTGACCGCGGTGGATACCGCGGGCGGGACGACCGCGGAGGACGCGGTCCCCGTCGGGACGACCGCGGCGGTCGTCCGGGCGGCTTCCGTGGACGGGACGACCGGCAGGGTGGCGGGGGCCGTTTCCGCGACGAGCGTGACCGCGACCGGGAGCCGATCAAGCGGCTGCCGATTCCCGAGGACGTCACCGGTGACGAGATCGACAAGGACGTCAAGCAGGAGCTGCAGAGCCTGCCCAAGACCCTCGCGGAGGACGTCGCCAGGAACCTGGTGATGGTCGCCCGGCTCATCGACGAGGACCCCGAGGCCGCGTACGGCTACTCCAAGGTGGCCCTCCGTCTGGCGTCGCGTGTCGCCGCCGTACGCGAGGCGGGCGGGTTCGCCGCGTACGCCAACCAGAAGTACGCGGAGGCGCTGGCCGAGTTCCGGGCCGCCCGGCGGATGACCGGCTCCGTGGAGCTGTGGCCCGTGATGGCCGACTGCGAGCGCGGGCTCGGACGGCCGGAGAAGGCGCTGGACATGGCCGGTGCCCCCGAGGTGCAGAAGCTGGACAAGGCCGGACAGGTCGAGATGCGGCTCGTGGCCGCCGGCGCCCGTCGCGACATGGGGCAGCTGGACGCGGCCATCGTGACCCTGCAGAGTCCCGAGCTGGCCTCCAACTCCGTGCAGCCCTGGACCGCGCGGCTGCGGTACGCCTACGCCGACGCGCTGCTGGCCGCCGGCCGTGAGGGCGAGGCACGGGAGTGGTTCGCCAAGGCCGTGGAATCGGACCGGGACGGCAGCACCGACGCCTCCGACCGCCTCGCCGCACTGGACGGGGTGGAGTTCGTGGACGCCCTGGACGAGCACCAGGACGAGGACGAGCACGAGAACCACCTGGACGACCCGGCCGCCGAGGCCGCCGAAACCGACAAGGTCCGTGAGGACCACGACGAGCGGGACGACCGCGAGAGCGGCGACCGGGAGTGACGCCGGCGACGGCATGACAACGGCATGACGAAGGGGCGGGACCGCACACGGTCCCGCCCCTTCGTCATGTCCCGTCACAGATCCAGCGCGCGCAGCACCAGGCCGGAGGCCGGCTTCGGACCGAACGACGTCGACTTGCGGGGCATCGTGACGCCCTGCCGGGCCAGGTCGCGGACGACCTCCTCGCGCACGGGATGCATCAGCACGGCCGTACCGCCGTCGCGTTCCGCCTTCCCGACCGTGGCCGCCGCGTCGTGGATGTACGAGACGTGCGCCGCGGAGTCCTCGGGGACGTGCCAGACGTGGGCGAGGAGCGTGGCGTGCAGGACGGTGGCGTCCAGGGTGCGCCAGGCCTCGGGCCGGCCGGCGGGAACCGTACGGGCCAGCAGACCGGGGTCCGGACGGTCGACGAGGTGGAAGGCGCCGTCGCCCGCGAGCAGGAACGCGTTGCCCGCACCTGCCGCCTCCGCCAGGGCGTCCAGGGCCTCGGGCAGGGGCGCCTCCAGGCGCCGGACGCGGAAGCGGCCGTCCAGGGCCGCCACCGCGTCGCTCACCGGCAGGCCGTGCAGCAGCCGGTGGATGGCGCGCACCCGCAGCGGATAACGGGCCGTGTCGACCAGGAGGACGAGGCCGTGGTCCCAGGGGCCGGGGGAGGGGTGCTCCTCGCGGAGCCTGCGGTAGGTGGCCCAGCGGTGGTGGCCGTCGGCGATCAGTGCCTGGTGCCCCGCGAGCTCGGCCCGGACCCGGGCCACGGCGCCGGGATCGGTGAGCGACCACAGACGGTGGCGGAAACCGTCCTCCGTGGTCGTCGCGAGGAGCGGCGGCCGCTCGGCGGTGCGTTCCACGACGGCGGCCGTCGCCGCCGTCGTGCCGTCGCCCCGGTAGGTCAGCAGGAGCGGCTCGAGATTCGCCGAGGTGGCCCGCATCAGCGCCGCGCGGTCGGCGACGACGTGCGGCATGACGTCCTCGTGCGGCAGCACGACCCGCTCCGACGGGTCGGACACCCGCAGGGCGCCGATGATGCCGCGTTGCAGCAGACCGGAACCGTCGCGCTGCTCGTACACGTACAGGCCCGGTTCCGCGTCTGCGGTCAGGACGCCCTCGGCGCGCCAGCGGCGCAGCGTGTCGGCGGCCTGAGCGTTGCGGGCCTCCGGCGTGGCGGCCTGGGGCAGGATCAGCCGGACGATGTTGTGGGGGTCGGCGGACTCGAGATGGAGCAGACCGTCGGGGCGGACCACGACGTCGTACGGAGGGGAGGTCACGGCGGCCAGGCTGCCGACCCGGTCGGGGTCGTAACGGAGACCTCGGAACGGGGTGAGTTCCAGGCCCCGGTGCACCGTTGCTTCCGGGTGACCCGCAGTATTCATCCCGGCATCGTACGACTGTCGGTGGCATGGGGGATGATCGGGAGAAAGGCGTCTGAAGAGGAGCGATGCGCAATGAGCCGGAGCGTCAGGACGAGGCCCGACGGCAGCGGCCGGGGCCTGAGCGAGGCGTACGACACGGCGCTGCTGGACCTGGACGGCGTGGTGTACGCCGGGGGGAAGGCGATCGCGCACGCCGTGGACTCCCTCGCCGAGGCCCGGTCGGGAGGGATGCGCCTGGCGTACGTCACCAACAACGCGCTCCGGACCCCCGACGCGGTCGCCGCGCACCTGACCGAGCTGGGCATACCGACGGAGGCGGACGACGTCATCACGTCGGCGCAGGCGGTGGCCCGGCTGATCGCCGGCCAGGTGCCCGCGGGCGCGCGGGTGCTGGTGATCGGCGGCGAAGGGCTGCGCGTCGCGCTGCGCGAGCACGGACTCGTGCCGGTCGAGTCGGCGGAGGACGATCCGGCGGCCGTGGTCCAGGGATTCGGCGGGCCCGAGCTGCCCTGGGGGCGGTTCGCCGAGGCGTCCTACGCGATCGCGCGCGGAGTGCCGTGGTACGCGTCCAACACCGACCTGACGATCCCGGGCGCCCGGGGCATCGCGCCGGGCAACGGGGCGGCCGTCGAGGTCGTGCGGATCGCCACCGGCGCCGAGCCGCAGGTCGCGGGGAAGCCGCTGCCCCCCATGCACCGGGAGACGATCCTGCGCACCGGCGCGCAGCGGCCCCTGGTGGTCGGGGACCGGCTGGACACGGACATCGAGGGAGCGTTCAACGGGAATGTCGACTCACTGCTCGTCCTGACCGGCGTCACCGACGGCGCCCGGCTGCTCGCCGCGCCCCCGCAGCACCGGCCGACGTACGTCGACGCCGACCTGCGCGGGCTGCTCACCGGGCAGCCGGAGGTGACGGGCGACGAGAACGGCGGATTCCGCTGCGGTGGCTGGACGGCGACCGCGGGCGGCGGGCGGCTGGAGCTGGAGGGCGACGGCGAGGCGCTCGACGGGCTGCGCGCGCTGTGCGCCGCGGCGTGGACGGCGGGCGGGGAGAGCGGATGCGACCTGGACGCGGAAAAGCCGCTGGCGCGCCTGGGGTTGTGACCCCGGGAGGGAGGGTGAGAGGCCCGGTGCCCGGTGGTGCGTCGCAGCCGTCCCGGGGATCGTGAACGATCGGAGGGTAGGCTAACCTAACTGCGTGTTGGTCGACAGTCCCCCCGAACAGCGCGCGGAGACCGCTCCCGCGCCCCCGAAGCGTCGCGTGCTCCGCGCCGTCGGGCTGCCCGTCTCCGCGGTGATCCTCGTCCTGATCGCGGTGGCGAGCCTCGCGGTCGGAGCGAAGGACCTCTCCCTGGCACAGGTCTGGCACGGCCTGTTCCAGGACTCGGGCAGCTACGGCGACATCGTGGTGAACGAGCGGCTCTCACGGACCGTGCTCGGCCTGCTGGCGGGTGCCGCGCTCGGCCTCGCCGGGGCCGTGCTCCAGGCGCTCACCCGCAACCCGCTGGCCGACCCCGGCCTGC
The DNA here is from genome assembly GCF_042870695.1 of Streptomyces sp. NPDC006384. NCBI lineage: Bacteria > Bacillati > Actinomycetota > Actinomycetes > Kitasatosporales > Streptomycetaceae > Streptomyces > Streptomyces sp. NPDC006384. Next base: position 5,066 of record NZ_JBIAHR010000028.1, read on the forward strand.
TCGGCATCAACGCGGGCGCCTCCGCGGCCGTCGTCACGGCCATCACCTTCTTCGGCGTCACCTCGCTGACCGGATACGTCTGGTTCGCCTTCCTCGGCGCGGCCGGCGTCGGCGCGCTGGTCTGGTTCCTGGGCGGCAGCCGGGGAGCCACACCGGTACGGCTGGTGCTGGCCGGCACCGCGATCAGCGCGGCGCTCTTCGGCTACCTCCAGGCCGTCATGATCATGGACGACGCGGCGCTCGGCCGGATGCGTTTCTGGACGGTCGGCTCGCTGGCCTCGGCGACCAACGGGACCATCAAGGAGGTCCTGCCCTTCTTCGCCGTCGGCACGGTGCTCGCCCTCGCGCTCGCCCGGCCGCTCAACGCCATGGAGATGGGCGACGACACCGCCCAGGCCCTCGGCGCCAACCTGAACCGCACCCGGGCGCTGTCCATGCTCGCCGCGACCGTGCTGTGCGGGGCCGCGACCGCCGCCTGCGGGCCGATCGTGTTCGTCGGCCTGATGGTCCCGCACATCGTCCGCTCCTTCACCGGGCCGGACCTGCGCTGGATCCTGCCGTACGCGGCGGTCCTGTCGCCCGTGCTGCTGCTCGGCGCGGACGTCCTCGGCCGGATCGTCGCCCGGCCCGCGGAGCTCCAGGTCGGCATCGTCACCGCCGTCCTCGGCGGTCCGGTCTTCATCTTTCTCGTACGACGGCGGAGGACGGCCCAGCTGTGAAGACCAACCGTGCTGTACGGAGTCCGGGCGGACTCTCGCTGCGTGTCGACGTCCGCGCCGCGGTCGTCGTCTCTCTGCTGCTGGTCGTCGCGCTCGCCGCGAGCGTCGTCCTGATCGGGACCGGGGACTTCGCGATACCGGCCGGGGACGTGCTGAAGACCCTGGCCGGCAACGGGGACCCCGGCCAGGAGTTCATTGTCAACGAACTGCGGCTGCCGCGGGTCCTGGTCGGGCTGCTGGTCGGCGCGGCGCTCGGGCTGGGCGGCGCGCTCTTCCAGACCATCTCGCGCAACCCGCTGGGCAGCCCGGACGTGCTCGGTCTCGGCCAGGGCGCCACGGCCGGCGCCCTCGTGATGATCGTCCTGTTCTCCGGGTCCGCGGCCCAGGTCACCTTGGGCGCGCTCGCCGGCGGTCTGGTGACCGGCTTCGCCATCTACGTGCTCGCCTGGAAGCGGGGCGTGCACGGCTACCGGCTGGTGCTGGTCGGCATCGGCATGTCGGCGATCGTCACGGCGGTCAACGGCTATCTGATGACCCGGGCCGACATCGTCGACGCCGCCCGGGCCGTCGTCTGGATGACCGGGTCGCTCGACGGCCGTGACTGGGCCCAGGTGTGGCCCCTGCTGGCACTGTGCGCGGTGCTCGTGCCGCTCGTCCTCGCCAACGGCCGGGCGCTGCGGATGATGGAGATGGGCGACGACATCTCGTACGCCCTCGGGGTGCGCGTCGAGCGCGTACGGATGCTGCTGCTGGTGGCCGCCGTGCTGCTCACCGCCGTCGCGACCGCCGCCGCCGGACCGGTCAGCTTCGTCGCGCTCACCGCGCCGCAGCTCGCCCGGCGCCTGACCCGCTCGCCCGGCCCCAACCTGGCGGCGTCGCTGTGCATGGGCGCCGCCCTGCTGGTCGGCGCCGACCTGGTCTCGCAGCGGGCCTTCGGCGCCGACCAGCTGCCCGTCGGAGTGGTCACCGGTGTCGTCGGCGGTGTCTACCTGCTGTGGCTGCTGGTCACCGAACGCAGGGCGGGCCGGATATGACCGCCGGCCCCACCGCCGCGAGCGGGCTGAACAACCGAAGGAGCATCGTGAACCGTCTGTCCGCCGAGAACGTCACCCTCGCCTACGACCAGCGCGTCATCGCCGAGCAGCTGTCGGTGGAGATACCCGACAACTCCTTCACGGTGATCGTCGGCCCGAACGCCTGCGGCAAGTCGACCCTGCTGCGCGCCCTGTCGCGGATGCTCAGGCCGAGCCGGGGCCGGGTGCTCCTCGACGGCTCGGTCATCCAGTCGATGCCCGCCAAGCAGGTCGCGCGGACCCTCGGCCTGCTGCCGCAGTCGTCCATCGCCCCCGACGGCATCACCGTCGGCGACCTGGTGGGCCGCGGCCGCTACCCGCACCAGGGACTGCTGCGCCAGTGGTCGGCGGAGGACGAGCGCGTCGTCCAGGAGTCCATGGCCCAGACCGGCGTCCTGGAACTCGCCGACCGCTACGTCGACGAACTCTCCGGCGGGCAGCGCCAGCGCGTGTGGATCGCCATGGCCCTCGCCCAGCAGACCCCGCTGCTGCTGCTCGACGAGCCGACGACGTACCTGGACATCCAGCACCAGATCGACGTCCTCGACCTGTGCGCGGAACTCCACGAGACCCAGGGCCGCACCCTGGTGGCCGTCCTGCACGACCTCAACCACGCCGCCCGGTACGCGACCCACCTCATCGCCCTGCGCGGCGGGAAGGTCATCGCCGAGGGGGCGCCGAACGACATCGTCACGGCCGGACTGGTCGAGGAGGTCTTCGGACTGCGCTGCCAGGTCATCGACGACCCGGAGACGGGCACCCCGCTGGTGGTGCCGGCCGCCCGCAAGGCACGCGCCGCGGACGGCGCCGGACGCGAGAAGGTGTCGACGGCGAAGGCGTCCTGAGCCCTGGGACCGAGACCTGGGACCGAGACCTGAGACGGCCGGGGAGAAGCCCGGGGAGGTGCCCGGCGCCCCGGGGACGGGCACGGGAGCGCGACCCGGGAGCGGCTACAGAAGCTTTCTGAGCCGGAACAGGTCGCGCACACCCGCCTCCAGCCTCACCCGGCCCGAGCCCCAGGCCCTGGCGAAGTTCAGCTCGCCGTCGACCAGGGCCACCAGGTCGTCGCCGGTCATCGCCAGCCGGATCTCGGCCTTCTCGCGCGGCGGCCCCTGAAGGGTCTCGCGCACGTCGATCCGGCCGCCCGCCATGCGGCCGGCGAAGGTGACGTCCAGGTCGGTGATGTGACAGCTCACCGAGCGGTCCAGCCCGGCGGCCGCCCGCACGTCCCCGTCGGCGTCACGCATGTTGTCCGAGAGTTTGTCGAGTGCGGCACGGCACTCCTCAGTCGTCGCCATCGGGACCGACCGTACCGCAGCGGTTCGCGGTAGCGTCGGGGCATGAGCGACGCAGCACCGCAGGCCGGGAGCCCGGAGACGGAGGCCGGGGCGGGAGACCCGGAGGCGCGGACCGGATCCGACGCCGCCCCTCCCGCGCCCCTCGGCGTTCCCCGCACCCCCACCGGCGACGCCGGGGTGGACGCGGTGCTGCGGCGCCTGGCCGCCGCCGACCACCTCGCCACGGACGGACACGTCGCGGTGTACGAGGATGTACACCGGGGGCTGCGCGACGCGCTCACCGCGCTCGACGCCCGCCAGGGACCTCCGGTGCCCACCGGTCGCCCGACCACCACCCCTCGACGAGGCGCTTCGGGCCACGAGTCCGATGCGCCGTACGAAAACAGGAGCTGAACCGAACGTGGCAGGAGTCGCACGCCGCCGTCTCGACGCGGAGCTGGTCCGTCGCAAGCTGGCGCGTTCGCGCGAGCACGCGAGCCAGCTGATCGCCGCCGGACGGGTCTCCGTCGGCAAGACCGTCGCGACCAAGCCCGCCACCCAGGTGGAGACCGCCGCCGCGATCGTGGTGAGCGCCGACGACAGCGACCCCGACTACGTCTCGCGCGGCGGCCACAAGCTGGCCGGCGCCCTCGAGGCGTTCGTGCCGCGGGGCCTCGTCGTCGAGGGCCGGCGCGCGCTGGACGCCGGCGCCTCCACCGGCGGCTTCACCGACGTCCTGCTGCGGGCGGGCGCCGCGCACGTCGTCGCGGTGGACGTCGGCTACGGACAACTCGCGTGGTCCCTGCAGCAGGACGAACGCGTCACCGTCAAGGACCGTACGAACGTACGCGAGTTGACGCCGGAGGCGATCGACGGCGAACTCGTGGACCTCGTGGTGGGCGACCTGTCCTTCATCCCGCTCGGACTGGTGCTGCCCGCCCTGGTGCGGTGCACCCGGCCGGACGCCGACCTGGTGATGATGGTCAAGCCGCAGTTCGAGGTGGGCAAGGAGCGGCTGGGCAGCGGGGGAGTGGTGCGCAGCGCCCAGCTGCGGGCCGAGGCGGTGCGGGGCGTGGCCGCCAGGGCGTGGGAACTGGGGCTCGGGGTGAAGGGGGTCACCGCCAGTCCGCTGCCCGGGCCCTCCGGGAACGTCGAGTACTTTCTGTGGCTGCGGGCCGGGGCCGGCGAACTGGACCCGGCCGACGTTGACCGTGCAGTGGCGGAGGGGCCGCGTTGACACAGAACCGAGCTCGTACTGTTTTCCTGCTCGCCCACACCGGGCGGCCCGCGGCCATCCGCAGTGCCGAGCTCGTGGTGAAGGGATTGCTGCGCGCCGGTCTCGGCGTGCGCGTCCTGGAGGCCGAGGCGCGCGACCTGCCGCTGCCGGGCGAGGTGGAACTCGTCGCGGAGGCCACCCCGCAGTGCCTCGACGGGTGCGAACTGCTCATCGTGCTGGGCGGTGACGGGACGCTGCTGCGCGGCGCCGAGTTCGCCCGCGCCTCCGGGGTGCCGATGCTCGGCGTCAACCTCGGCCGGGTCGGTTTCCTCGCCGAGGCCGAGCGGGACGACCTCGACAAGGTCGTCGACCGGGTGGTCAACCGGGCGTACGAGGTCGAGGAGCGGATGACCGTCGACGTCGTCGTGCACCGCAACGGCGACATCGTGCACACCGACTGGGCGCTGAACGAGGCGGCCGTGCAGAAGGCCGGCGCCGAGAAGCTGCTGGAGGTCGTGCTGGAGATCGACGGGCGGCCGGTGACCGGCTTCGGCTGCGACGGCATCGTGCTGTCGACGCCGACCGGATCGACGGCGTACGCCTTCTCGGCCGGGGGGCCGGTGGTGTGGCCCGAGGTCGAGGCGCTGCTGATGGTGCCGATCAGCGCGCACGCGCTGTTCGCGAAACCGCTGGTGACCTCGCCGGACTCGGTGCTCGCGGTGGAGGTGCTGCCGCACATCCCGCCCGGGGTGCTGTGGTGCGACGGGCGGCGGACGGTGGAGCTGCCGCCCGGGGCGCGGGTGGAGGTGCGGCGGGGGGCGGTGCCGGTGCGGCTGGCCCGGCTGCACCACGCGTCGTTCACCGACCGACTGGTGGCGAAGTTCGCGCTGCCGGTGTCCGGGTGGCGCGGGGCACCGCACTAGGCCCGGCGCGGCGCCCCCGCGGCGGCGGGGAGCAACGCCCGTGCAACGAGCGATCCGTCCGCGGGTGACGGCCTGCGGCTGCCCCGGTCGAGTGGGGTGCGTCGCACGGCGAGGGCGAAACCTCGTATGGTCGGGTGCGTGCTTGAGGAGATGCGGATACGGTCGCTGGGAGTCATCGACGACGCCGTGGTCGAGCTGTCCCCCGGATTCACCGCCGTCACCGGTGAGACGGGTGCGGGCAAGACCATGGTGGTCACCAGCCTGGGGCTGCTCCTGGGCGGACGGGCGGACGCGGCGCTGGTGAGGATCGGGGCCAGGAACGCGGTCGTCGAGGGGCGGATCGCCGTGCCCGAGGACGCCGCGGCGGCGGTACGGGCCGAGGAGGCCGGGGCCGAGCTGGACGACGGAGCCCTGCTGATCAGTCGTACCGTTTCCGCCGAAGGGCGCTCGCGGGCGCATCTGGGCGGGCGGTCCGTGCCCGTCGGGATGCTCGCCGAGCTCGCCGACGAACTGGTGGCCGTGCACGGGCAGACCGACCAGCAGGGGCTGCTGAAGCAGTCCCGGCAGCGGCAGGCGCTGGACCGGTACGCGGGTGACGCGGTCGCCGTGCCGCTCGCCAAGTACACCGAGGCGTACCATCGGCTGCGGACCGTCATCGCGGAGCTGGAGGAGATCACCACGCGGGCGCGCGAGCGCGCCCAGGAAGCCGACCTGCTCCGCTACGGCCTCGACGAGATCGCGGCCGTCGAACCGCGCGCCGGCGAGGACGCGGAACTGGCGGAGGAGGCGGAACGTCTGGGGAACGCCGAGGCCCTCGCCTCGGCCGCGACGGCCGCGCACGCCGCACTGGCGGGCAACCCCGAGGACCCGGAGGGCATGGACGCGGCGACGCTCGTCGCGGGCGCGCAACGGGCACTGGACGCCGTGCGGTCGCACGACCCGGCGCTGGCCGCGCTCGCCGAGCGGATCGGCGAGGTCGGGATCCTGCTGCGGGACGTGGCCGGGGAGCTGGCCGGGTACGCCGACGACCTGGACGCCGACCCGCTGCGGCTGGCGGCGGTCGAGGAACGGCGGGCCGCGCTCACGGCGCTCACCCGCAAGTACGGCGAGGACGTCGCCGAGGTGCTGGCCTGGGCCGAGCGGAGCGCGGCACGGCTGACCGAGCTGGACGGCGACGACGAGCGGATCGGCGAGCTCACCGCCGAACGGGACGCCCTGCGGGCGGAACTGGGCGGGCTGGCGCAGGCCCTGACCGACGCGCGGACGGAGGCCGCCGAGCGGTTCGCCGCCGCGGTCACCGCCGAGCTGGCCTCGCTCGCCATGCCGCACGCGCGCGTGTCGTTCGCCGTCCGGCAGACCGAGGACCCCGAGGGCGTGGAGGTCGGCGGGCGTACGGTCGCGTACGGGCCGTCGGGCGCCGACGATGTGGAGCTGCTGCTCGCCCCGCACCCGGGCGCGCCGCCGCGGCCCATCGCCAAGGGCGCCTCCGGCGGTGAGCTGTCGCGGGTGATGCTGGCCGTGGAGGTCGTGTTCGCGGGCACCGACCCGGTGCCGACCTACCTCTTCGACGAGGTCGACGCCGGCGTCGGCGGCAAGGCCGCGGTGGAGATCGGACGGCGCCTGGCGCGGCTCGCGAAGACCGCGCAGGTCGTCGTGGTCACGCATCTGCCGCAGGTGGCCGCGTTCGCCGACCGGCAGCTGCTGGTGGAGAAGACCAGCGACGGCTCGGTCACCCGCTCCGGTGTGAAGGTCCTCGAGGGCGAGGAGCGGATCCGGGAGCTGTCCCGGATGCTCGCGGGCCAGGAGGACTCGGAGACGGCCCGCGCCCACGCGGAGGAACTGCTGGCGACGGCCCGGGCGGACGCGTGACCGGAACCCCGGGTTTCCCGGGGGTCCCCGGGAAACCCGTACCCCCCGGGACGCGGACCCCGGACCGGCCGGGACGGGGCGACGGCGGTCCGGCCGTGAGGCACGTCTCGTCCCGGGCGGGGAAGATGGCTTGGTGGAAGCGGTCCCCTTGGGCCAAGGTGGACGGAACGTGTCTGTCGGGGAAGGTGATGAGACCCGTCGCGTGCGGTCTCCGGTTATGACGGTATTCGAAGGCGCCTCGGCGCAGCCGCACGGTACGTCCCCGGGCATCGGCGCCGCGTGGCTGGGCGCGCCGTACCCGGTCGTCGTCGCGGACGCCGGCGGTGTGATCGTGGAGGTCAACACCGCCGCGGCCGCCCTGTTCCCGGGGGCGGCCGGCGGGACGCCGCTGGCCGACGTGGCACCGCCCTGGCTCGCCGGCGCCCACCGGCGCGCGGCCGGAGGAGCGCCGGGCCCTCCGGCACGTCCGGTCACCGGCCGGCACCGGGGCGCGACGCTGACGGCACACCCCACCCCGGGAGCGGACGGCAACGTGGTGTGGTGGCTGGTCGACGACACCGGCCGGCTGTCGGCCGAGGACGAACTGCGCGTCGAACGGCAGCGGACCGCCTTCCTCGCCGAGACCTCCACCCGGCTGCTGGCGTCGCTGAACGTCCAGCGGTGCATGGACGTCACCGTCCGGCTGGCGGCCGAGCACCTGGCCGACGCCGCCCTCGTGCTGGCCCCTGCGAGCGGCGGCCGGCACCCCCTCGCCGGCAGCGTGGGCGGCGGCGCGCCCTGGCACGACACCGTCCGGATCGACCCGTCGGCGATGCCGGGCCTCGGCGAGGCGCTCCAGGGCTTCCCGCCGGTGCCGTCGAGGTGGATCGACCCCTCGGCCCTGCCGGCCTGGGCGCTGCCCGACGGCTTCGACGGCCCGGTGGGGTCGGTCGCGGTCTGTCCGCTGCCGGGGCACGGCGTGCCCGCCGGGGCGCTGATCCTGCTGCGCCGCAGCGACAGGGCGGCGTTCGACGCCTCCGAGGAGGTCTTCGCCCGCCTGTTCGCCGCCCGGGCCGGATCCGCGCTCTCGGCGGCCCGGCTGTACTCGGAGCAGGCGGGCATCACCGCCACCCTCATGGCCGACCTGCTGCCGCCCGTGCTGCGGCAGGTGCACGGCGTGGAGTTCGCCGGCGGCTACCGTGCCTCGCAGGACACCGAGCGGATCGGCGGCGACTTCTACGACGTCCACCCCGCGGCCGATCCCGGCAAGGAGACGCTCGCCGTCCTCGGCGACGTGTGCGGCAAGGGACTGGAGGCCGCCGTCCTCACCGGCAAGATACGCAACACGCTCCACGCGCTGCTGCCCCTGGCGGACGACCACGAGAACATGCTGAGCCTCCTCAACGGCGCCCTCCTCGGCAGCCGCCACACACGGTTCGCGACCCTCGTGCTGGCCTCGGTCCTCCGTCGCGGCGGCCGGGTGCGCCTGCGGCTGACCAGCGCCGGTCACGCGCCGCCGCTGATCGTGCGGCACGACGGAAGCGTCGAGGAGGCCGACACGTCCGGCACCCTCATCGGGGTCCTGCCCCGGATCCAGGCGCGCACCGCGCACGTCGACCTGGCACCGGGAGAGACGTGCCTGATGTACACCGACGGCGTCACTGAGGCCAGGGGCGGCCCGCTGGGGGACGTCATGCTCGGGGAGGAACGCCTGCGGGCGGCCGTGGCCGACTGCGCCGGGATGCCCGCCGAAGCCGTCGTCGAACGCGTCCAGCTGCTCGCCGCCGAGTGGATCGGCGCCGGCCGGCACGACGACATCGCCCTGCTGGCGATCACCGCGCCCCGGTCGCTCCGCCCGGCACCGGCGGACGGCCGCGCACCGCAGGGGTGCACGACGTGATCGCCGCCGACACCGGAGTCACGCAGGGGGACCGGACGCCCCGGCCCTTCGCGGAACTGCGCGCCGCGCTGTGGCGGGCGGTGACGGACCGGGACGAACGCGCGGCCGGCCGCGTCGTGCTCGGGGCGCTGGACGACGGCCTGACCACCGAGGAGGTGCTGCTCGACGTCATCGTGCCGGTGCAGGTGAAGGTGGGCGCGGAGTGGGCCGCCGGACGTATCGGCGTGGCACAGGAGCACGCGGCCACCGCGATCCACGACCGGATCATCGCCGCCATGGCCCACCGGGACACCGTGCCGGCCGGGACCGCGTCGGCCGGCACCGCGCCGGGCGCGGCCCGCACCGTGACCGTCGCCTGCGTCGACGGGGAGTGGCACGCCCTGCCCGCACGGATACTCGCCGAGGTGCTGCGGGGCCGCGGACACGACGTCGACTTCCTCGGCGCCCAGGTGCCCACCCCGCACCTGGTGGAGCACGTGCACCGGACCGCCCCCGACGTCCTGGCCCTCTCCTCGTCGCTCCCCACCCGGCTTCCCGGCGCGCACGCGGCCGTCACCGCCGTCCAGGCCGCCGGGACCCCCGTCCTCGTCGGCGGTGCCGCCTTCGGCGCGGACGGCCGCCACGCCCGTCTGCTGGGCGCGGACGCCTGGGCCCCGGACGCCCGCGCCGCCGCCGGAGTCCTGGAGGGCGGCCTTCCCCGCCTCCGCGCCGGCGCCGCGCACACGCCGGCCGACGACCTGCCGCACCTGGCCGACCAGGAGTACACGATCGTCGTCGGCACCAAGGCGCGGCTGGTCAGGAACACCCTGGCCGGCATCGAGGAGCGCCTGCCGGCGATGCGGTCCTACACGGACGCCCAGCGGGACCGCACCGCCGAGGACGTGGCCCACGTCGTCGACTTCCTGGCCGCCGCCCTCTACGTCGACGACACGCGGCTGTTCACCGACTTCCTGGAGTGGACCGCCGGCATCCTCCACGTCCGGGGCGTCCCCGCCACCGTCCTGCTCCCCGCGCTGACCGGTCTCGCGGCGCAACTCAAGGACTTCCCCCGCGCCCTGCGCCTGCTGGAACGGGGGCGGGTCGCGCTCGCCGCCCGGCCGTGACCGCACGGGCCGGCCCGAAGACGCCGGTCCGGAGGCGCCGCGGGGGCCGTAGGGTGGCCGGATGATCAGCCGCAGCCACCGGCCCGGGGCACCCTCCGCCCCGGTACGTCACTCGTGGGGGTGAACCGGTCGTCTCCCGTTGCCCCGCGGACGCGTCCCCGTGAACGGAACCGTTGCCGGAACATCCGTACGTGCTGGCATCCTTGGCGGGGCGTCGCACCGGAACCGGGCGGCGTGCCCCGCCCGTACCGTCCTTCTGTACGTTCTTCGTGACCGTCCCCCGCCGAACCAGGAGTCCCGGGACACGTGACCCCCGTGAGCAGCCACTCACCGCTCGGCCGGCCGCCGCTGCGCACCGTGCAGGTGCTGGGCGGAGGCGACGCCGGCAGCAGCGCGCACGTGCGCTCGCTGGCCGCGGGGCTCGTCGCACGGGGCGTGCAGGTCACGGTGTGCGCCCCCGCCGAGGCGGAACGCGTCTACGACTTCACCGGCGCCGGAGCCGACCACGTGCACGTGCCGCGCAGCAGCGGCCCCGTCTCCGTGGCGGCGCTGCGCGCGGTGTGCGCCGACGCCGATCTGGTGCACGCGCACGGACTGCACGCCTCCTTCCGCGCGGCGCTGGCTCTCGCCGGACGCCGGGCGGGCACCCCGTTCGTCGTCACCTGGCACGACCGGGTCCACGCCGAAGGAGCGCGCGCCCAGCTGCTGCGGGTGCTGGAGCGGCGGGTGATGCGGGCCGCCACCGTGGTGCTCGGCGCGACCTCGGACCTGGTCGACCGGGCCCGGCTGACCGGCGCGCGGGACGCCCGGCTCGGCCCCGTCGCCCTCCCCGGCCGGACCCGGCGGGCCGCCGGGCCGGAGGAACCCGACCGGACGCGCCCGAAGATCCGGGCCGAACTCGGCGCCGTCGGACGCCCGTTGCTGATCGCGGTCGGCTCCCTGGAACCGCACCGCGGGTACGACGTCCTGCTCGATGCCGCACGGGCCTGGCGCCGGCTCGATCCCGTGCCGCTGGTCGTCGTCGCCGGAGAGGGCACACTGCGCGGGGAGCTGCAGCGGCGGATCGAGGAGGAGGAACTGCCGGTGGCGCTCCTCGGCCGCCGCGACGACGTCACCGACCTGCTGACGGCGGCCGACCTCGCGCTGCTGCCGCACCACCGGGGGGCGGGACGCTCCGTCCTCGCGCAGGAGGCCCTCCACGCGAGGCTGCCGCTGGTCGCCGGCGCCACCGGCGGCATCCCCGAACTCGTCGGCGACGCCGCCGAACTCGTCCCGCCCGGGGACGCCGGAGCACTCGCCGATGCCGTCGCCGGGCTGCTCGGCGACGCCGCGCGGCGGGAGGCGCTGCGCGAGGCGGGCGTACGGCAGGCCGCCACCTGGCCGACCGAGGACGAGACCGTCGTCCAGGTCCTCAGCGTCTACGACGAGTTGACCCGGCCCGCACCGCTGCTCTGACCGCCCTCTCCTACGGCACGTGCCGGCGCGCCCGCAGCGCCAGGCTCAGCGCCAGGACGGTGTGCGGGTCGTCGAGGTCCGTGCCCAGCAGCTCCCCGATCCGCGCCAGCCTGTTGTACAGCGTCTGCCGGTTCAGATGGAGCTCCCGTGCCGTCTCCGCCTTGCGGCCCGCGTGCGCCAGATAGCTCTCGAGGGTGGGCAGCAGCGGCGGCCTGGAACGCTTGTCGTGGTCCAGGACGGGCCCGATCGCCCGGCCGACGAACGCCGCCAGGTCAGGGTGGTCGCGCAGCCGCCACAGCAGCAGGTCGATGTCGAGACGCCGGGCGTCGTACCACGGCCGGTCGTCCAGACCCTGCGCCGCGGCCGCCGTCTCCGCCGCGTGCCGCAGACCCGCCGACGCCGCCGCCCAGCCCCCGGCGACCCCGACCACCACGACCGGCGGATGCGCGCCCGGAGGCCGCATCCCGGCCCGCTCGACGCCCGCCCGCAGCGCCGCCGCGACCCGGTCGGCGACCGCCGCCCGCTCGGACTCCGAGCGCAGACCCAGCAGGAGCGGCACCCGGCCCTCCACCGGCCGTACGCCCAGCAGCGATGGCACCCCGACCGACGCCAGCTCCTCGGCGACCGCACGCGCCAGCACCGCCCAGCCGCCGCCGGGGGCGAGGGCGTCGCCGAGCCGCATCACGACGGGCAGCAACGGGCCGGCGCCCGGCTTGAAACCGAGGACCCGGGCCTGCGCCGGGGCGTCCTCCGCCACGATCCGGCCCTCGGCGAGGTCGGTGAGGAAGTCGCCGCGCCCGCGCGCCGCCAGCTCCTCCTCCTGCCGGGCCTGCATCAGCACCACGGCGAGGATGCCGGCCGCCCGCTCCGCCGCCATCCGGTGCACCGGCGCCAGCGCGGACCGTACGGGCAGCAGGACCAGCCGCGCGCGCACCGCCCCGGCGCCGGGGCCGCCGCCGGGGACGTCCACCACGACCGAGCCCGCCGGGGGCGGGACGTCCTTGCGCGGGCCGCGCAGCCCCTCCCACACCTGCAGCGGGTCGGCGCCCTCGGGACCGGAGCCGGCGGCGTAGAGCAGGCGGCCGTCGGCCGTCTCCAGGAAGACCGGGTTGTCGCCGAAGTCGGCGAGGATGCCGAGCACCTGGGGCACCCCGCCGCCGCCCAGGAGGGCCTCGGTGCAGCGGCGGTGCACCTCCTCGGCACGCTGGAGCAGCGCGTAGTGGCCGTTGACGATCTCGGTGTGGATCTCCTCGGTGACCGTCACGAACGGCACCTCGCGGTGCAGCTGGACCAGCGGGAGCCCGGCGGCACGGGCGGTGTCCACGAGGGCGGCCGGCAGGCGCGCGAAGCGCGGGCCGAGCTCCACGACCAGGGCCGCGATGCCGCGCTCGGCGAGTGTGCGCACGAAGGCGCGCTGCTCGGCGGGGCGGGTGCCGAGGCCGTAGCCCGTGGTGAGGAGGAGCTCGCCGCCCTTGAGGAGGGAGGCGATGTTGGGGACCTCGCCGGCGTGCACCCAGCGCACGGTGCGGTGCAGGCGGTCGGCGCAGGCGACGGTCTCCGGGAGGCCGCTGCGCAGGCCGGGGAGGTCCAGGGCGCGCTGCACGGTGATGCCCGTGGGCGGGGGCGCGGCGGGGATGTGCATGCAGCGGACGGTACCCGGGGGTGTGACGGGGGCACAGGTGCGGGCGGTTTCAGGGCGCCCGGGGCGGGTGTGGGCCGGGGGTGGGGCGCTGCCCGGCGTGACGGGGCGCCTCCCCGGAGGGGGAGACACCCCCAGCGCCCACCCGTGCCGCCCCTGGGAGGTACCCCCAGGGGCGGGGCGGGGTCAGCCGCCGTAGGCTCCGCTCGCGGTCAGGCGCAGGGCCGTGTCGATGAGGGGGACGTGGCTGAAGGCCTGGGGGAAGTTGCCGACCTGGCGCTGCAGGCGCGGGTCCCACTCCTCGGCGAGCAGGCCCAGGTCGTTGCGCAGGGACAGCAGCTTCTCGAAGAGCTTGCGCGCCTCGTCCACCCGGCCGATCATCGCCAGATCGTCGGCCATCCAGAACGAGCAGGCCAGGAAGGCGCCCTCGTCGCCCGGCAGGCCGTCGACGCCCTCGTCCTCGCCGTCCGTCGGGTAGCGCAGGATGAAGCCGTCCGACGTGGACAGCTCCCGCTGGATCGCCTCGATGGTGCCGATGACCCGCTTGTCGTCCGGCGGCAGGAAGCCCATCTGCGGGATCAGCAGCAGCGAGGCGTCCAGCTCCCGGGAGCCGTAGGACTGTGTGAAGGTGTTGCGCTCCTCGTCGTAGCCCTTCTCGCACACGTCCCGGTGGATGTCGTCGCGCAGCCGCTTCCAGCGCTCCAGCGGGCCGTCGGCGTCGCCGGACTCGATCAGCTTGATGGTGCGGTCGACGGCGACCCAGGCCATCACCTTGGAGTGCACGAAGTGCCGGCGCGGGCCGCGGACCTCCCAGATGCCCTCGTCCGGCTCCTGCCAGTGGTCCTCCAGGTAGCGGATCAGCTTGAGCTGGAGGACGGAGGCGTAGTCGTTGCGGGCCAGGCCCGTCATGTGGGCCAGGTGCAGGGCCTCGGTGACCTCGCCGTACACGTCCAGCTGGAGCTGGTGGGCGGCGCCGTTGCCGACCCGGACGGGCCCGGAGTTCTCGTAGCCGGGCAGCCAGTCCAGCTCCGCCTCGCCGAGCTCCCGCTCGCCCGCGATGCCGTACATGATCTGCAGGTTCTCCGGGTCGCCGGCGACCGCGCGCAGCAGCCACTCGCGCCAGGCGCGGGCCTCCTCGCGGTAGCCGGTGCGCAGCAGCGAGGAGAGGGTGATCGCCGCGTCGCGCAGCCAGGTGTAGCGGTAGTCCCAGTTGCGGACGCCGCCGATCTCCTCCGGCAGGGAGGTCGTCGGCGCGGCGACGATGCCGCCGGTCGGGGCGTACGTCAGCGCCTTCAGCGTGATCAGGGAGCGGACCACGGCCTCACGGTAGGGGCCGTGGTACGTACAGTGCTCCACCCACTCGCGCCAGAAGTCCTCCGTCGCCGTCAGCGACTGCTCGGGTTCCGGCAGCGGCGGCGGCTGCTTGTGCGAGGGCTCCCAGGAGATGGTGAACGCGATCCGGTCACCCGGGGCGACCGTGAAGTCCGCGTACGTGGTCAGCGCCTTGCCGTAGGTCTCGGCCTCCGTGTCGAACCACACGGAGTCGGGGCCCGCGACGGCCACCGTGCGGCCCTCGTGCTTGTGCACCCACGGCACGACCCGGCCGTAGCTGAACCGCATCCGCAGCTCCGAGCGCATCGGCACCCGGCCCGAGACGCCCTCCACGATCCGGATCAGCTGGGGGGCGCCGTCGCGCGGTGGCATGAAATCGGTCACGCGGACCGTGCCGCGCGGGGTGTCCCACTCGGACTCCAGGATCAGCGAGTCGCCGCGGTAACCGCGCCGGGCCGCCACGGGGGGCTTCGCGCCGGGGGCGTAGGCGGGGCCCACCCGCCAGAAGCCGTGTTCCTCGGTGCCCAGCAGACCGGCGAAGATGGCGTGCGAGTCGAAGCGGGGCAGGCACAGCCAGTCGACCGTCCCGTCCCGGCAGACCAGCGCCGCGGTCTGCATGTCTCCGATGAGTGCGTAGTCTTCGATGCGCCCGGCCACGTGCAACTCCAGTCGAACGGCCACGTCACCCCGCGTGGGGGCGGTCGCCAGTGCGGTCAAGGGGGGTTTGTCGTGCGTCGTTGAGTCATGAAGCAAAGCAGCCGTCCGGCCGTGAAGCCAAACGCGGTGCCGCAGATGACAATTGTCGCTCACCGCACTGAGGAGCTCTCGTTGTTCCGGGACTGGCGGGCGAGGGGTGGTCCCGTGTCGCCGGGCGGGCTCGGCAGCGAGCGTCCGAGCAGGATACGACGCACGCGGATGATCCGTGTGCGTCCCGGGAGAAGACGGATCCGCCGAACGGGTGAGCGGTGCGCGTCCGTGTCCGCGCCTGCGCGGAGCGTGGCCGGAAGCCATCGGTCTCCGTCGCTGATACGCTGGTAGCCCGTGGACCGGTGGGAGACAGACCCCGGAACCGCAGCGACGGCGCCGCCGACGAGACCCGGGAGACCGGGCCGGACGACGAACGCACCGCACCCCAGATCGCGACCACGGGAGCCCCCTCTTGGCCATGCCGCCCACTGTTTTTCGAAACAGCACAGCCTCGACGACCAAGCACATCTTCGTCACCGGGGGCGTCGCCTCCTCGCTCGGCAAGGGGCTGACCGCCTCCAGCCTCGGCATGCTGCTCAAGGCCCGGGGCCTGCGCGTCGTGATGCAGAAGCTCGACCCGTACCTCAACGTCGACCCCGGCACGATGAACCCCTTCCAGCACGGTGAGGTGTTCGTCACCAACGACGGCGCCGAGACCGACCTGGACATCGGCCACTACGAGCGTTTCCTCGACCGCGACCTCGACGGTTCCGCCAACGTCACCACCGGTCAGGTCTACTCGACGGTGATCGCCAAGGAGCGGCGCGGCGAGTACCTCGGCGACACCGTGCAGGTCATCCCGCACATCACCAACGAGATCAAGCACCGCATCCGCCGCATGGCGACGGACGAGGTCGACGTCGTGATCACCGAGGTCGGCGGCACGGTCGGCGACATCGAGTCGCTGCCGTTCCTGGAGACCGTCCGCCAGGTCCGCCACGAGGTCGGCCGCGACAACGTCTTCGTGGTGCACATCTCCCTCCTGCCCTACATCGGCCCCTCGGGCGAGCTGAAGACCAAGCCGACCCAGCACAGTGTCGCCGCGCTGCGCAACATCGGCATCCAGCCGGACGCCATCGTGCTGCGCTGCGACCGTGAGGTGCCCACGGCGATCAAGCGCAAGATCTCCCTGATGTGCGACGTCGACGAGGACGCCGTCGTCGCCTGCCCCGACGCCCGGTCGATCTACGACATCCCGAAGGTCGTCCACACCGAGGGCCTGGACGCCTACGTCGTCCGCAAGCTGGACCTGCCGTTCCGCGACGTGGACTGGACGACCTGGGACGACCTGCTCGACCGCGTCCACAACCCCGAGCACGAGATCACGATGGCGCTGGTCGGCAAGTACATCGACCTGCCCGACGCCTACCTCTCGGTCACCGAGGCGCTGCGCGCCGGCGGCTTCGCCAACCGGGCCCGCGTCAAGATCAAGTGGGTCACCTCCGACGACTGCAAGACCCCGGCCGGCGCCAAGGCGCAGCTCGGCGACGTCGACGCGATCTGCATCCCGGGCGGCTTCGGCGACCGCGGTGTGCTCGGCAAGGTCGGCGCGATCAAGTACGCCCGTGAGAACAGGATCCCGCTGCTCGGCCTCTGCCTGGGCCTGCAGTGCATCGTGGTCGAGGCCGCGCGCAACCTGGCCGGCATCACCGACGCCAACTCCACCGAGTTCGACCCCGCCACCGCCCACCCGGTCATCTCCACCATGGCCGAGCAGCTGGACATCGTGGCCGGCGAGGGCGACATGGGCGGCACCATGCGGCTCGGCATGTACCCGGCCAAGCTGGCCGAGGGCTCGATCGTGCGCGAGGTGTACGACGGCAAGGAGTACGTCGAGGAGCGCCACCGCCACCGCTACGAGGTGAACAACGCCTACCGCGCGGAGCTGGAGAAGAAGGCCGGCCTCGTCTTCTCGGGCACCTCCCCCGACGGCAAGCTCGTCGAGTACGTCGAGTACCCGCGCGACGTCCACCCCTACCTGGTCGCCACCCAGGCGCACCCGGAGCTGCGCTCGCGCCCGACCCGCCCGCACCCGCTCTTCGCCGGGCTGGTCAAGGCCGCGGTCGAGCGGAAGACGGGGAAGACGGGGAACACGTCGAAGTAACACACCGGCTTGTACGGTGGCCGGGGCGCGCGCGTTCGACAGCGCGGGTCCCGGCTTTTCGCGTACCTCTGGAAGGGCAGGTCAGCATGGCGGGCAGCACGATCGAGGACATCCCCGAGCAGTGGGAGATCCGGGGCACCGAGACACCCTTCCGGGGCAAGAAGACCTCGATGCGCACGGACGAGGTGGTCATGCCCGACGGCTCCGTAGCGAGCCGCGACTACCAGGTCCACCCCGGCTCCGTGGCCGTCCTCGCCCTGGACGACGAGGGGCGGGTCATCGTCATCCGCCAGTACCGGCACCCCGTGCGCCACAAGCTGTGGGAGATCCCGGCCGGTCTGCTCGACGTCCCCGGCGAGAACCCGCTGCACGCCGCCCAGCGCGAGCTGTACGAGGAGGCGCACGTCAAGGCCGAGGACTGGCGGGTGCTGACCGACGTCTACACCACCCCGGGCGGCTGCGACGAGGCGGTACGGATCTTCCTCGCCCGGAACCTGTCCGACGCCGAGGGCGAGCGCTTCGAGGTCGAGGACGAGGAGGCCGACATGGAGCTGGCCCGGGTGCCCGTCGCGGACCTGGTGCGCGGCGTGCTCGCCGGTGACCTGCACAACAACTGCCTCGTCGTCGGCGTGCTCGCGCTGGTCGCGGCGGAGCGCGGTGACGGGCTGGACGCGCTGCGCCCGGCCGGGGCGCCGTGGCCGGCGCGCCCCTTCGAGGCCTGAGACCGCCCCGGCGGGCGCGGGCCGGCCTGCCCGCACCCCTTGCGGTGTGACCATCGGTTGATCTGATCAGGGGACGTGTCCGCCGCGCTCCGCCCGGTACGTCGCAGAGCGTGAACTAGGCTCGGAAAACGCCCGAACCGGAGTTCCGGCGGGCGCCGACGTGCGGTGGGACCGGGAGTGTGGCCCGTGACGGATCAGGCGGTGGACACGGACGGCGTACAGCCGTCGGACGGCCCTGCTGAGGAGAGTCGGTTCCTGGGCCGCACCCGGGAACTGAAAGAGCTGCGCGCCGACATCGAGCGCGCCGGCCTGGACACGCTCTCCGGCCGCAAGGCCCCCCGCGCGCGCGTGCTGCTGATCGCGGGCAGGCCCGGCTCCGGCCGCACCGCGCTCGCCGAGGAACTCGCCGCCCAGGTGGCGGACCGCTACCCCGGCGGGGTGCTGCGCGCCCGGCTCAGCGAGCCGGACGGACAGCGCGTGCCCGTCGAGCGGCTCGCCCGCGAACTCCTGGCCGGCCTGGACCGCCCCGCCCCGCCCGGCGCCGGCGAGGACGACCTCACCGCGGCCCTGCGCGAGGCCCTCGCCGACCGCCCGGTGCTGCTCCTGCTCGACGACGCCGCCGACGCCGAGCAGGTCGACGCCCTGCTCCCGGACAGCCCGGACTGCCTGGCCGTCGCCGTCGCCGAGGGCCCGCTGACCGGAATCGCGGACGTCCGGCCGTGCACGCTCGGGGGCCTTGACACCAAGTCGGCCGTGGAGCTGCTGTCCCGGTACACCGGCGCGGTCCGCATCACCGTGGACCCGCGCGCCGCCGAGCAGCTGGTCGAGGTCTGCCAGGCCCAGCCCGCCGCCCTCACCCTCGCCGGCGGCTGGCTCGCCGCACGCCCCAAGGCGGCCGTCGCCGATCTCGCCAGGCACCTGCACGCCGAGGACGACCAGGGCACCCCGCTCAGCCGCGTCTTCCACCTCACCTACGCGTCCCTGCCCGGCCCCGCGGCGCGGACACTGCGTCTGCTCTCCCTGGCCCCGGCCGGCCTGGTCGACCCGCACACCGCCTCCGCCCTCGCCGGCTGCTCGGTGGACGGAGCCCGCGCCACCCTCGACGACTTCGTCGCCCTCGGCCTGCTGCACCGGACCCGTTCCCCGCTGCCGCAGTACGAGGTCCCCGGCTGTCTGCACCCCCTGCTGAAGACCCTCGCCGGCAGGCACGACCGGCCCGCCGAGCTGCAGCTGGCCCGCGCCCGCATGCTGGAGCGCACCGTACGGCTGCTGCAGTCGTGCCGGGCGGTCACCGAGACCGACAGCGCGCACGCCCGCGAGAAGCTCGAGGGCATGCCGCGGGCCCTGCGCTTTTCCACCCCGAGGGCCGCCGCCGACTGGCTGCGCCTCTGCCGGCCCGCTCTGCTGGCCTCCGTCCGCCTCGCGGTCGCCGACGGGGAGCTGGACACGCTCGCCCGCCGGCTGATGTCCCAGCTGGTGCGGGCCATGGTGGCCCACTTCGGCACCCACGCGGCCGCGGGCGACCTGTACGGCATCCACCGGCTCGTCCTCGACGTGGCCGAGCGCCGCGACCTGCCCCGGGAGAAGGCGGCGGCCCTGCTGAACCTGGGCGATCTGGACGCCCGGACCGGCCGCACCGCCGAGGCGCTGGCCCGCTACCGGGCCGCACTGGACGCCGGACGCGCGGCGGACGACCCGTACGCGACCGGCCGCGCGATGGAATCCGTAGGCGGCGCCCACCTGGAACTCGGGGACTACGACCGGGCCGCCGACTGGTTCGGCCGGGCCCTCGCCCAGCGCCTCGCCCGGGACGAGCGCGCCGACGCCGCCCGGGTCTACGGCCGCATCGCCACCGCCCACACCTACGCCGGCCGCTACGGCGAGGCGGTGCGCGCCTGGCGGGCGGCGGCCGCCGGGCACCGCAGGACGGGCGATGTGGCGGCCCACGCACGGGCGTTGAGCGAGCTGGCCCGGGTCCAGGAGTACGCCGGACGGCCCGAGGAGTCGCTGCGCACCTGCCAGGAGGCCGTCGCGTGGGCGCGGCGGGCCGAGGACGTCCGGCTCCAGGCCGCGCTGCACCTCAGGCTCGCGGACACGCTCGACCGCCTCGGCGATCCCGTCGCGGCCGGCCTGCACCGGAGCTCGGCCGAGCACATGCTGAAGGAAGAAGACGCTGAAGCCTGCGAAATCCGTAGCGTGTCGTCAGAAGATTGATGCTTTGAAAGGCTAGACAGCGGGAACACCTTCATTAGACTGGCTCTGCCGCACGTTCTCCTGCGGTCTTCCCCGGTGTGCCCGAGCTTGAACGGGTATGCCTTGTAATAACCCATTCTCTGAGCCAAGGACCGTGATCCACGTGAAGGTCGGCATCCCCCGCGAGGTCAAGAACAACGAGTTCCGGGTGGCCATCACCCCCGCCGGCGTGCATGAGCTGGTGCGCCACGGTCACCAGGTCTTCGTCGAGCGCGACGCCGGCGTCGGCTCCTCCATCCCGAACGACGAGTACGTCGCCGCCGGCGCGCGGATACTCGACACCGCGGACGAGGTCTGGGCCACCGCCGACCTGGTGCTGAAGGTCAAGGAGCCCGTCGCCGAGGAGTACCACCGCCTCCGCAAGGACCAGACGCTCTTCACCTACCTGCACCTGGCCGCCTCCAAGGAGTGCACGGACGCGCTCGTCGAGTCCGGCACCACCGCGATCGCCTACGAGACGGTCGAGCTCCCGAACCGCGCGCTGCCGCTGCTCGCCCCCATGTCCGAGGTCGCGGGCCGCCTGGCCCCGCAGGTCGGCGCCTACCACCTGATGGCCGCCAACGGCGGCCGCGGCGTGCTGCCCGGCGGCGTCCCCGGCGTGCTGGCCGGCAAGGCCGTCGTCATCGGCGGTGGCGTCTCCGGCTGGAACGCCGCGCAGATCGCCATCGGCATGGGCTTCCACGTGACCCTGCTCGACAAGGACATCAACAAGCTCAAGGAAGCCGACAAGATCTTCGGCACGAAGATCCAGACCGTCGTCTCCAACGCCTTCGAGCTGGAGAAGGCCTGCCTGGAGGCCGACCTCGTGATCGGCGCCGTGCTGATCCCCGGCGCCAAGGCCCCGAAGCTGGTCAGCAACGAGCTGGTGTCCCGGATGAAGCCCGGAAGTGTTCTTGTCGACATCGCGATCGACCAGGGCGGCTGCTTCGCGGACTCCCACCCCACCACGCACGCCGAGCCGACCTTCAAGGTCCACGACTCGGTCTTCTACTGCGTCGCCAACATGCCCGGCGCGGTGCCGAACACCTCCACCTACGCGCTGACCAACGCCACGCTGCCGTACATCGTGGAGCTGGCGGACCGCGGCTGGGCCGACGCGCTGCGCCGCGACCCGGCGCTGGCCAAGGGTCTCAACACCCATGACGGCAAGGTCGTTTACAAGGAGGTCGCCGAGGCGCACGGCCTGGAGTACGTCGACCCGGCCACGCTGCTCGCCTGATCCGCCGCCCGGCCCCGCGGGGCCGGCGGAGCAGCAAGTCGTCACCTCGGAAAGGCGATAGGTCAACAGTCGCCGTCAACCCCGCACACCCGGCCGGACCTTGCCCGACAAGGTCCGGCCGGGTGTGTGTATGGTCACTTTGCGATTCACGGCCAACTCGCCTCGAAGGCAACGCTTCGACCGATTCGTGCACCGGTGGAACCTGCTGTGCGACGGCCGTACGCCCTTGACAGAGGGATGTTTCATTGCAGACACATCGGGCCGGGTCCGGCGGATTGTGTTGCTGCGGACCGCCGACACGCCATAGAGTCGCCGAACGTCGGCATGGTGCCACGCTGACCTGTCTAGAAGTTTCCTGGTCACCAAGGAGGTAAGACGACTTGTGAATGAGTCGACATTTACTCCCGGGGGTGGGCAACCAGGAATGCCTGCACGGGTCCACGGCCCGGGGCATCTCGAGGCAGTCGGCTCCGTCGCGGTACGCACCTTCGCAGCCCACCAGAGTCCGCAGGCGACTCGGACAGCACACATGAGTATGGATGGCCAACACGTGAACGCCATGGCCGGCGACGGAAGTGGCGCGCCCCGCAACCACTTCGCCGACTACGACGAACTGCCCGAGGGGCACTTCTACGATCCGGACGCGGAGTACGAACCCGATCCCGAGTACGCGGCGACGCTCGCGCCCGACGCGGCCCGTCAGCGCCGTGAGCGCATCGGCCCCACCGGGCGCCCGCTGCCGTACTTCCCGATCCCGGGCCCGCTGACCGAGCACGGCCCCGCGAAGATCATCGCGATGTGCAACCAGAAGGGCGGCGTCGGCAAGACCACGTCGACCATCAACCTGGGTGCCGCGCTCGCCGAGTACGGGCGCCGGGTGCTGCTCGTCGACTTCGACCCGCAGGGCGCGCTGTCGGTCGGCCTCGGCGTCAACCCGATGGAGCTCGACCTCACCGTCTACAACCTGCTCATGGAGCGGGGCATGGCGGCCGACGAGGTGCTGCTGAAGACGGCGGTCCCCAACATGGACCTGCTGCCCAGCAACATCGACCTGTCGGCGGCCGAGGTGCAGCTGGTGAGCGAGGTCGCGCGCGAGTCCACGCTGCAGCGGGCGCTGAAGCCGCTGATGGACGACTACGACTACATCGTCATCGACTGCCAGCCCTCGCTCGGCCTGCTCACGGTCAACGCGCTGACGGCCGCGCACAAGGTGATCGTGCCGCTGGAGTGCGAGTTCTTCGCGCTGCGCGGTGTGGCCCTGCTGACCGAGACGATCGAGAAGGTCCAGGAGCGGCTCAACCCCGACCTGGAGCTCGACGGCATCCTCGCCACGATGTACGACTCGCGCACGGTGCACAGCCGTGAGGTGCTCGCGCGTGTCGTCGAGGCGTTCGACGACCACGTCTACCACACGGTCATCGGGCGCACCGTCCGCTTCCCGGAGACCACGGTCGCCGGTGAGCCGATCACCACGTACGCGTCCAACTCCGTCGGTGCCGCCGCCTACCGCCAGCTCGCCAGGGAGGTGCTCGCCCGGTGTCACGCCGAGTGAGTCTGCCGGGGGCCGACGAACTCTTCCGCACGACAGGGGGTACGGCGCTGCAGGCGTCCACCCCGCGACGGCCGGCCGGCGGCGACGCCCGGGTGCCGGCGCCGGCGGGGGAGAGCGATCCGGCGGCCGCCGAGGACGCGCCGCAGTCGGTGCCCGCCCAGGGCGGCGACGGCGGGGGCGCGGAGCACACGGCGGCGGACGCGGGACCGGCCGCGGCCGGCGAGTCGCGCAGCCGGGGCACCGAACGCACCCCGCGGGGCCCGGGCAAGGGCGCGCAGGAAGGTTCTGCCGCCGCGGCCCAGCCCCGCAAGCGTGGCCGGACCGCCTCCCGGCGTCCCAGCGGCCGCGAACGGCACGACGAGAAGATCACCGTGTACGTCTCCGCCGAGGAGCTCATGGATCTGGAGCACGCCCGGCTGGTGCTCCGGGGCGAGCACGGGCTGGCCGTCGACCGCGGGCGGATCGTCCGCGAGGCGGTCGCCGTGGTCCTCGCCGACCTGGAGAGCCGCGGGGACGCCAGCATCCTCGTACGACGGCTGCGCGGGCGGTAGCGGTAGCCTGCGGGGGCCATGACCTCGAACGACGCCTCCCGCCCCGGGCCCCGTACCGGCCGCCGACGCACGCTGGGCCGGGGCCCGGGAGAGCGGGCGGCACCGCCGGACACCGGTCCGCCGGGCTCCGGGGACACCCCGTCCGAGCCGCCGGTGCCGGCCGCTGCCGCCGGGGTCTCACCGGCACCGCCGGGAACGCCCGGGACGCCCTCCGTGCGACCGGCCGCCGCCGTGCCGCCGGTGGTGCCGGTGCCGGCCGCCGCGCCGGGAGCCGTACCGGTGTCCCCGAAGGCGCCCTCCGCGCCGGACGGGCCCGCGAGCGCACCGGACGGCGAGGGCGGCGACGGGGGCTTCAAGGTCCGGCTCGCCAACTTCGAGGGCCCCTTCGACCTGCTCCTCCAGCTGATCGCCCGGCACCGGATGGACGTCACCGAGGTCGCCCTGTCCAGGGTGACCGACGAGTTCATGGCGTACATCCGGGCGCTGGGGCCGGACTGGGACCTGGACGAGACGACCGAGTTCCTGGTCGTCGCGGCGACGCTGCTGGACCTGAAGGCGGCCCGGCTGCTCCCGGCCGCCGAGGTGGAGGACGAGGCCGACCTGGCCCTCCTGGAGGCCCGCGACCTGCTCTTCGCGCGGCTGCTGCAGTACCGCGCGTACAAGCGCATCGCGGAGATCTTCGACGAGCGGCTGGACGCCGAGGCGCTGCGCCGGCCCCGTACGGTCGGCCTGGAACCCCACCACGCCGAGCTGCTGCCCGAGGTCGTCCTCGGCATCGGGCCGGAGGGGTTCGCCAGACTGGCCGTGAAGGCGATGCAGCCCAGACCGAAGCCGCAGGTGTACGTGGAGCACATCCACGCGCCCCTGGTCAGCGTGCAGGAGCAGGCCGGGATCGTCGTGGCCCGGCTGCGGGAGCTGGGCGAGGCGAGTTTCCGGGTCCTGGTCGACGACACCGACGACACCCTGACCGTCGTGGCCCGCTTCCTGGCGCTGCTGGAGCTGTACCGGGAGAAGGCCGTCGTCCTGGACCAGGAGACCGCCCTCGGTGACCTGCTGGTGCGCTGGGCCGGCGGGGACGGCGACGACGGACCGGTGGTGACGGACGAGTTCGACCGGCCGCCCGAGGCGACAGAGGTGACAGAGGTGACAGAGGTGACGGAGGAGGCCGAAGAGGCCGGGGAGGTGCGGAAGACGTGAGCGACCCGGACACGGAGGTCCCGGACGGGCCGGACGGCGTCGCCGCCCTCGACCTGAAGCCCGCACTCGAGGCCGTCCTGATGGTCGTCGACGAACCGGCGACCGAGGAGCACCTGGCGAAGATCCTCCGGCGGCCGCCCCGGCTGGTCGCGGACGCGCTGCGCGAGCTGGCCGACGAGTACACCGCCCAGGGCCGCGGGTTCGAGCTCCGGCTCGTCGCCGGCGGCTGGCGCTTCTACAGCCGCCCCGCGTACGCGGCGGCCGTCGAGGGCTTCGTCCTGGACGGCCGGCAGGCCCGTCTCACCCAGGCCGCGCTGGAGACCCTCGCGGTGGTCGCCTACCGTCAGCCGGTCAGCCGCAGCCGCGTCTCCGCGGTGCGCGGGGTCAACTGCGACGGCGTCATGCGCACCCTCCTGCAGCGGGGCCTGGTGGAGGAGGCGGGCACGGAACCCGGAACAGGTGCGATCCTGTACGTGACGACGAACTACTTCCTGGAGCGGATGGGCCTGCGAGGCCTGGACGAGCTTCCGGAGCTCGCGCCCTTCCTCCCGGAGGCGGCGGCGATCGAGGCCGAGACGCAGGAAGGGTTCCCGTCGTTCGATCCGGACGCCCCGGATTCCGAGGACGCAGACGACAAGACGGAACTTTGATGCGAAGCAGCAGCGGCAGGAACAGCAGCGGAAACAACGGCGGGAGCCGTGGTGGCAACAGCGGCGGCCGCGGCGGGAGCGGTGGCGGCCGAGGTAACTACCGCGGCGCCGGCAACAACCGCGACGACAAGCAGGGCAGCGGCCGCCCGAAGAGGCCGCGCCCGGAGGAGCGGCGCTACGACGTGGGCCCCGGCGCCACCCAGGACGGCCCGAAGTCGGGCCGGGGCCCCGCGGCACGCGGGGGAGCCAAGGGCGGCCCGAAGCGGCCCCTGCAGCGCGGGCGCAGCGTTCCGGCCACGTCCCGTGAGTACGAGGCGCGGGCCGAGGAGCGCAACCGCGAGCGGTACGCCGGCAAGAAGGACGTCAGGCTGCCCAAGACCTTCCCGGGCGCCGAGCAGGAGGGCGAGCGGCTGCAGAAGGTCCTCGCCCGGGCCGGTTACGGCTCCCGGCGCGCCTGCGAGGAGCTGATCGAGCAGGCGCGTGTCGAGGTCAACGGCGAGATCGTCATGGAGCAGGGCAAGCGGGTCGACCCGGAGAAGGACGAGGTCAAGGTCGACGGCCTGACCGTCGCGACGCAGTCGTACCAGTTCTTCTCGCTGAACAAGCCCGCCGGTGTCGTCTCCACCATGGAGGACCCGGAGGGCCGGCAGTGCCTCGGGGACTACGTCACCAACCGGGAGACCCGGCTCTTCCACGTCGGCCGGCTCGACACCGAGACCGAGGGCGTCATCCTGCTCACCAACCACGGCGAGCTGGCGCACCGGCTGTCCCACCCGAAGTACGGCGTGAAGAAGACCTACCTCGCGCACATCGTGGGCCCGATCCCGCGCGACCTGGGCAAGCGGCTGAAGGACGGCATCCAGCTCGAGGACGGGTACGCGCGCGCGGACCACTTCCGGGTCGTGGAGCAGACCGGCAAGAACTACCTGGTCGAGGTGACCCTCCACGAGGGCCGCAAGCACATCGTCCGCCGGATGCTGGCCGAGGCCGGCTTCCCCGTGGACAAGCTGGTGCGCACCGCCTTCGGCCCGATCACGCTGGGCGACCAGAAGTCGGGCTGGCTGCGCCGGCTGTCCAACACGGAGGTCGGGATGCTGATGAAGGAGGTCGACCTCTAGGCGTTCCCGGGCCCCGGGGCCTCCGGAGGTCCCAGGGCTTTCAGGGCTTGTGACGGGCGGCCGCCTCCTTTTATAGTCTCAGTGACTATTAAGGGGGTGGCCGCCCGTGCTCGGCTACGACAAGCACGCCTTCGAGCCCTTCGCCGTCACCGTCGACCTCGCCGTCCTCACGCTCCGCGCGGGCGCGCTGCACGCGCTGCTCGTCGAGCGGGCCGGGGAGCCGTACGCCGGCCGCTGGGCCCTGCCCGGCGGCTTCCTGCTGCCCGGGGAGTCGGCGGAGACCGCGGCGCGGCGCGAGCTGGCCGAGGAGACCGGCCTCGCCGACGTGACCGGGCTGCACCTGGAGCAGCTGCGGACCTACAGCGAACCGGACCGCGACCCCCGGATGCGGGTCGTGTCCGTCGCGTTCACCGCGCTGCTGCCCGACCCTCCCGAACCGGAGGCCGGCACCGACGCGGCCGAGGCCCGCTGGGTGCCGTACGACGAGGCCCGCGGCCTCGCCTTCGACCACGACCGGATCCTGGCCGACGCCCGCGAGCGCGTCGGCGCCAAGCTCGAGTACACCTGCCTGGCCACCGCCTTCTGCCCGCCCGAGTTCACCCTCGGCGAGCTCCAGCAGGTCTACGAGACGGTGTGGGGCACCGCCCTGGACCGCCCCAACTTCCGCCGCAAGGTCCTCGCCACCCCCGGCTTCGTCGAACAGGTCCCCGGCGCCGCCCGCCTCACCGGCGGCCGCGGCAAACCGGCCGCCCTCTACCGCGCCGGCCCGGCCACCGCCCTGCACCCGCCCCTGCTCCGCACCCCTCGGGAAGGACGCCCCGCATGACCACCACCGTCACCAAGCGCGCCGCCACCGGCGCGCTCACCGGACTCGCCCTCGGGGACGCGCTGGGCTTTCCGACCGAGTTCAGCGACGTCCCGTCGATCCTCGCCAGGTTCGGGCCCTGGCGGGAGATGGACCTGCCCCGGCCCGCGCTCGTCACCGACGACACGCAGATGACGCTCGCGCTGGGGAGGGGGCTGCGCGCGGCCATGGACCGCGGGAGCCTGACGCCCGAGGCGATGACCGGGCCCGTACGGCGGGAGTTCATCGCCTGGAACCGGTCGCCGGAGAACAACCGGGCCCCGGGCAACACCTGCCTCAGGGCCTGCGACCTCCTGGAGCGCCCCGACCGCCCCTGGCAGGACGCCTCCCAGATCCACTCCAAGGGCTGCGGCGCCGACATGCGCGTCGCGCCCGTCGGCCTCGTCCCCGGGCTGAGCGACGAACAGCGCGCCGGCGCCGCCCAGTTGCAGTCCGCGCTCACCCACGGGCACCCGACCGCGCTGGCCGCCTCCGACCTCACCGCGCACGCCGTACGGCTGCTCGCCGAGGGCGCCGAGCCGACCGGCCTGGTCGGGCTGCTGCGCTCGTACGCCTACGACAACCGCACCCGCTACCACGAGCGCTGGCTCGGCGACCTGTGGACCCGCGCCCAGGACCCCACGCCCGAGCACTTCATCGCGCGCGGCTGGGACGAGTGCCTGGCCGTCCTCGACCGCCTCCAGCACGCGGTGCGCACCGTGTCCCCGGAGACCGACCCGTGCCTCGCGGTCGGCGAGGGCTGGATCGCCGAGGAGGCCCTGGCGGCCGGGCTGCTCTGCTTCCTGCTCTTCGTCGACGAGCCGCTGACCGCCCTGCGCCGCGCCGCCTGCACCTCGGGCGACTCCGACTCCATCGCCTGCCTCGCGGGCGCCTTCGCGGGCGCCCACCTGGGGGCCGACGCCTGGCCCGCCGGGTGGGCGGACCGCATCGAGTACCGGGACGACCTGCTGGCCCTCGGCACGCTCTGGGACGCCTGAGCGGCAGGCCCGGCAGTTCATGCACCCCCGCCGCGGCCGGGGCCGGGCGTCTCAGGGGACGGGCGCCCCGCACCGGCCCGGCGCGGGCTGACTACGCTGGACGGACCAAGAGCCGAAACGCACGTCAGCAAGGAGCATCGCCGTGGCGGTACGAGCGGTCCGGGGCGCCGTCCAACTCGAACGGGACGAGGCCGGGCACATGGCCGAGCGGGTCGGGGCCCTGCTGACCGCCGTCCTCGAGCGCAACGGGCTGACCGCCGACGACCTGATCAGCATCTGGTTCACGGCCACCCCCGACCTGCACAGCGACTTCCCGGCCGCCGCCGCCCGGGGGCTCGGCATCACCGACGTCCCGCTGATCTGCGCCCAGGAACTGGACATCGAGGGCGCCATGCCGCGCGTCGTCCGGATCCTCGCCCACATCGAGTCGGACCGGCCCCGCGCCGACATCGCCCACGTCTACCTCGGCGCCGCCGCGGCCCTGCGCAAGGACATCGCCCAGTGAGAACCGCACTCGTCATCGGCACCGGCCTCATCGGCACCTCCGCCGCCCTCGCGCTGACCGGGCGGGGCGTCACCGTGCACCTCGCCGACCGGGACCCCGAGCAGGCCCGCACCGCCGCCGCCCTCGGCGCCGGTACCGACGAGGCCCCCGAAGGCCCCGTCGACCTCGCGATCGTCGCCGCCCCGCCGGCCCTGGTCGCCGACGTCCTCGCCGACGCCATGGGGCGCGGGCTCGCCCGCGGCTACCTCGACGTGGCCAGCGTCAAGGCCGGTCCCCGGCGCGAACTGGAGGCGCGCGGAGCGGACCTCTCCGCGTACATCGGCACCCACCCCATGTCCGGCCGGGAGAAGTCCGGCCCGCTGGCCGCCACCGCCGACCTCTTCGAGGGCCGCCCCTGGGTGCTGACCCCGACCCGGGACACCGACACCGAGGTGCTCAACCTCGCCCTCGAACTGGTCTCGCACTGCCGGGCCGTGCCGGTCGTGATGGACGCCGACGCCCACGACCGCGCCGTGGCGCTCGTCTCCCACATGCCCCACCTGGTCTCCAGCATGGTCGCCGCCCGCCTGGAGCACGCCGAGGAGGCCGCCGTACGGCTGTGCGGGCAGGGCATCCGCGACGTGACCCGCATCGCCGCCTCCGACCCCCGGATGTGGATCGACATCCTCTCCGCGAACCCGGGGCCGGTCGCCGACCTGCTCGGCGACGTCGCCGCCGACCTGGAGGAGACGGTGCGGGCCCTGCGCTCCCTGCAGTCCTGTGACGACGACAAGCGCCGCGAGGGCAGCGCCGGCATCGAGGCCGTCCTGCGGCGCGGCAACGCCGGCCAGGTCCGCGTCCCCGGCAAGCACGGCTCCGCGCCCCGGGCCTACGAGACCGTGGCCGTGCTCATCGACGACCAGCCGGGACAGCTCGCCCGCATCTTCGCCGATGCGGGCCGGGCCGGCGTCAACATCGAGGACGTGCGGATCGAGCACGCCACCGGGCAGCAGGCCGGTCTGGTGCAGCTGATGGTCGAGCCGAAGGCCGCCCCCGTGCTGACGGCCGCCCTGCAGGAACGGGGCTGGGCGATCCGGCAGTGAGACGCCGGGCGGGGCGGGGACATGCGCCTGTCCGAGGGACCCCGCCGACCCAGTAACCTTGTGCGGGACGCGCTCGCGTCCCGCACACCACCCACCGCACCGCACCAGGAAGGTGTCCCCCCGTGGAAAACGGCGCCGCCCCGACCGCCCAGGCCGTGATCGTCGCGATCGACGGCCCCTCCGGCACGGGCAAGTCGAGCACGTCGAAGGCCGTCGCGGCACAGCTCGGCCTGAGCTACCTGGACACCGGCGCCCAGTACCGGGCGATCACGTGGTGGATGGTCACCAACGGCATCGACACCGACGACCCGCACGCCGTCGCCGCCGCGGCCGGCAAGCCCGAGATCGTCTCCGGCACCGACCCGGCGGCCCCCACCATCACGGTCGACGGCGTGGACGTGGCCGGCCCGATCCGCACCCAGGAGGTCACCTCCAGGGTCAGCGCGGTCAGCGCCGTCCCCGAGGTGCGCACCCGCATCACCGAACTGCAGCGCACCATCGCCGCCGCCGCCGAGCGGGGCATCGTCGTCGAGGGCCGCGACATCGGCACCACCGTGCTGCCCGACGCCGACCTCAAGATCTTCCTGACCGCCTCGCCGGAGGCCCGCGCCGCCCGCCGCAGCGGCGAGCTCAAGGGCGCCGACGTGGCCGCCACCCGCGAGGCCCTGATCAAGCGGGACGCGGCCGACTCCAGCCGCAGGACCTCGCCGCTCGCCAAGGCGGACGACGCGGTGGAGGTGGACACCACCGAGCTCACCCTCGCGCAGGTCATCGAGTGCGTCGTCACCCTCGTCGAGGAGAAGCGGGCGGGTAAGTGACATCACCCTCCGTCCCCTCCGAGAAGGGCGCCGAGGTCGGGAGACGCATCGGCGTCGGCCTGATGTACGGGCTCTGGAAGCCGCGCGTGCTCGGCGCCTGGCGGGTCCCCGCCACCGGCCCGGTGATCTACGCCGTCAACCACTCGCACAACATCGACGGCCCGATGGTCATGGGCGTGGCACCCCGGCCGACGCACTTCCTGATCAAGAAGGAGGCGTTCGTCGGCCCGCTCGGACGCTTCCTGACCGGCATCGGCCAGGTCGAGGTGGACCGCCGCTCCACCGACCGCACGGCCATCGCCCGCGCCCTGGGCGTGCTGACGAACGGCGGCGTGCTGGGCATCTTCCCGGAGGGCACCCGGGGCGAGGGCGACTTCGCCTCCCTGCGCGCCGGGCTCGCCTACTTCGCGGTGCGCAGCGGCGCCCCGATCGTCCCGGTCGCGGTGCTGGGAAGTTCCGACCGTCCCGGACGGTTGATAAAAGCGCTGCCTCCCCTGCGTTCCCGGGTCGACGTCGTCTTCGGCGATCCCTTCGACGCGGGCGACCCCGGCGGACGGCGCACCCGTAAAGCTCTGGACGAGGCAACCGAACGCATCCAGAAGCAGCTCACCGCGCACCTGGAGAACGCCAGGCGTCTCACCGGACGCCAGGCACACTGAGTAGTGGACCCCACCCGGAACAGGGCGGCCCACCGATCACCACGATGAACGAGGTACGAACTTCATGAACGACGACATCCACTCCGAGGGTCCGGGCGAGGAGCACGACCACGGGGCGCTTGGCGACGCCGAATACGCGCAGTTCATGGAGCTCGCCGCGGAAGAGGGCTTCGACGTCGAGGACGTCGAGGGCGCCATCGAGGCGGCCGGGCACGGCCCGCTGCCCGTCCTCGCCGTCGTCGGCCGCCCCAATGTCGGCAAGTCGACCCTGGTGAACCGCATCATCGGCCGCCGCGAGGCGGTCGTCGAGGACAAGCCCGGCGTCACCCGCGACCGCGTCACCTACGAGGCCGAGTGGGCGGGCCGCCGCTTCAAGGTCGTCGACACCGGCGGCTGGGAACAGGACGTCCTCGGCATCGACGCCTCCGTCGCCGCCCAGGCCGAGTACGCCATCGAGGCCGCCGACGCGGTCGTCTTCGTCGTGGACGCCAAGGTGGGCGCCACCGACACCGACGAGGCGGTCGTCCGGCTGCTGCGCAAGGCCGGCAAGCCGGTCGTGCTGTGCGCCAACAAGGTCGACGGCCCGAGCGGCGAGGCCGACGCGGCCTACCTGTGGTCGCTGGGGCTGGGGGAGCCGCAGCCGGTCTCCGCGCTGCACGGCCGCGGTACCGGCGACATGCTGGACAAGGTCCTCGAGGCCCTGCCCGAGGCGCCGCAGCAGACCTTCGGCACCGCCGTCGGCGGCCCGCGCCGGGTCGCGCTGATCGGCCGTCCCAACGTCGGCAAGTCCTCCCTGCTGAACAAGGTGGCGGGCGAGGAGCGCGTCGTCGTCAACGAACTCGCCGGCACCACCCGCGACCCGGTCGACGAGCTGATCGAGCTCGGCGGCAAGACCTGGAAGTTCGTCGACACGGCGGGCATCCGCAAGCGCGTCCACCTCCAGCAGGGCGCCGACTACTACGCCTCGCTGCGCACCGCGGCCGCCGTCGAGAAGGCGGAGGTCGCCGTCGTCCTCATCGACGCCTCCGAGTCCATCTCGGTGCAGGACCAGCGGATCGTCACCATGGCCGTCGAGGCGGGCCGCGCACTCGTCCTCGCCTACAACAAGTGGGACACCCTCGACGAGGAGCGCCGCTACTACCTGGAGCGGGAGATCGAGACCGAGCTCGGCCAGGTCGCGTGGGCGCCCCGGGTGAACGTGTCGGCGCAGACCGGCCGGCACATGGAGAAGCTCGTCCCGGCGATCGAGACGGCCCTGGCCGGCTGGGAGACCCGTGTTCCGACGGGCAGGCTGAACGCCTTCCTCGGCGAGCTGGTCGCCGCCCACCCGCACCCGGTGCGGGGCGGCAAGCAGCCGCGGATCCTGTTCGGCACGCAGGCGGGCACCAAGCCTCCGCGGTTCGTGCTCTTCGCCTCCGGCTTCATCGAGGCGGGCTACCGGCGCTTCATCGAGCGCCGGCTGCGTGAGGAGTTCGGCTTCGAGGGGACGCCGATCCACATCTCGGTGCGGGTGCGCGAGAAGCGCGGTGCGAAGAAGAAGTAGCCCGAAGCGGCGAGAAGGGGCGGTCCCGGCGGGACCGCCCCTTTCTCCTTGTCCGCGCTCACGCGCCCCGGCGGGGGGCGGGCGGCAGCGCGGCGGGCACGTGGCGCATCGTCCCGGTGCCGTGCGGACCGAGCTGGCCGACGCGCTGCCACGGCGACTGCTGGCCGGACCGGGTGCTGTGGGCGCCCGCGCTGTAGGCGCCGTACCGGCCGCGGAACATGTTCCCGAACCCGGTGAACTCCCATTCCTCCTCGCCGCTGCGATCCCCCGGCAGCGAGCGGAAGGACCGGACGTACTCGGCGTAGAGCGCGTCGTAGATCGGCGTGGCCGAGGGGCCACCGGGTCGGTGGAAGGAGTCGTATGCGTGCACGTATGTCCAAACGACCCCGGGGCGGAAGGGATGCGGCCCGGAGTGCCGCCGCCGCCCGCGGGTCTCGCCGCGGGCGGTCTCAGGTCCCGGCGAGGGGCAGCGCGGCGGCGACCAGCCGCCCGTTCGCCGAGGCCCTGTCCAGCGCGTCGCGCAGCAGGTCCTCCCGGGGCTGCCGGCCGATCGTCCCGACCGGTGCCGCGAACAGCAGGGCCTGCTGCTGCTTGTTGGCGGCCGTGCGCCAGCCCTCGGTGACCTGGAGCGGCTGGTGCGCCTGCCACCAGGCGACCGGCCGGCCGCCGTCCGTCCCCGGCTGGAGCACCGCGTGCAGCCGGCCCATGGCGAGCAGCACCGACCAGCCGTGCAGCACGGCGGGGGTGGTGGACAGCTCGGTGACCGGAGCGAAGCCCTGCTCGATCAGCAGCGGCAGGAACTCGTCGGCGGTGCCGGTGGTGCCGGGCCGTACGATCGGGGCGGTCGGCTCCACCACGAGCGCCGGGTGCAACTCGCCCGCGATCAGCACCAGCCCGCTGGTCACGCCCAGCACGGCCTGCTCGGGCTCGGGCGCGGCCGCCTGAGGCTCCGGCTCCGGCTGCGGGCGGGCGGAGCCGGAGCTGATGGACCTCACCGCTCCCTGGAGCTGCTCCTCGGTCACCTTGACGACCTGCGAGGGCAGGCAGCCGGCGTGGGCGAAGGCGAGCACGGCGGTCTCGTCCCCGACGAAGAGGACGGTGCTGGTGCGCTCCTGCTCGCAGTCGCCCGGGGTGCGGCAGGACGTGCAGTCGTAGCTGCCCGGGGCGGACTCCCCGGCGAGCAGGCGGTCGGCTTCTTCGTCGCCGATCTCGGCGCGTACCTCGTCGCTGACGTCGAGCATGCGCGGCACGGGTGGCTCCCTCGGGATGCGGTGCGTGGCCGGACCGGGTGGCTCCCGGCCCGCGGTCCGGGCGGGTCCCCGGCTCATGCACAAGACAACGGGCGATCCGCGGCGGGGGTCACGCCCGGGGGCGGACGGAATCGAACCGCCCGGTGCCCGGGCCACCCGGTCACGGCGCCGCTCACCCCTTGCCAACTGCGCTTTCCCACAACGGGGTTGAGCGGTGCCGACGTGCCGGAGCCGTGACATCGACAGGTCGGCAGGTCGACAGATCGGGAAATCCCCCCGTTGACCCTGCCGGTCCCGTCGCTCCTGCCGCCGTTCGTCCCGGTCCCGGTGAGCGGCCCCGCAGCGGTTCCGCCGCTCCGTCCCCCGTATACCCGTGCTGAATTGTCCGCGCGGAATGCGCACGGCTCGGGAGCGGCGGCTCCGGATTGTCCGTTCGTCTATTCGAGAGGTGGGGGTGGCGCGTGGGAATTGCCCCGCGGGTGCGCGTGGGGGAGGACGGAACGCCCCTTGGTGTGACGGGGTTCCGTCAAAAGGAGCGTCATGATCTTGTGACAGTAATGTGACCGGAGGGGAGTGAATGACCCTCCGTTATGGGCCGGGCCTTCCACGGCCGTGGAGCAGGGCCTAGCGTGGAGACATGGCACCCATTCCGACGCCCCCGGCCGAGCCCCAGGACAGTCCCGACGCGTATGTCGGCCTCGATTCCGCCACGGCCGAACGGCGCGCGCGCGAACGCGGCTGGCCGACGGTGCGGGCGCTGGCGCCGGGCACGGTCATCACGATGGAGTACCGCGTGGGCAGGCTGAACTTCGAGGTGAAGGACGGGCGCGTGTCCCGCGCCTGGAAGGGCTGACACACGCCGACGGCCCCGCCCCTCCCGCGTTTCCGCGCGGAGAGGCGGGGCCGTCGTGCTGCGGGGGGAGGAGCGTGCGTACCCGGTCCCCGCAGGCCCGCGCCGGCGGTCAGCCGCCCGACAGGGGGCGTGCGGCCGGGGCCGTGTTGCGCGGTTGGCGGTCGGCGTGCGGCGGACGGCGGCTGCCCGCCGGGGTGACCGGCGTACGGTCCGAACGGGCGGTGTGCGGGCCCGGGGCCAGGTGCGCCGGGAGGTGCACCGGGGCCTTGGTGCGGGGCGCCGCGACCGGCTCGGGGGCCGGCTCCTCCGGCTGCCGGACCACGGGGTGCGCGGGTGCCGCAGGTGTGGCGACCGGCGCCTTCCCGGTCCTCGTACGGCCGTGCCGGGCGGACCAGCGGTCCCGCAGGCCGAGGATCCGCGCCTCGGCCCGGGCGATCAGCGGCTCGAACCACGGCAGCGCCAGCAGGATCAGCAGCCCCGCCGCCCAGCCGAGGAGAACGTCGCTGAGCCAGTGTGTACCGAGGTAGACGGTGGACATCCCGACCCCGAGGGACGTGACCGCCGACAGTGCCGACAGCCAGCGCCGCGCCCGGGGGGTCGAGGCCATGTAGGCCAGGATTCCCCAGGTCACGACGGCGTTCGCGGTGTGACCGCTCGGAAATATATCGCCGCCGAGCCACATCTCGTTCGCGCCGATCGTGGTCGCGTAGTGCGGCCCCAGCCGTCCCATGCCGATCTTGGCGGCGCCGACGGTGAGGTTCAGCAGCAGCAGCGAGGTGCCGAGCGCGAGCAGCGGCCGCAGCGTGTGCTGCCGCCAGGAGCGCCAGCCGAGCCAGGCCGCCACCATCACCGCCGTGGGGCCGCGCTGGCCGAGCACCACGTAGTAGTCGACGAACGCGTGGATCTCCGGCCACTGCTGGTAGGGCCGGAAGAACATGACCTGCCAGTCGAGCCGGACCAGCCACGAGGTGACCACCACGGCCCACACGATCGCGGCGTAGAACGCGAGTGTTCCGGCGAGCAGCGCGACGCGGTGCCGGCTCATCTCCGGCACGACCAGGTGGGCCGGCCGTTCCGGCTCCCGGTCCAGTCTCGCGAACACCCGGTCCAGACGGGTGAGGTTCCGTTCGGTACGCACCTAATCGACGTTACAGCGAGTGAGGAGTGATCCCCGCCGAATCAACGGCTTTGTGATGACGATGTGATGTGGGATTCCTCTCAGGGCGATGTTTATTTCCGAGGGATCCGTATTGCCCGCGCTTACGGACTTCAATTCTTTTCATCGGCTCGGTCGGCGGTTTTATCGTGTTTATGAAAGCGTTCACCGAATGCTGGCGCGGTATTTCCCGGGAACTCGCCGTGTGCTCACCCGGCGCTCACCGGGCGGCGGGGCACGGTCAGGGCGGACCGGAGCCGTTCAGCCAGAACGCGCCGTACCCGGCCGAGACGACCGCCACGCCCGCGACCACCAGCGCGGCCCCGGACGTCCGCAGCCGCGCCAGGGCCAGGGCGGGTGGCAGCAGCAGCGGGAAGGCGGGTATGAGCAGCCGGGGCTTCGAGCCGAAGTAGCTCGACGCGCACAGAGCGAGGACGGTGACGGCACCCGCGTACACCAGCAGCGCGAGCGGCTGCCGCTGCCGCACGCAGACGACGTACAGCCACAGCAGCAGGGCGACCCCGGCGATCAGGGCGAGGCCCGCGAGCACCGAGGGGAACGACGTGAGCAGGCCGCCGGTGAACCGGGCGAAGGCCAGGCCGCCGTCGAAGCCGTTGCGCCAGCCGGCCTGGACGTCGAGATAGCCGAGCGGGCCCCCGCCCGTGCGGTGCCCGACCCACAGCACGTACCCGGCGGCGCCCAGGGGCGCGAGCAGCACGCCGAGCAGGCACCGCGGGCCGGCGGCGTCGCCCGGTCCGCGGGCACCGCCCGGGACGGACTCCTCCCGGCGCCACGGCCGGGCCGCGACGGCCGCCGCCCACACCGCCGCCGTCACCGCGAGCCCCACCGGCCGGGTCAGCCCGGCCAGCGAGGCCAGCACCCCCGCCGTGACCCAGCGCCCGGTCAGCACCGCGTACAGGGACCAGGCGGCGAGCGCGGTGAACAGGGACTCGCTGTACGCCATCGACTGCACGATCCCGACCGGCAGCACGGCCCACAGCAGCGCCGCGTACACCCCCGCGCGACGGCCGTACAGGTGCTCGGCGACCGCGAAGACCCCCCAGGCCGCCGCGAGCGAGGCGAGCAGCGACACCACGAACCCGGCGTCCGCGTACGACCACGGCCCCGCCGCCGCGCCGAGCCGCTCCAGCCAGGGCAGCAGCGGGAAGAAGGCCAGGTCGGAGTGGACGTCGCCGTTGGGCAGCCGTACCTCGTAGCCGTAACCGAACTCGGCGACCCTGGTGTACCAGAGGGAGTCCCAGCGCGCCGTCAGCAGCGTGTACGCGTTCTTGTCGCGCGCGGCGCTCCACAGGGCCAGGACGAGCAGCCCCAGGGCGCGCACGGCCGCGTAGCCGGCGAGCGCCGGGGCGGCCCGGCGCAGGGCACCGGAGCGGCCCGGTGTGCGCGTTTCAAGATCGGTCACGGGCCCGATTATCCGCCGGACACCGGACCGGCCCGCCGGCCGGGCCGACGGGAGGCGGGAGCCCCGTGGCGGACGCCACACGGACGGCGCGGAATGTGTGAGACCCGCCACGGGCACGGTGCCCGCTCTCGCGTACGCTGACGAGCCACTCGCGTTCCGTTGCACGGCCCGGAGCCCCCGCTCCTCTCCGGGCGAGCCGCAGGGAAGTCCCCGCCCCGCGGCCCCGCCGGACGCGAGGGAACTCTTGGAGGTACGCGCATGTCCGTGACGACCACGGCTGCCGCCGCGCTGCGCCGCCGGGCCGCCGCCAACCGCTGGGTGGTCCTCGTCGTCCTCTGTGTCAGCCTGCTGCTGGTCGCCGTCGACGCCACCGTGCTGCACGTGGCGGTCCCCGCCGTCACGGAGGACCTCAGGCCCGGCGCGATCGAGCTGCTCTGGATCGTCGACGTCTACCCCCTGGTCTGCGCCTCGCTGCTGATCCTCTTCGGCACGCTGGGCGACCGGGCCGGCCGCAGACGGGTGCTGCTCCTCGGGTACGCGCTCTTCGGCGTCGCCTCCGCGCTGGCGGCCCTCGCCGAGAACGCCCAGGTCCTGATCCTGGCCCGCGCGCTGCTCGGCGCCGGCGGAGCGATGATCATGCCGGCGACGCTGTCGATCCTGCGGCAGGTCTTCCCCGACCGGCGGGAGCGGGCGCTGGCCATCGGCGTCTGGAGCGCCGTCGCCGCGGTCGGCGCGGCGGTCGGCCCGCTGCTCGGCGGCTTCCTGCTGGAGCACTTCTGGTGGGGCTCGGTCTTCCTCGTCAACATCCCGCTGATGCTGGTCAGCCTGCCGGTGGGGCGGCTGCTGCTGCCCGAGTCGAAGGGCGACGGCACCGGCCCCTGGGACGTGACCGGCGCGCTGATGGCGGCGGCCGGTCTGTTCGGGGTCGTCCTGGGCGTGAAACGGCTGGGCGGCGGCGCATCGCCGGCGAGCGTGCTCACCGTGCTGCCGCTGGTGGCGGGCGCGGTCCTGCTGGCCGGCTTCGTGCGCCGGCAGCGACGCCGTACGCATCCGCTGGTCGACCTGCGGATGTTCCGGCGGCCGGCCTTCAGCACGTCGGTGGGGTGCATCGTGCTGGCGATGCTCGCGCTGGTCGGACTGGAGCTGATCGCGGCGCAGTACCTGCAGCTGGTGCTCGGGCTGTCGCCGCTGGAGACCGGGCTGCGGCTGCTGCCGCTGACCTTCGCGGCGATGGCGGCGGGCCTCGCGGGCGCGCGCCTGCTGCGGCGCCTCGGTCCGCGCCGGACGGTGTGCGCCGGGTTCTGTCTGACGGCGGTGGCGGTGCTGCTGCTGACGGCGATGGGCCGGGAGGACGACTGGGCGCTGCTGGCGTCCGGGTTCGTCCTGCTGGGCTTCGGGCTGGAGACGACCCTGTTCGGGGCGTACGAGTCGATGCTGAGCGAGGCGCCGCAGGAGCAGTCCGGCGGGGCGGCGGCGATCGGGGAGACGGCGTACCAGCTGGGCGCCGGGATCGGGATCGCGCTGCTGGGCAGCGTGATGAACGCGGCGTACGCGCCCGGGGTGACGGGCGGGGTGCCCGGGGTCCCGGCGTCCGCGTCGGCGGCGGCGGGGCACTCGCTGGGGGAGGCGTACGACGTCGCCGCGCGGCTCGGGGGGCCCGCGGGGCAGGCGCTGCGGCAAGCCGCGGGCGATGCCTTCGTGCACGGGCTGCACGTGACGCTGCTGGTGAGCGCGGGGCTGCTGGCGCTGGGGGCGGTGATGGCGCTGCGGCTGCCGCGGGTGATGCAGTGCGAGGGGGACAGGGCGGCGGTGCCCGCGCCCCGGGACGCCGTGGAGTCACGCGTTCCGGCGTGACCGCGGGCGGGAGGCGGATGGTGGACGTGCGGGACGCCGCATCGTAACGTCGGCACGACAACAGTGACTAGCGCCGCTAGTTTCCGTGTTCCGGAGGGTGTTCCATGGCCTCGTCGCCCAAGCTGCCCGCGTTCGACCCCGCCGACCCGCTCGGCCTCGACGACCTGCTGGAGCCGGAGGACCTGGCGGTCCGGGACACCGTGCGGAACTGGGCCGCGGACCGGGTGCTGCCGCACATCGCGCAGTGGTACGAGAAGGGCGAGCTGCCCGAGGTCAGGGAACTCGCCCGCGAACTGGGCGGGATCGGCGCGCTCGGCATGCCGCTGGAGGGCTACGGCTGTGCCGGCGCCAGTGCCGTGCAGTACGGGCTGGCCTGCCTCGAGCTGGAGGCGGCCGACTCCGGCATCCGCTCGCTCGTCTCCGTCCAGGGCTCCCTCGCCATGTACGCCGTCCACCGCTTCGGCAGCGAGGAGCAGAAGCGGGCCTGGCTGCCGCGGATGGCCGCCGGCGAGGTCATCGGCTGCTTCGGACTGACCGAGCCCGACCACGGCTCCGACCCCGCGAACATGCGCACCCGCGCCAGGCGCGACGGCGGCGACTGGGTGCTCGACGGCCGGAAGATGTGGATCACCAACGGGTCGGTGGCCGGCGTCGCCGTCGTCTGGGCGCAGACCGAGGAGGGGATCCGCGGTTTCGTCGTGCCGACCGACAGCCCCGGTTTCTCGGCGCCCGAGATCAAGCACAAGTGGTCCCTGCGGGCCAGTGTCACCAGCGAACTCGTCCTCGACGGCGTACGGCTGCCCGCCGACGCCGTGCTGCCGGAGGCCAACGGCCTGCGCGGACCGCTGAGCTGTCTCAACCACGCCCGCTACGGCATCGTCTGGGGGGCGATGGGCGCGGCCCGCAGTTCCTTCGAGGCGGCCCTGGAGTACGCGAGGACGCGGGAGCAGTTCGGGCGGCCCATCGGAGGTTTCCAGCTGACCCAGGCCAAGCTCGCCGACATGGCGGTCGAACTGCACAAGGGGATCCTGCTCGCCCATCACCTGGGGCGGCGCCTGGACGCCGGCCGCCTGCGTCCCGAGCAGGTCAGCTTCGGCAAGCTCAACAACGTGCGGGAGGCCATCGGCATCTGCCGCACGGCGCGTACGATCCTCGGCGCCAACGGGATCTCCCTGGAATATCCCGTGATGCGGCACGCGACGAACCTGGAATCGGTGCTCACCTACGAGGGCACCGTCGAGATGCACCAGCTGGTGCTGGGCAAGGCGCTCACCGGACTCGACGCCTTCCGGTGAGGCGGGGGGCGGGGGACGGGGCCGTGGAGTGCGGCCCCGCCTCAGCTCTGGTTGAAGAAACCGTCCGACCGGTGCGCGGCCGGCTCACCGCTGATCACCTGGGTGTCGGCCGGGGACAGCAGGAAGACCCGGGTGGAGACCCGCTCGATCGAACCCCGCAGGCCGAAGATCAGCCCGGCCGCGAAGTCCACGACGCGCTTGGCGTCGCCGGGCTCCATCGCCGTCAGGTTCATGATGACCGGGACACCCTCCCGGAACAGCTCGCCGATGGCGCGCGCGTCCCGGAAGCTGTCCGGAGTGACCGTGCCGATGCGGCGGCCCTTCTCCTCGGCGACGTCCGAGGCCACCTTCACCCGGGGGTCCGTGACCCAGGCGTCCGGGGACTCGGTGCCCTCGGAGTAGTCGTCGTCGTAGTAGCGCTCGTCTTCGTTGTCGTCGACGAGGCCGAGCCACGCACTCGCCTTGCGTACCGATCCCATGGACGCCTCCTCTCACAGCGGTCTTCCGTGCCTTCCGCTTCCCTATGGTCATCCATGATGCGGACGTCGCGCCAAGTGGACAGACGCCGCGCGGGGGGTTTGTGACGGTACTGGTGCACAGCGAATCCGTCGAGAGTCCTTGTGTCCCAAGGGCCGTTCCCCAAACGGGCGCTGACTGTGAGTGAAATATGATTGTTCGCGGCGGACGGGTGAGGCGGAGTGCGTACGGGTGAAGCCGCGGCCGGTACGATGCCGCAGCTCAGCGTCGTACGGAACCACGGGGGAATGGTCGTGTTCGGAATCGTCAGGCCGTGCAGGCACCGTCTCGGAGAGAGTCTCACCAGTCAGTGGATGGCGCACCTGTGCGGATTGTGCCTGGCGCTGCGCAAGGACCACGGGCAGTTCGCGCGGATCGTGACGAACTACGACGGGCTGCTCGTATCGGTGTTGACGGAGGCTCAGGCCGAGCGGGGCGGCGCGGGGGCCGGCCGGCGTACGGCGGGGCCGTGTCCCCTGCGCGGGATGCGCACCGCCTCCGTCGCGCACGGTGAGGGCGCCCGGCTCGCGGCGGCCGTCTCCCTGGTGCTGGCCTCGGCGAAGGTGCGCGACCACGTCGCCGACGGGGACGGGCTGCTGGCGCGCCGGCCCGTCGCCCGCGCCGCCCGCCGGGTCGCCGCCGGCTGGGACGCGGCCGGCCGGCGCGGCGGCGGCGCCGTCGGCTTCGACACCGCCGTCCTGGTCGACGCCGTGGACCGGCAGACCGGCATCGAGGCGCTCGCCGGGCCCGGCACCCCCCTGCTCACCGTCACCGAGCCGACCGAGACGGCGACCGCCGCCGCCTTCGCCCACACCGCCCACCTCGCCGGACGGCCGCACAACGCCGCGCCGCTCGCCGAGGCGGGCCGTCTGTTCGGCCGGCTCGCGCATCTCCTGGACGCCGTGGAGGACCAGGAGGCCGACGCCGCCTCGGGTGCCTGGAACCCGCTCACCGCCACCGGCACCCCGCGCGCCGAGGCCCGCCGGCTCGCCGACGACGCCGTGCACGGGATACGGCTGGCGCTGCGCGAGGTCGCCTGGGGGTCCGGGGCCTCCCCGGAAGGGCACAGCACCGACGGCCGGCTGGTGCACCGGCTGCTGGTGCACGAGTTGGGCGCCTCCGTCGACCGCGCCTTCGGCACCCCCTCCTGCGCGCACGGCGGCCACCCGTACGCCCCTCCCGGCGTCCCGGGCGGTCCCGGAGCGCCGATGCCCCCCGAGCCGCCGCGCCGCGACCGGCGGGGCCTGCTCGCGGGGTGTGCCGTGTGGCTGGGACTGGCCTGCACGTGCCAGATGTGCTGCGGCACCTACGAGGACCCCTGGAGCAGGCAGCGCAGGGAGGGGCTGTGCAACAGCTGCGGCGACTGCTGCGGATGCTGTGACTGCTGCAGCGGCTGCGGCGAAGGGTGCTGCTGCTGCGGCGAGAGCTGCGGGTGCGACTGCTGAGGGCCCGTCAGGTACCCGGCTGCGGGGCGGGAGCCGGGTGCGCCGATGCGGCCGGTTCCGTCGTCCGGCGGGTGCCGCACGGCCTCGTGCGCCGGGGCGTGCCGCTGCCTTCCGCTGCCGCGCAGGCGCGGCGTCTTCTGTACGGCGCACGAGGACGGCGCCCTGCGCCGGCGTCCCGGTCCGGCCGGACCGGTGTGGAAGGGTTGCTCCCATGACGACGGACGCATCCGAGGAATGGAAGCGCTGGCACGAACAGCGCGTGGCGACGGTCTCGACGCCCTACGGGCCGCTGGCGCTGACCGGCACGTACTGGCTGGAGGACTGTCCGGAGGGGAAGATTCCGGACATTCCCGGGACCTGGAGGGCGGACGGCGACGCCGTGGTGCTGACGGCGACCGGGGCGGACGGGCTGACCGTGGACGGCCGGCCCCTCGACGGAGAGGTCCGGCTCGCCGCAGACCCGGGCCCGGCGGACGCGGCCCGGGTGGCGCACGGCGAACGGCGCCTGGTCGTCCTGGAGCGCGAGGGAGCCTGGGGCGTGCGCGACTTCGACCCGTCCTCCGCGGCGCGGCGCGCCTTCCGCGGCATCGTGGCCACGCCCTACGACCCGCGCTGGTCGGTACCGGGCCGCTTCACGCCGTACGGCGACGGGCGGCGCAGCGTGCGGGTGCCGAACGCGGACGGGCGGGAACGCGGGCTCGGCCTCGGCGGGGAACTGGCCTTCACCCTGGGCGGCCGGGACCACACGCTCCAGGTGAGCGTGGAGGACGACGGCTCGCTGTGGGCCGTCTTCGCCGACGACACCAGCGGCGACACCAGTTACCGCTTCCGGTTCCTGCGGCCGGCCGCGCCGGACGCCGGGGGACGCACCACGGTCGACTTCAACCGCGCGCTGCTGCCGCCGTGCGCCTTCGCCGACCACTTCATCTGCCCCTTCCCGCCGCCGGGGAACACGCTGACGACCGGTGTCGAGGCGGGTGAGCGCGGACTGGCCTGATCCCCGGCACGGGGGGTGCGGGCGACTCGGACGGCACAGGGGACACAGGGGACCCGGACGGCTCGGGCGGCCCGGACGGCGCAGGTGGTGACCGAAGGCCGAAAGGCACTCTTGCGCCGACCGGTCGTTCGGCCGAATACTCCAACCTCAGCGCTTGTCAGGGGCACGGCGTGTTCGGAACCCGGACGTCCCGTTCCCTGACTGCGCCTCACGGGCCCCAACCCCACGAAGGGGCCCCCGACTTCCCCCGTGGAGGAACGTAAAGTGAGGATCAAGCGCACCACCCCCCGCAGCGGCATCACGAGACGGACCCGGCTGATCGCCGTCGCCACCGGCCTCGTGGCCGCGGCCGCCGTCGCGGTCCCCAGTGCCAACGCGGCCGGCGACGCGCCCGCCACCTTCAGTGGCGCGGAACTCCGGAGCGCCAGCAGCGCCGTGCTCGAGGCCGACGTCCCCGGCACCGCCTGGGCCGTCGACGCCAAGACCGGCAAGGTGCTCGTCACCGTCGACAGCACGGTCACCCAGGCCGAGATCGCGAAGATCAAGGAAGAGGCCGGCGACAAGGCGGACGCCCTCACGATCAAGCGCACCCCCGGCACGTTCACCAAGCTCATCCAGGGCGGCGACGCCATCTACGCGAGCAGCTGGCGCTGCTCCCTCGGCTTCAACGTCCGTGCGAGCAACGGCACCCAGTACTTCCTGACCGCCGGCCACTGCACCGACGGCGCGGGCACCTGGTACTCCAACTCCGGACGCACCACGGTCCTCGGCTCGACCGCCGGATCCAGCTTCCCGGGCAACGACTACGGCATCGTCCGGTACACCAACACGTCCGTCAGCAAGCCCGGCACCGCCAACGGCGTGGACATCACCCGCGCGGCCACCCCGAGCGTGGGCACCACCGTCATCCGTGACGGCTCCACCACCGGCACCCACAGCGGCCGGGTCACCGCCCTGAACGCCACCGTCAACTACGGCGGCGGCGACATCGTCTCCGGGCTGATCCAGACCACGGTCTGCGCCGAGCCCGGCGACTCCGGCGGCCCGCTCTA
This sequence comes from Streptomyces sp. NPDC006384, assembly GCF_042870695.1. Classification (NCBI taxonomy): domain Bacteria; kingdom Bacillati; phylum Actinomycetota; class Actinomycetes; order Kitasatosporales; family Streptomycetaceae; genus Streptomyces; species Streptomyces sp. NPDC006384. The sequence goes on from NZ_JBIAHR010000028.1 coordinate 49,954, forward strand.
CGGCAGCAACGGCACCGCGTACGGCCTGACCTCCGGCGGCAGCGGCAACTGCTCCACCGGCGGCACGACCTTCTTCCAGCCGGTCACGGAGGCCCTGAGCGCCTACGGCGTCAGCGTCTACTGAGACCCCGTCCCCACCAGCGCAGCCGGCGGCACCACGAGCCCCCGCACGCGAACGGCGTGCGGGGGCTCCCCGCTGTCCGGGCACTTCGCCGCTCGCGCGGAGCCTCCTGGAGGGGCGGGAGTGGTGAAGGACGTGTGTGCGCACCGGAGTTGTCGTGCGCACGTCCCGAAGGCGACCTTGTGCGCCCCGTACGGGGTTCGGGACAGTGAGGTTCGTCAACCATCCTTCCGGCCCCCGAGTCCCCCACGGTCTCCCGGGCCGACCCCCCACAGGAGGACGTGAGTTGAAGCACCGACGCATGCCCGGACGACGGGCGGCCGCGGCGGGCGCGGGCATCGCCGCACTGGTCGTCACGGCAGTCACCCTCCCGCACGCGAACGCCGGCGAGACGCCGCGGACGCCCGCGCCCCGGACCCTGTCGGCCGCGGCGGCCGGAGAACTCGCGACCACGCTGCTCGACGGCCTCGGCGGCGGCGCGGCCGGCACGTACTACGACGCGAAGGCCGGGAAACTCGTCGTCAACGTGCTCGACGGGGACGCCGCGCGGACGGTCGAGGAGGCCGGCGCCGAGGCGAGAATCGTCGAGAACTCGCTCGCCGAGCTGGAGAGCGCGCGCACCGTCCTGGCGAAGGAAGCGGCCGTCCCGGGCACCTCCTGGGTGACCGATCCGACCGCCAACAAGGTCGTCGTCACCGCGGACCGTACGGTCTCCGGGACCGAGTGGGCCAGACTGGCCGAAGTGGTCGGGAAGCTCGGCACCAAGGCCGGACTGAAGCGGACCGAGGGCGAGTTCAAGGCCTTCGTCGCGGGCGGCGACGCCATCACCGGAGGCGGCGGGCGCTGCTCGCTCGGCTTCAACGTGACCAAGGGCGGCCAGCCGTACTTCCTCACCGCCGGCCACTGCACCGAGTCCGCCACCACCTGGTCGGACGCCTCCGGCACCGTCATCGGCCGAAGCGAGGTCTCCAGCTTCCCGGGCGACGACTACGGCCTGGTCGCGTACACCGCCGACGTGGACCACCCGAGCGAGGTGAACCTCTACGACGGCACCGCCCAGGCCGTCTCGGGCGCCGCCGAGGCCACCGTCGGCATGCGGGTGACCCGCAGCGGCTCCACCACCCAGGTGCACTCCGGCACGGTCACCGGCCTGGACGCCACCGTGAACTACGGCAACGGCGACATCGTCGACGGCCTGATCCAGACCGACGTCTGCGCCGAGCCCGGCGACAGCGGCGGTCCGCTCTTCTCGGGCGACAAGGCCGTCGGCCTCACCTCCGGCGGCAGCGGCGACTGCACCTCGGGCGGGGAGACCTTCTTCCAGCCCGTGACGGAGGCCCTGTCGGCCACCGGCACGCAGATCGGCTGAGCGTACGCACCTGTGGAGTCCCGTCCCTCGTGCGAGGGGCGGGACTCCTGCATGCGGACGGCGGGGGCCGCATGCGCACGGCGGGGACCGCCGCCCGCGCCCGTCTGTGAGGGGACCGCCCGCCCGGGCCGGTCAGCCGGCCTGCGTGGGCAGCTCCGGTTCCTGACGCCGGCGGCGCAGCGCGGCCGTCAGCAGCGTGATCACCGTGCCCGCGACCGCCCACGCCCACAGCACCAGCAGGGAGCCGGTCCCGGCGTTGCCCTTGAAGTAGGCGATCGAGCGGGCCGCCCACGTCCCCGCGCCCGGCGGCAGCGCCGGTCCGATCGCCTTCCAGAACGGTGGCAGCAGCGGCAGCGGGAAGGCGCCGCCCGCGCTCGGGTTGCCGGCGATCACCACCAGCAGGATCGCCAGCCCGATGCCGACGATCCCGAAGAGGCCCTGGAGGGCGAGCGTGGCGGCGCCCACCGAGAAGGTGACCAGCGCGCCGAGCCCCCACAGATCCGCCACGCCGCCGGGCAGCGCCCCCAGGATCGGCCCGACGATCACCGCGCCGCCCAGTCCGCCGACGATCGCCACCAGCGCCATCGCGATCAGGCGGATCGCCGCGCGCCGCGGATTGGCCGGCCGGGCACCGGTGCTGATCGCCAGGATCGAGGCGCACAGGTAGCCGCCGACGCACCAGCCCACGACCAGGTAGAAGGACGACAGTCCGTTGAAGTCGTGGGCGGAGGCCGGGGCCACGTCGACGGTCCGCACGGTGCGGCCCTGGGCCTTCTCGAACCTGGCGGTGATGCCCTCCAGGGCGGTGGCGAGGGCGGTGCCGCCACCGGTGGCGACCAGCAGGGTGTCCCGGTCGCCCCGGGGGTCCACGATCAGGGCGCCGTCGATGTCGCGGTCCATGATCTGCTGCCGGGCACTCGCCTCGTCGGCCACCGCGCGCGGATCCAGTGGCGAACCGGGCAGTCCCTCCAGCCGGTCCACCGTCTGTCCGGCGGCCGCCTTGGGCGCGACCACGCCGAAGGGCACGTCCTTCGGCTTCGGGTCGTGCAGCGCTCCCACGTAGGAGGCGATGAACAGCAGCTGGAGCGCGATCACGCCGAGGACGAGCACGGTGGCCCGCGGGGTGACGGCGTCCTTGACCTCGTCGAGGAAGGAGGGTCTTCGCATGTCGGTGCCCGAGGTGTGCGCCATGCCCTCACGGTCCGGGCGCCCGGCCGCCCACGCAGGCGGGAAGGGGCCGAACGGGTGCCGAACGGGTGTGCGGAGAGGGGGCGGGTCAGTTGGCCCACGGGGGAGCGATCCGGGTGCCGTCGGTCGAGCTGGTCCGCAAGGGTTACGTCGAACGCCGGCCGCACCCCGTCGACGCGCGGGCGCGGCTGGTCGTGCTGACCGAGCGGGGGCGGGCCTGCACGCGGGCCGCGGAAGAGGCGGCGGGGGAGGCCGTGGGGGCGTGGGCCGATGTACTCGGGGAGGGCGGGCTCGCGGAGCTGCGGGAGGGCCTCCTGCGCATCGCGCCGGACGGGCCGGTCCGTCCCGCGTGGTGACCGCGCCCGGCACGCCGCGTGGGGCCTGTCCGGTCGAGCCGCCGGACAGACCCCGCCTTTTCCCGCGCCGTGCCGTCAGCGGCCGTGCCGGCCGCCCGTCAGCGCCCGTCGGCGCACCGACGCGAACAGCACGGCCGCGCCGAGGGCCAGGGTGGCGGCCCCGCCGACCGCGAGGTAGGCCGTGCTGCTGTCCCCGCCGGTCTCGGCGAGGTTCTCGGTGCTCCCGCCCGCGGCCTTCACCTCGTCGGTCCCACCGGCCGCGGCGGCCTCGGGGGCCGCGTCGGACGCCTCCTGCGGGGCGGCCGGGCCGGTCGGGTCCGTCGTCGTCATGGCGTCCTGGTCGCCGTGGCCGTGGTGCTCGATCGTCGACTTGTCGGCAGCGGCCGCGAGCTGCTCCTCGGACGGGGCGGAGGCCTCGGGGGCCGGGGCGGCGGCGTCCGTGGAACCGCCGGCCGCGCCGCCGCCGCTGCCTCCGCCGCCGAAGGAGACGTCCGAGCAGGAGTAGAACGCCTCCGGGCTGTCCGAGCGCTGCCAGACCGCGTACAGCAGGTGCTTGCCGGTGCGCTCGGGCAGGGTGCCGGAGAAGGTGTAGTAGCCGCCCGAGGCGACCGGGTCGGTGACCGTCGCCACCGGGGCGGACAGATCGAGGTCGCCCCAGCCGAGCGGCTTGGCGGGGTCGTAGCCGGGCTTGGTGATGTAGACCTCGAAGGTGCCCTTGTGCGGGGCGGTCACACGGTACTTGAAGGTGTACGCGCCACTCTTCACGCCGGTCGCGGGCCAGTCGGCGCGGACCAGGTCGAGGCCCTTGAACTCCGCGTTGTTCGCGCTGCACAGCTTCCCGTCCGGGATCCGCTCCTGGTGCCGGCCGCCGACGTCGCCGATGCGGACACCGTTCCAGTCGTAGAGCGCCTGGGTACCGCCGGCCGCGACCGCCGCCTTGCACGCGGCCGACTTCGGGTTCTCGGCGCCCTCGGCGTAACACTGGGAGACCCGGCTGACCGGGTCGCCCATCGAGCCGTGCGCCGACGCGGGCGCGGCGGCCAGCGCGGTCAGGGCGAGCGGGGAGAGGCCGGCGACGGCGAAGGCGGCGGCCCTGCGGGCCACGGACGGTGCGGGCATGGTGGAACTCCTCGAAACGGTCACGGGGGATGTGCTGAACCGGGCCGGAACCCGTGGGGTCGACCGGAAAACTAGCCCCAGAAAACCGTGAAAACGCCCGCCGGAGGCGGGCGATGAAGATCCTTATGGTCGCGTTAAGGGAGCACTCAGGCTGGGCTGAGGTAAGTGCCGTCCGGCACGGCGGACGGGAGCCGGCCCGGCGGGCGGTCACCGCGGACGTGCCGGCGGTGGAGCAGGGGAACCACGTGACGCACGGCGCGCGGCCGTGGAGCGCCGGGTGGACGGGCCCTGCGACCGTGTCCACCACCGCGGGCGGCTGCTCCGGCACGTCTCATGACGTGAGCGCCCGGTCAGTTGTCCGGCCACCAGGTACGGGCGATGTCCTTGCGGACCTCCGGGCGCCCCGCGGGGCGTTCGTCGGCCTCCTCGCGGACTCGGCGGGCGTCGGTCTTCTTCAGGGGCTTCTGCACGGTCAGACGGCGCATGGCTGCCTCCTCACGGATCCACCGGGTTCCGCGTTCTCACGGAGGTAGACCCCTTCCCTGGAAGCTGGTCATCGATGCATCGTTGTCAGTGGCGGATGTCACTCTTGGGCTCATGGCGAACGACAGTGACAGGACGACCGCGGCGGGTGTCGACTGGGATTCCATGGCCGCCGGCTTCGACGAGGAGGCCGACCACGGGCTGCGCGACCCGGGTGTGCGCCGGGCCTGGGCCGCCCGGATGCGGTCCTGGCTGCCCGCCCCGCCCGGCGATGTCCTCGATCTGGGCTGCGGCACCGGCAGCCTGTCGCTCCTCGCGGCCGAGCAGGGACACCGGGTGACCGGAATCGATCTCTCCCCGGCCATGGTGGAACTGGCCCGGGCGAAACTCGCCGGTCGTGACGCCGTGTTCCTGACCGGTGACGCGGGGGCGCCGCCGGTGGGCGAGCGGCGCTACGACACCGTCCTGGCCCGGCACGTGCTGTGGACGCTGCCCGGCCCCGGCCGCGTCCTGGCGCACTGGCGGGGGCTGCTGCGGCCGGGAGGCCGGCTGGTCCTCGTCGAGGGCGTGTGGGGGAGCGTCTCCCCGGTCGGCATATCCGCCGGCCTGCTCGCCCCGCTCGGCGGGCAGATCCGGGTGGAACTGCTGTCCGACGACCCGTCGTTGTGGGGCAGGGAGGTCGACGACGAGCGGTACGCGGTGGTCGTGCTGCCCGCGTGACCTCCGGGCGTCTACGCCAACAGGTCCGTGAAACGGCCGTCGTGGGCCAGCCGCTCCAACTCGTCCAGGGCGGCCACGGCGGCACCGGCGGCCTCCGGGTCCCGTTCCGCCAGGCCGCTCCCGGCGAACTCGTCCTCGTCCAGCCGCCGCACGTCCGTACCGTCCGCGGAGCGCCACAGGTCGAGGTCGAGGTCCTCGACGACCAGTTCGGTGCCGGTGAGCACGGCGGGGCGGGTGACGTCGCAGTACCAGCCCCTCAGCGCGCCGGCGGCCGTCCGGACCTCCTTCACCGCGTACCACCGGTCCCGCCAGTAGTACTCGGTGAAGACGTCGCCGGGCTCGAAGCGCACGAAGCCGAAGTCGCGGACGCCGTCACCGGCCCAGGGGGCGCGGACGGCGACACGCGTGCCGTCGTCGTGCAGCAGCGTGCCCGTGTACCGGATCTTCGTACGGCCCGCCTTGACCAGGACGACGTCCACCGCGGCCGGTGCCTCAGCCGAGTTCGCGGACATGGCGCACCTCCGTGGCGCAGACCTCGTACCCGAGCCACGTGTTGATGGCGAGCATCGGGCCGTTGTCGGTGTCGTTGCCCGTGTACGCCTCCGTGTATCCGGCGGCGCGGGCGCGGTGCAGGGAGTCGGTCTTGGCGAGTTTGGCCAGACCTCGGCCGCGATGGGAGCGGACGGTGCCGGTCATGGCGGTGGAGTAGCGGGCGTTGCCGTCGGTGTAGGCGACGCTGAAGGCGACGGGGCGGCCGTCGGCGACCACGACCGTGGTCAGTTCGCGGTTCAGCAGCGGATGCCGCCAGGTCTCCGCGAGCCAGGCCTCGTAGTCCGTGAACTCGACGTCGACGTCGCTCGGTTCGTCCGCCACCGTCTCCGCGTCCAGTTCGAACACGGGGCGCGGATCGTCGGCGAAGTCGGCTGCGGTGCGCAGTTCGACGCCCGGGGGAGGAGACCACAGGGGCGGCAGCGTGGCGTTCGCCAGGCCGAGCCGGAGGAAGTGGGCGGAGCGCCGCCGCTCGTAGCCGTGCCGCTCGGCGAAGGCCAGGGCGGCGGGCTCGTCCAGCACCCAGGCGAACAGCTTCGTCGCCCCCTCGGAGGCCAGGTACTCCTCCGCCGCGCGCACCAGCAGCCCGCCTGCGCCGCGCCGGACCCTGTCCGGGCGGACGTAGACGTTGAGGTAGGCCTGACCGGGTTCCGGGCTGTCGTGGACCAGCCCGATCTGGGCCGTGCCGATCGTCTCCCCGTCCTCCTCCGCGACGAGGGACCGGCTCCGGGCCTTCGGGTGGGTGTGGGCGAGGCGGTGGACGACGGCCTCGGGCGTCCACAGGATGAACGGCAGGGCGAGGTGACGGACATGGGCGAAGGCCGCGACGTCGGCCGGATCGTCGGGACGGAGGTCGCGCACGAGAACGGTCATGGGGGCGCACGCTACGGCGGACGGGCGGCCGGGCGCCTCCCGTTTTCCCGGGATACGGGACAATCGCCGGGTGACCTTGATGATCCACATCGACGACGGTGCCCCGCCCTACGAGCAGGTGCGCGCGCAGATCTCCGAACAGGCCCGGTCGGGCGCGCTGCCCGTCGGGTACCGGCTGCCGACGGTGCGCGGACTGGCCGAGTCCCTGGGGCTCGCCGCCAACACCGTCGCCAAGGCGTACCGGGCCCTGGAGGCGGACGGCGTGATCGAGACGCGGGGCCGCAACGGCACGTTCGTCGCCGCCGCGGGCTCCGCGGCGGAGCGGGAGCTGGCGGCCGCCGCGCAGGTCTACGCCGAGCGGGCCCGGAGGCTCGGGCAGGCGGAGTCCGATGCGCTGGACGCCGTGCGCGATGCCCTGCGGGCGGCTTACGGGGGGTGAGCGCCGCCCCGGCGGAGCCCGGGGCGGCCGCGGGGCCACGGGCGGGCCACCGGGTCCGGATACGCGGACGCCGTGCGCACCCGGTCCCCCGGCGCACAGGGCGGACGCGGCGTACCGGGGGCACGCGACGCACTGGCCGTGCGCCGTACCGGACCGTGCGGCCGGTACGGCACACGGTCGGTGCCCCGGCGCCCGTGGTTCAGGTACCGGCCCCCCGCGACCGGCCCAGCGCCCGCCCCCGCACCCGGCGTGTCCCGCGGAGCACGGCGTACCCCTTGGTGAGGGCGCGGTCCCGGGCGAAGGTGCGGGCGACGGACCGCCCCTCGAGCAGCCGGGCGAACTCCCCGGGCCCCGTACTGCGGCGCACGGTCACCCGCCGCAGGGCGTACGGACCCTGCCGCCGGCGTGCCAGGCCGTTGCCGACGGCGAGCGCCTGGGCGTACCCCGTCTCGCGCACCGCCCGCCGCACCCGGCGGTCCGAGTAGCCGTACGGGTAGGCGAACGAGACCGGCTCGGCGCCCAGTTGGTCGCAGAGGATCTCCCTGCAGTGGATCAGCTCCCACCGCAGCCGCTCCTCGCCGAGCTGGTCGAGCTGCGGATGCGTGTGGCTGTGGCCGCCGATCTCCACGCCGGCGGCCGCCAGTTCGCGGACCTGGTCCCAGTCGAGCATGGTGTCCAGCGCGCCCCCCGTGTCGTAGGGGCCGCGCAGCCAGCCGGTCGTCACGAACAGCGTGGCGGGGAAGCCGTGCTCGGCGAGGGCGGGCAGGGCGTGCCGGTGCACGCCCTCGTAACCGTCGTCGAAGGTGATCAGGACGGGCCGCTCCGGCAGGGGGCGGCCGGTGCGCCAGGCGGCGGCCAGTTCCGCGGTGCCGACCGGGGTGAGGCCCCGGTCGGCGATCGCCGCCATCTGTCCGGCGAAGGCCCGCGGGGTCACGGACAGGGCGCGGGTGGCCTCGTCCGGGTCCTGCGCCACCGCGTGGTACATGAGGATCGGGACGCGCGCGTCGTCCGCGAGGGGCTTCTCACCCATGCGCGCCCCTTTCGGCTCCGAGGATGTCCTTGTCCGTGCGGGCTCCTCCGGATCCGTGGGGACCTTCGGCCTCGTGGATCCCCCCGCCCGCGCGCGCCCCCTCGACGGGCGGCACCGAGAACGTCGCGCCGCCGCGCCGCGCCCGTACGCTGCCCACCACGTAGCCGCCCGCCGTCGTGAGCACCCCGGCGACGATCGCGCCCGCCCGGCCCGCGCCGCCCGGGCGGGCCAGCACGGCGTCGCGCAGCCCGCGTACCACCCCGGCCGGCAGCACCCGGGTCGCGTACCGGCGTTCGGACTCCAGGCCCTTGCCGGCGCCGACGCTGCGGGCCACCAGGGCCTTGGACAGGCCCTCGGCCCAGGTGCGGGAGCGGAAGTAGGCGAAGTGCTCGCGGGCCTTCGGCACCCGGTGGTGGATCACCGCCCGGTCGTCGAGCAGCAGCACCGCGTCGGGCCGGGCGCGGGTGAGCCGGATGCACAGCTCCGTCTCCTCGCAGCCCAGCGGGCGCTTGTCGCCGTCGCGTCCGATGCCGGTGGCGAAACCGCCCGCCGCGTCGAACGCCTCGCGCCGGAAGGAGGCGTTGCCGCCGAGCACGTTGCGCACCCGGGCCCGGCCGGACGGCAGACCGCGGTACGTGCAGCCCACCACCCAGTCGAACTCCTCCGGGAACCAGACGGGCCGGCGCCCCGACGCCCAGACGGGCTCGGTGCGCCCGCCGACGGCCATGACCGCCGGGTCGGCGTACGCCTCGGCGAAGTGCCGCAGCCAGTCGCGTTCGGCCACGGCGTCGTCGTCGAGGAAGGCGACGACCTCGCCGCGCGAGGCGGCGATGCCGGTGTTGCGGCCGGCGGACAGCCCGCGGGGGCCCGCGTTGGCGAGCACCCGCACCTCCGGGGCCTCCTTGTACTCCTTCAGCAGCCGCTCCCGGAGCGCCTCGTTGTGGTCGACGACCAGCAGCGTCTCCAGGGCCGGGTGGGACTGCGCCCGCACCGAGGAGACCGCCGCGAGGATGTCCTCCCAGCGGTCCTCGGTGTAGACGCAGATCACCACGGAGACCGTGGGGGAGGGGACGGCAGTGCTCAAGACGCCTTCCCCCGCGCCGGGCCGGCCGACACGAGCGTCGGCGAGTGCGTACGGCCGCGCAGCGCACGGCGGTTGGAGCGCTCCCGGAGGATGACTCTGAGCACCCGCAGCCCGTCCCGCACGGCGCGCAGGTTGCTGACGCCGTGGATGCGCAGGTACTCGTGGCTGGGGATCTCCTGCACCTTCAGGCCGGCCTTGACGACCCGGATGTTCATCAGGGTCTCGACCTCGAAGCCGGTGCAGTCGAGGTCGATCTTGTCCAGGCAGTGCCGCCAGAAGGCGTTGTAGCCGTAGCACAGGTCGGTGTAGCGGGCGCCGAACTTCCGGTTGACGACCGCGCACAGGGCGGCGTTGCCGAGTCTGCGGACGAAGGTCATGTCGTCGGTGCCACCGCCGTTGGCGAAGCGGGAGCCCTTGGCGAAGTCGGCGCCCGAGACGAGGGCGGAGACGTAGGAGACGATCTCCTGGCCGTCGGCCGAGCCGTCGGCGTCGACCATCACGATGATGTCCCCGGTGCACGCCGCGAAGCCGGTGATCAGCGCGTCGCCCTTGCCCTTGCCGCGCTGCTCGACGATCTTGACGTCCGGCCACAGCTCCCGGGCGACCCGGACGGTGTCGTCGGTGGAGTTGCCGTCCACGAGGACGACCTCGTGTATCCAGTCGGGCAGCGTCTTGAAGACGTAGGGAAGGTTCTCCGCCTCGTTCATCGCGGGGATGACCACGCTCACCGGCGGCGCGATGGCCAGGTGCGAGGAGACGGGCCGGTACTTCCCGGCGGGTGTCGGACCGCTGTCCGTCGCCGCCGGCTGCAGAACTGAGCTCATGAGTCTGATCCCTCTCGTCCGGCGGACCGCCCGCCCCAGGGGCGGTCCGGCTCTGTCTCCGGTTCGAAAGGGGGGTTCTCACCCACGGCGCGACGGAATGGACCCCCGTTGCGTGCCAGGTGAGCTGGCGAAGCCTGTCGACGCCGGCAAGAGAAACGGCAGCCGACCGCGCGGCACGGCCCGGAGACCGGTGCGGTCACCGAGCACGGCACCCCCCTACCGCGCGTCCCGTCCCGGTCCGCCGCGGCCTCGAGCCCTCCCCTGAGCCGCTTGCCGACGCACCGATGCGGGAGATGTATGACGATATTGACGATTGAACCTCTATGGCAAGACCTGGAACGAGGCCTCACGTTTTTGTTGTTTTGCCGTCATCCGTTCTTCGTGAAGGGCCACTTGCACACGGTGCGGGTCCCCGGGCCGTTCCGCTTTGCCCCCCGAAGCCCAAGATGCCGGGCCTCAATGTGGCGCAGCCCGCCGGAGAGCGTCAAGACGGCACTGGTGTTCTCACCGGCTTTCGTCCGGTTCTGAGCGCCCTTCAGCCATTCCTTGGCATGCACACTTCCTGTCGACACGCGTAGCTGCTACCACGGTCGAGGCAGAGTTCCTGCTACAGGAGGCTCCATGAGACGTTCCCGGTTTGTCGGTTTCCTGACTTCCGTCCTCCTCGCCGCCGGTGCCGCCCTCACCGGGGCCGCGAGCGCCCAGGCGTCCCCGGCCGCGGCCGCCGGCGGCTACGTGGCGCTCGGCGACTCCTACTCCTCCGGGGTCGGCGCCGGCAGCTACATCGGCTCCAGCGGTGACTGCAAGCGCAGCACGAAGGCCCACCCGTACCTGTGGGCGGCCGCCCACTCACCCTCGACGTTCGACTTCACCGCCTGCTCCGGCGCTCGTACGAGTGATGTCCTCGCCGGGCAGCTCGGTCCGCTCGGCTCCGCCACCGGCCTCGTCTCGATCAGCGTCGGCGGCAACGACGCCGGCTTCGCCGACGTCATGACGACCTGTGTGCTCCAGTCCGACAGCTCCTGCCTCGCGCGGATCGCCACCGCGCGGGCGTACGTCGAATCGACCCTGCCCGGCAGGCTCGACAGCGTCTACTCGGCCATCCGCGCCAAGGCCCCGAACGCCCGCGTCGTCGTCATCGGCTACCCGCGCTTCTACAAGCTCGGCACCTCCTGCGTCGGCCTCTCCGAGGCCAAGCGGAAGGCGATCAACGACGCCTCCGACCTGCTCAACACCACCATCGCCAAGCGCGCCGCCGACCACGGCTTCACCTTCGGCGACGTGCGCGGCCGCTTCACCGGACACGAGATCTGCTCCGGCAGTTCCTGGCTGCACAGCGTGAACTGGCTCAACATCGGCGAGTCCTACCACCCGACCGCGGCCGGCCAGTCCGGCGGCTACCTGCCGGTCCTCGACGGCGCCGCCTGACCGGTGGCGGCCCGGCCGGAAGCGGCCTGACCGGGGAAGGGAGGGGAACGGGAAGAGCCGGAAGGGGGAGGCCCCGCCCGCTGGGGCCTCCCCCTTCCCGGCCGACCGGCAGACCGTTTGTCCAACTCGCCCTGGAATCTTCTGTATTCGGAGAGTGATCGTCAACACCCTTACGGGGAAGGTGAATCCTGCGACCGCGATACACGGCTGCCGTACCGGGGCGATAGGGTTACCCTGCCCGGGCCGGGTGGACTCGTACGGGTGGGGAGTGACATGGAACAGATAACAGTGCGCACCAGGGCAAGGGTGCCCGCGATCACCTGCGGGAGCAGTGCGACCAGTTCGCGCCTCGACCGCCATCTCGCGGTGCTGGGAGGGCCTGCCCTCCCGCAGCGGGAGACGCTGGAGGCGACGTCACTGATGCGCGAGCTGACCGCGCGTGAGCCCGCGCACAAGCGCAGCAGCAGGGGCGCGCGGGTCCGCGGGGTCTCGCTGTTCGCGCCGCTGCGCCGACTGCGCCGCTCGCTCTTCGGCGGCAACTGAGGCCCGCGCCACGGCGGTCACACCGTCCCGGCGCGGCGCCGCCCCCTCGGCCGTCATCCCCACGGCACGCGGCGGCGCCCCGGTGTGACCCCCGGCGCGGGTACGTCCCCGCCCCGCCGTCCCCCCGCCCGACGGCGGCGCGGGCCCGCCCCGGCCGTTCAGCGCTCCCCGCGCGACGACGGCACGGGCGTTCCCGGCCCCCTCAGCGCTCCTCGCGCGCGTACCGGCGTACGGCGAGCGGCGCCGCTCGCCGGGCCGGCGACCCGGCGACGGGACGCGCCACCGGCCACGCGCCCCCTTCCGGCACAGGAGCGTTGCCGAGCAGGTCGCGCAGCGCCGTGGTCACCGCACTGATCGGTTTCCGTTCGGCGACCGTACGCAGCCGCCCCGGCAGCTCGTGAGCGGCGCCTGTCCGCGGCTCGCCGCCTCCTTCGCCGGGATGCCGGTCCGATCGGCCCGGAGGCCGTGTGCGAGCGGACGCCGGAACGGGTGCCGAACGGGTCCGGACAGGCCGCCGGGTCTCCTGCGGCAGTGCCAGCCGCCCCCCTCTACAGCAGTGCCAGCTGGCCCTCCGGGCCCTCCTCGCGGGCGTCCAGGACCGAGGCGGGGCGGCGTGCCGCCGCGGGGACCGGCAGTACGCCCGCGGCGCGCAGCTCCGAAGCCGTGACCGGGTCCGGGCCCGGCACCGCCAACTCCGCGCAGCGCGGGCGCACTTCGGCGAGCAGGGCGAGGACCGTGATCAGCTCCAGCAGCTGGGAGGTCCAGGCCTGCGGCCAGCCGGGCGGGCGGATCGCCGTCAGCGTGCCCGGCTCGCCCCCGGCGGCGCGGGCCGCGAACCACCGCTCCAGCACCCGCTCCCCGCCCACCTCGAAGTCCCAGGCACCGGACGGCACGGGGGAGATGCGGCCCTCGTCGAGGTGCAGCGTCTCCTCGTCCCGGTCGTAGCGCAGGGTCAGCGGGCGGGCCGGCAGCGGGGCGCGGACGTAGGGACGGCGGCCGCCCGGCAGCCGGGGGCGTTCGCCGTCGCGCCGCATCAGCCACAGCGCGCGGCGGCCCAGCGCGACACCGTGCTCCCACAGCGCGGGGTCGGCGGTGAGCGGCACCACGGGACCGGGGCGCACGGCCGCCACGCACCACGCCAGCACGTCCAGCGGCCCGGGACGCAGGCCGAGCCGGGCGGCCAGGTGGTCCAGCAGTCCGGGGGCCAGGTTCGGTTCGCTCCCGTCGGGGCGCCGGTGGAGCGGCCGGACGCGGCGCGGACCGAACAGGGGGAGGAACGAGGTCGCCAGCAGCAGGGGGCCGGCGGCGTCGGAGACCTCCGTCACGAAGACCTGGCCCTCTCCCGCCACCCGCCACAGCTCGGGGCGGGCCGCGTCGATCAGCCGGTGGTCGGGTATCAGCCATTGCTCGTCGAAGGGGGCGCGCAGCACGCGGACCGGCTCCGGACACGGCCCCGAGGCGCGCGCCAGCCTCTCCGTGCCGGCCGTTGTGCCCGGCAGCCGGCCGACCGCCGTGTACGGCGTGCGCGCGCGGGTCGGCTCGAACAGGGCCTCGCGGTCGGGCCCCTCCGCCTTCATCAGAGCGTCCCAACGGGCCTTCAGACACGCCGCGTCGGGGGCCGTCGGCCACCCCCGGCCCAGCCGCGGCGGGGCGACGGACCACGGCATGAGGTCCGCCGGCGACGGAGCGTCGTCGTGCGTCACGCCCGGCATCGTACGACGGGACGCCACCGCCTCAGGTGGCGTCCAGGGTGACCGTGAAGGAGAAACGGTCCCCCCGGTAGTGGATGACGGCCACGTCCAGCACCCGCCCGCCGGTGTCGTAGGTGATGCCCGTGTAGTGCAGGATCGGGCTGAGCAGCGGCACCTCGAGCAGCCGCGCCGTCTCCGGGTCCGCGAGCCGGGCCTCCACGGTGTCCGTGATCCGGCCGATGTCCATGCCCACCACGTCCCGCAGCACCTTGGTCATCGGCCACCGCGCGAGATCGCCGGGGTCGATACGGGCGGCCAGTTCGGGACGGACCCAGTTGCGGGCGTGGTTGGTGGGCTCGCCGGTCTTCTCGTCGCGGCGCAGCCGGTGGTACGTCGCCGTCCTCGCCAGGCCAGGGAAGTGCTCGGCCAGCGAGGGCGGGACGGGAGCGGTGCCGTGGTCCAGCAGCTCGGCCCGCATGCCGGACTGCTGGGCCACGATGGCGTCCACCGAGCCCAGCAGCCGCACCGGCGCGCCCTGCCGCGCGTCCGGCTCGATGAAGGTGCCCCGCCGTCGGTGACGGCTGATCAGCCCCTCGTCCTCCAGCTCCTTGAGCGCCTGCCGCATGGTCAGCACGCTCACCCCGTAGTGGCCGGCCAGCTGCTCCTCCGTGGGCAGGCGCAGCGGGTCCCGGGGCGAGCGGCCGAGTATCGAGGCACGCAGCGACTGCGACACCTGGTACCAGAGCGGCAGCTTGCGGTTCAGGACGATGGAGTCCGGGGCGAAGGAGGTCACGGGCCATCCGTACCGGTAGGGGAAACCTCAGGGCAAGGGGCGGAAGTGGCGCTCCATGCCCCGCCAGACGTCGTCGTAGTCCCGCTGCAGGTGCTCGGCGCGGGCCGCCTGCGGGGTGAGGCTCACCGGCCACCGGGTCTCGAACATGAACGCCAGCCCGTCGTCGATCTTCTGCGGCCTCAGCTCGGCGGTGCTCGCCCGGTCGAAGGTCTCCCGGTCCGGGCCGTGCGCCGACATCATGTTGTGCAGCGAGCCGCCGCCCGGCACGAAGCCCTCCGCCTTCGCGTCGTAGGCGCCCTCGATCAGGCCCATGTACTCGCTCATCACGTTCCGGTGGAAGTACGGCGGCCGGAAGGTGTCCTCGCCCACCAGCCAGCGCGGCGCGAACACCACGAAGTCGACGCCCGCGAGGCCCGGGGTGTCGGAGGGGGAGGTGAGCACCGTGAAGACCGACGGGTCGGGGTGGTCGTACGAGATGGTGCCGATGACGTTGAAGCGGCGCAGGTCGTAGACGTACGGCACGTGGTTGCCGTGCCAGGCGACCACGTCGAGCGGGGAGTGGTCGTAGACGGCCGACCAGAGGTTGCCGCAGAACTTGTTGACCACCTCCACCGGCCCCTCCACGTCCTCGTACGCGGCGACCGGCGCGAGGAAGTCGCGGGCGTTGGCGAGACCGTTGGCGCCGATCGGGCCGAGGTCGGGGAGGCGGAAGGGGGCGCCGTAGTTCTCGCAGACGTAGCCGCGGGCGTCGGCGTCGAGCAGCTCCACGCGGAAGCGGACCCCGCGCGGGATCAGCGCCACGTGGCCCGGCTCGGCGTGCAGCAGCCCGAACTCCGTGCGCAGCAGCAGCCCGCCGCGCTCCGGGACGATCAGCAGTTCGCCGTCGGCGTCGCTGAAGACGCGCTCCATGGAGGCGTTGGCGTGGTACAGGTGCACGGCCATGCCGGCGCGCTGGGTGACGTCGCCGTTGCCGCCGAGGGTCCACAGGCCCGCCAGGAAGTCCGTCCCGGCACCGGGCTCGGGCAGCGGGTTCCAGCGCAGCCGGTTCGGGTCCGGCACGCACTGGGTGAAGGGCGCGGTGCGGATCGCGCCGTTGCCCGTCCGGCTGAACGCCGGGTGCGCGGCCGAGGGGCGGATGCGATACAGCCACGAGCGCCGGTTGTGCGCCCTCGGCTCGGTGAACGCCGTACCGCTGAGCTGCTCCGCGTACAGCCCGAGGGGTGCCCGCTGCGGCGAGTTCCGTCCCTCGGGCAGCGCGCCCGGAACGGCCTGCGAACTGTGTTCGTTGCCGAAGCCGGACAGATACGTCAGGCCCTCCGCGGTCTTCCGCGCGTCCCCGCTCATGGATCGCTCCCTCACCGGCTGATTCCTATGGAACACCGTAGGATTGCGGTTTCCCGGGCGCAAGAGGGCGTACGGGCCTTGGCGGGGCCGCCGTTCCCGCGGCGCCGCCGAAGGGGCATCATGTGGCACGTGCCCCACGCGACCCCGCTCCGCCGTGCCCCCGTGCAGCGGCGCAGTGCCGAAAGGCTGGCCAGGATCCTCGACGCCTGCGCCGAACTCCTCGACGAGGTCGGCTACGAGGCCCTGAGCACCCGGGCGGTGGCCCAGCGCGCCGGTGTGCCGATCGGCTCCGTGTACCGCTTCTTCGGCAACAAGCGGCAGATGGCCGACGCGCTGGCCCAGCGCAACCTCGAGCGCTACGTCGGGCGTGTGACCGAGCGGCTGTCGAAGGCGGAGGGCGGGGGCTGGCGCGCCGCGCTCGACGCCATGCTCGACGAGTACCTGGCGATGAAACGGACCGCGCCCGGTTTCTCCCTCGTCGACTTCGGCAACCAGATACCGGTCGGCGGACTCCACGCCGAACCCAACCACCGCGTCGCGGACCGGATCACCGAGCTGCTCTCCGGCCACCTCGGCCGCCGCCCCGACGAGGAGCTGCGCCGGGTCTTCCTGGTCGCCGTGGAGACCGCCGACGCCCTCGTCCAGCTCGCCTTCCGGATGGCACCCGACGGCGACGCCGCGATCGTCGAGGAGGCCCGGGAACTGCTGGCGGCGTATCTGGGACGGGTGCTCGACTGACGCCGGTACGTCCTGCTCCTCGACGGCCCCTGGGCGGTCGCCTCGCGGGGGCGGCCGCCGGCCGGCTCCACGCCCCGGCTTCCCGGACCCCTCCCCGACATGCGTACCGGTCGGTATGCTCGCGGCGAGCTTCCGCGTCCGTGCGACACCGCCGCCCTCCAGGAGGAACCGTGCCCCGCACCGCCCTGCGTATCTGCCCCCTGTGCGAGGCCACCTGCGGCCTGACCCTGACCGTCGACGGCACCAGGGTCACCGCCGCCCGCGGCGACCGCGACGACGTCTTCAGCCGCGGGTTCGTCTGCCCCAAGGGCGCCTCCTTCGGCGCCCTCGACTCCGACCCCGACCGGCTGCGCGCACCCCTCGTGCGCCGAGGCGGCGAACTGCGCGAGGCCGGCTGGGAGGAGGCCTTCGACGCGGTCGCCGCGGGCATCCGCCCCGTCGTCGAACGGCACGGACCGCACGCCGCCGGCGTCGTCCTCGGCAATCCCAACGTGCACACCGTGGCCGGCGCCCTCTACCCACCCGTCCTGCTCGGCGCGCTCGGCACCCGCAGCCTCTTCACCGCCTCCACGCTCGACCAGATGCCCAAGCACGTCTCCAGCGGGCTGCTCTTCGGCGACGCGCACGCCATCCCCGTGCCCGACCTCGACCGCACCGGTCACCTGCTCCTCATCGGCGCCAACCCGCTGGAGTCCAACGGCAGTCTGTGCACGGCGCCCGACTTCCCCGGCCGTCTGAAGGCCCTCAGGGCCCGCGGCGGCACCCTCACCGTGATCGACCCGCGCCGCACCCGCACCGCGAAGCTCGCCGACCGGCACGTGGCGATCCGCCCCGGCACGGACGCCCTGCTCCTCGCCGCGATGACCCACGTGCTGTTCGAGGAGGGCCTCACCGACCTCGGCGACCTCGCCCCGCACGTCGAGGGCGTCGAGGAACTCGCCCAGGCCGTACGGGACTTCACCCCGGATTCCGTCGCCGCCGCCTGCGACGTCGGCGCCGCCACGATCCGCGCCCTCGCCCGCGAACTCGCCGCCGCCCCCACCGCCGCCGTCTACGGCCGCATCGGCAGCTGCACCGTCCCGCACGGCACCCTCGCCAGCTGGCTCGTGGACGTCCTCAACGTCCTCACCGGCAACCTCGACCGGCCCGGCGGCGCCCTCTTCCCGCAGGCCGCCACCGGCCGGACCCCGCGCCCCGCCGGTCCCGGCCGCGGCTTCGCGCTCGGCCGCTGGCACTCCCGGGTGAGCCGGCACCCCGAGGCGAAGGGCGAGCTGCCGCTGTCCGCCCTCGCCGAGGAGATCGACACCCCCACCGACGAGGGCGAGCCGATCCGCGCCCTGATCACGATCGCCGCCAACCCCGTACTGTCCGCGCCCGACGGCGACCGGCTCGACAGGGCACTGGACTCGCTCGCCTTCATGGTGAGCGTCGACCCGTACCTGAACGAGACCTCGCGCCACGCCCACGTCGTCCTGCCGCCGCCCCCGCCGGCCCAGAGCCCCCACCACGACTTCGCCCTCAACGCCCTCGCCGTGCGCAACCAGGTCCGCTACACCCGGCCCGCCGTCCCCCTCGAACCCGGCCGCATGGCCGAGACCGAGATCCTGGCCCGCCTGGTCCTCGCCGCCACCGGCGCCCACGGCACCGACCCGGCCGCCGTCGACGCCGCGGTCATCGGGCAGACCCTCGGCAAGGCTGTACGGGACCCGCACTCACCCGTGCACGGACGCGACCCGCACGATCTCGCCGCCCGCCTCACCGGCGTCGACGGCCCCGAACGGCGCCTGGACATGATGCTCCGCCTCGGCCCCTACGGCGACGGCTTCGGCGCCCGCCCCGGCGGACTGTCGCTCGAGCGGCTGCTCGCCCATCCGCACGGCATCGACCTCGGCCCGCTGCGCCCACGACTGCCGCAGCCGCTGAAGACCCGCAGCGGCAAGGTGGAGCTGCTGCCCGCGCCGATCGCCGCCGACCTGCCGCGCCTGAGGCGCTCCCTGGCCGAGCGCCCCGACGGGTTCGTCCTGGTCGGCCGCCGCCACCTGCGGTCCAACAACAGCTGGATGCACAACGTCCCCACCCTCACCGGCGGCACCAACCGCTGCACCCTGCAGCTCCACCCCGACGACGCCGCCCGGCTCGGCGTGCGGGACGGGGAACCGGTGCGCGTCAAGGGCGCCGCAGGAGAGGTGACCGCCCCCGCCGAGGTCACCGACACCGTCCGGCCGGGCGTGGTCAGCCTCCCGCACGGCTGGGGCCACGACCGCCCCGGCACCCGCCTCGGACACGCCGCGGCCGACCCCGGCGTCAACGTCAACCAGCTCCTCGACGGCAGCCTGCTGGACCCGCTCTCGGGCAACGCGGTCCTCAACGGCGTGCCCGTCGAACTCGCCCCGGCTGCCGGTCAGTGACCCGGCGCCGGCCGGCCGCCGACCCGGCTCTGCACCGGGCAAAGCTGTGACCTGGAGTTTTGCGCTTATTGCTCGCATGTCAACGTCTTGTTAACGCGGCTTCACGCCGCCTAACGTCGCTCGCACCGCCTGCCCCGGTGGGATGTTCAAGGGCGAACGTTAGGTACTCACAGATGCTGACCATCCTCGGCTTCGCCATGATCGCGACCTTCCTGGTCCTGATCATGATGAAGAAGATGTCGCCGATCGCGGCGCTCGTGCTGATCCCCGCGCTGTTCTGCGTGTTCGTCGGCAAGGGCGCCCATCTCGGCGACTACGTCATCGACGGCGTGTCCAGCCTCGCCCCCACCGCGGCGATGCTCATGTTCGCGATCGTCTACTTCGGTGTGATGATCGACGTCGGGCTGTTCGACCCGATCGTCCGGGCGATCCTGAGGTTCTGCAAGGCCGACCCGATGCGCATCGTCGTCGGTACGGCGCTGCTGGCCGCGATCGTCTCCCTGGACGGCGACGGCTCCACGACCTTCATGATCACGGTCTCGGCGATGTACCCGCTGTACAAGCGGCTGAAGATGAGCCTGGTCGTGATGACCGGTGTCGCCGCGATGGCCAACGGCGTGATGAACACCCTGCCCTGGGGCGGTCCCACCGCCCGCGCCGCCACCGCGCTGAAGGTCGACGCCACCGACATCTTCGTGCCCATGATCCCGGCGCTGGCCGTCGGCCTGGCCGCTGTCATCGTCCTGTCCTACGTCCTCGGGCTGCGCGAGCGCCGGCGGGTGGGCACCCTGACGCTGGACGAGGTGCTGACGCGGCCGGACGAGTCCGAGACGGTGCTGGTCGGCGCCGGCGCGGCGGCCGGCACGGGCAAGGCCGCCGGTGCAGGCAAGGCTTCCGGCACCGGCGCCGTGTCCGGCGGGGCGTCCGCCCCGGCCGCGGGCTCCGGCGGCCCGGCCGCCGAGGACGACGCGGCGGACGACGGCTTCCAGGGCCTCGACCCGCACCGCGCCACCCTGCGCCCCAAGCTGTACTGGTTCAACGCGCTGCTCACGGTCGCCCTGCTCACCGCCATGATCATGGAGCTGCTGCCGATCCCGGTGCTGTTCCTGATCGGCGCCGCGCTCGCCCTCACCGTCAACTTCCCGCACATCCCCGACCAGAAGGCCCGCATCGCGGCCCACGCCGACAACGTCCTCAACGTCTCCGGCATGGTCTTCGCCGCCGCCGTCTTCACCGGAGTCCTCACCGGCACCGGCATGGTCGACCACATGGCCAACTGGCTGGTGGACACCATCCCCGACGGCATGGGCCCGCAGATGGGCCTGGTCACCGGCCTGCTCAGCCTGCCGCTGACCTACTTCATGTCGAACGACGGCTTCTACTTCGGCGTCCTGCCGGTGCTCGCCGAGGCCGGTCAGGCGCACGGCGTGTCGACGCTGGAGATCGCCCGCGCCTCGATCGTCGGCCAGCCGCTGCACATGTCCAGCCCGCTCGTCCCCGCCGTCTACGTCCTGGTCGGCATGGCCAGGGTCGAGTTCGGCGACCACACCCGGTTCGTCGTGAAGTGGGCGGCCCTGACCAGCCTCGTGATCCTCGCGGCGGGCATTCTGTTCGGCATCATCTGATCATCGGCCCGGCCCCGCCGTGCGGGAGCCGGGTCCTCACCCCGGGAAGGACACGACCATGGGGCCCGGTGGGAACCGCGGCTGGCTGCTCCGCCTCGTCATCGCCTTCGGTTTCGCGCAGGGGGCGGTGTCGATGGCCCGGCCCGCCGTCTCCTACCGGGCCCTCGCGCTGGGCGCCGACGAGCGGGCGGTCGGCGTCATCGCCGGCGTGTACGCGCTGCTGCCGCTGTTCGCCGCCGTACCGCTGGGCCGCCGTACCGACCACGGCCGCTGCGCCCCGCTGCTGCCCGCCGGCGTCGTCCTGATCGCCGGCGGCTGCGCGCTGAGCGGCGTCGCCGGGTCGCTGTGGGCGATGGCGCTGTGGAGCGGCGTCATGGGCCTCGGCCACCTCTGCTTCGTCATCGGCGCCCAGTCGCTGGTCGCCCGCCAGTCCGCGCCGCACGAACAGGACCGCAACTTCGGCCACTTCACCATCGGCGCCTCGCTCGGCCAGCTGATCGGCCCCGTCGCGGCGGGCGCCCTGATCGGCGGCCGGGACATGGCGGGCACCAGCGCCCTCGCCCTGGTCGTCGCGGGCGCGGGCGCGGCGGTCGCGTTCACGTCCCTGTGGCGCATCGAGCACCCGGCCGCGCCGGAACTCCGCACCGGGCGGGGCGAACGCGTCCCCGTGCTCGGCATCCTGCGGTCCCGGGGAGTGCCCGCGGGCATCCTCATCAGCCTGTCGGTGCTGTCCGCGACCGACATCCTCACCGCCTACCTGCCGGTGGTCGGCGAACACCGGGGCATCTCCCCGGCCGTGATCGGCATCCTGCTCAGCCTCCGAGCCGCGGCCACCATCGCCTGCCGGCTGGTGCTGACGCCCCTGCTGCGCCTGCTCGGCCGCACCGTCCTGCTCACGGTCACCTGTCTGCTGGCGGCCGTGCTGTGCGCCGGCGTCGCGCTGCCGGTGCCGGTGTGGGCGCTGGGCGTGATGCTCGTCGTCCTCGGCTTCTGCCTGGGCGTCGGCCAGCCGCTGTCCATGACGACCGTCGTCCAGGCGGCCCCCGACGAGGCCCGCTCCACCGCCCTCGCCCTGCGCCTGACCGGCAACCGCCTCGGCCAGGTCGCCGCCCCCGCCGCCGCCGGCCTGATCGCCGGAGCCGCCGGGGTGGCCGCGCCCTTCGTGATGCTGGGCGCCCTGCTCCTGCTCTCCTCGGGCGTCGCCCTGCGCTCCCCGTCCGGGCCGGCACCCGGCCGCGGGTCCGCCGACGGCCCCGCCCCGGCCCGGCCGGCACGTCGTACGGCGCGACAGGGCCGCGGACGCCGCGAGGACACGCCGCACAACGGGAACTGACGCCGCGTCACGGAAGATGACGCCACGCCGCGAAGGCCGTCTTCGCACCACGAGGCCCGTCTTCGCGCCACAAGGGCTGACCTCTCGCCACGGGGGACCGGCGGCGCGTCACGGGCCGATGCCGGCCCCGGGGCGTCGTCCGGGCGTGCGCCCGGGTCAGGACGCCGACGCGGACGGCCGGCGGTCCGCGCCGGGAACACCGCGCAGCGACCTGCGCAGCAGCACGCCGCCGATCCCCGCGAGGACGGGGAAACCGCTCTTCGGCATCGCCACGGCGCCCGTCACCCCGACCACGGTCAGCACGACGCCCGCGACGCGCTGGGCCGGGAGGTCCTGCCGCTCCTCCGCGGAGCGCAGCAGCCGCCCGCCCATCCACAGGGCGGGCGAGGCGACCGTGAACCAGAAGGCGGCGGCCCGGTCGCCCCGGTCCGGCACGGAGCCGACGAGGCCTTCGCGCGCCATACCGGTGAACACGTCGCGGTAGGTCACCGCGCCGATGATCCCGTGGCCGATGCCCACGAGCTGGAGCCAGTGTCCGACTGAACGTCGTCTCATGCGCTCATCGTAGGACCGGCCCGTGCAGCGGCGGTCCGGGGAACACACCGCGCCCGGCCCCGCCGTCGGCGCCCCGGGGCCGCGCCTTTCGGTGTGCTCCGCCCGGAGCGCTTCCCGGCCCGCCGCCCGCCCTCACCGGCGCGCCGGCGGACCTGGACGGATGATCCCGTCGGTATCCGCCCCCGCGGGACGGGGAACCGCGCCACCATGGCGGTCGCCCCTGGTGCCGTAAAACTATCGGCGCTAGTTTGGGGCCGGACGACGACGCCCGCCCGGAGGGAACGCGATGAAGGCACATGACGGCATGTACATCGACGGGGCCTGGCGGCCCGCCGACGGCCGGGACACGATCGACGTCGTGAACCCGGCCGACGAGCGGGTGATCGGCACGGTCCCCGCCGGCACCGCCCTGGACGTCGACGCGGCGGTACGGGCCGCCCGCGCCGCCCTGCCGGGCTGGGCCGCCACCCCGCCCGCCGAGCGCGCCGCCCGGCTGGCCGCCCTGCGGGACGTGCTGGTGGCCCGCAAGGACGAGATCGCCGAGACCGTCACCGCCGAACTGGGCTCGCCGCTGAAGTTCTCGCAGGCCGTGCACGCCGCCGCCCCGATCGCCGTCGCGGGCTCCTACGCCGAACTGGCGGCGACGTACGCCTTCGAGGAGAAGACCGGCAACTCCGTCGTCCACCACGAGCCGGTCGGCGTGGTCGGTGCCATCACGCCCTGGAACTACCCGCTCCACCAGATCGTCGCCAAGGTCGCCCCGGCGCTCGCGGCCGGCTGCACGATCGTGCTGAAGCCCGCCGAGGACACCCCGCTCACCGCCCGGCTCTTCGCCGGGGCGGTGCACGAGGCCGGCGTCCCGGCGGGCGTCTTCAACCTGGTCACCGGCCTCGGCCCGGTAGCCGGCCAGGCCCTGGCCGAGCACCCCGGCGTCGACCTGGTCTCCTTCACCGGCTCCACCGCCGTCGGCCGCCGCATCGGCGCGATCGCCGGCGCCGCCGTCAAGAAGGTCGCCCTCGAACTCGGCGGCAAGTCCGCCAACGTCATCCTCCCGAGCGCCGACCTGGCCAGGGCCGTCAACGTCGGCGTCGCCAACGTCATGTCCAACTCCGGCCAGACGTGCAGCGCCTGGACCCGCATGCTGGTCCACCGCGACCGGTACGACGAGGCCGTGGCGCTCGCCGCCGAGGCCGCCGCCAAGTACGGCGACCGGATCGGCCCGCTCGTCAACGCCAGGCAGCAGGAGCGGGTGCGCGGTTACATCGAGAAGGGCGTCGCCGAGGGCGCCCGCCTGGTCGCCGGCGGCCCCGAAGCCCCGCGCGAACAGGGCTACTTCGTCAGCCCGACCGTCTTCGCCGACGTCACCGAGGACATGACGATCGCCCAGGAGGAGATCTTCGGGCCGGTCCTGTGCGTCATGCGCTACGAGGACGAGGAGGACGCCCTGCGGATCGCCAACGGCACGGTCTACGGCCTCGCCGGTGCCGTCTGGGCCGGCGACGAGGCCGAGGCGGTCGCCTTCGCCCGCCGCATGGACACCGGCCAGGTCGACATCAACGGCGGCCGCTTCAACCCGCTGGCGCCCTTCGGCGGCTACAAGCAGTCCGGTGTCGGCCGCGAACTCGGCCTGCACGGCCTCGTCGAGTACCTCCAGACCAAGTCCCTCCAGTTCTAGACCAGGGGAGTTGCCCACGCCATGGCTGTCCGTGATGCCGTCCGCGCCGCTGTCGTACCCGCCACAGGCGCCCCGCTGGAGATCACCGGGATCGAGCTGCCCGAGCCCGGCCCCGGCCAGGTCCGGGTGAGGCTCGCCGCCGCCGGGGTCTGCCACTCCGACCTGTCCCTGTCCGACGGCACCATGCGGGTGCCGCTGCCCGCCGTCCTCGGCCACGAGGGCGCCGGCACGGTCGTCGCCGTCGGCGGGGGCGTCACCCACGTCGCGCCCGGTGACGGCGTCGTCCTCAACTGGGCCCCGTCCTGCGGCGCCTGCCACCCCTGCTCGCTCGGCGAGGTCTGGCTGTGCGCGAACGCCCTGTCCGGCGCCGCGAATCTCCACGCCCGCCGCGCCGACGACGGCACCGGCCTGCACCCCGGCCTGAACGTCGCCGCGTTCGCCGAGGAGACGGTCGTGTCCGCGTCCTGCGTCCTGCCCTGCCCGGACGGCATCCCGCTCACCGACGCCGCCCTGCTCGGCTGTGCCGTCCTCACCGGGTACGGCGCCGTCCACCACGCGGCGAAGGTCCGCGAGGGCGAGACGGTCGCCGTGTTCGGCGCCGGGGGAGTGGGCCTCGCCACCCTCCAGGCGGCCCGCATCGCGGGCGCCTCGAAGATCGTCGCCGTCGACGTCTCCCCCGAGAAGGAGAAGCTGGCCCGCGCCGCCGGCGCCACCGACTACCTGATCGCCTCCGACACCACCGCCCGCGAGATCCGCGCCCTCACCGGCAAGCAGGGCGTGGACGTCGCCGTCGAGTGCGTCGGCCGGGCCGTCACCATCCGCACCGCCTGGGAATCCACCCGGCGCGGCGGACGCACCACCGTCGTCGGCATCGGCGGCAAGGACCAGCAGGTCACCTTCAACGCCCTGGAGATCTTCCACTGGGGCCGCACTCTGTCCGGCTGCGTCTACGGCAACGCCGACCCCGCCCGCGACCTCCCGGTCCTGGCCGGACACGTCCGCGCCGGCCGCCTGGACCTCGGCGCCCTGGTGACCGAGCGGATCGCCCTGGACGGCATCCCGGCCGCCTTCGAGAACATGCTCGCCGGCAAGGGCGGCCGGGCCCTGGTGGTCTTCTGACACCGGCTCGCGTCCCCACGGCGCGGTTCCGGGCCCGTCCGCCCCGGAACCGCGCCGCGCGCTCCCCGTTCCCGCACCCGCCCCCGCCGGACCGCCGCCCCCGCCGAGCCGCCGGGCGCACCACGCCGAGCCCGGCGGGAGCGGGAACGGGAGCGGGAACGGAAGCAGGAGCGCCGGCCCCCTCGTGCGCCGGCGCGGAACGGCCGCGGCTCAGCGCAGCGCCACCGGATCGATGCCCAGCAGCCCGGACAGCGCTTCCTCGCCCGCCGGCGTCACCTTCACCGCCCGCTCCGAGCCGATGCGCACGCACCAGCCCGCCTCCAGGGCGTGCCGGCACAGCGCCGCGCCCGCGACGCCCGCGAGGTGGGGGCGGCGCTCGGTCCAGTCCAGGCAGGCCCGGGCCAGCGGGCGGCGGCCACCGGGCCGCAGGGCGATCCCGGCGGCGGCGAACCAGTCGAGCCCCGCGTCCGTGAGGGCGAAGCCGGTGTCCTGGCGCAGCAGCCCGCGCCCGGTCAGCGCGTCGGTGACGGTGATGCCGAGCCGCCCGGCGAGATGGTCGTAGCAGGTGCGCCCGCGGGCCATCGCCGACCCGGCGCTCGCCGCCCGCAGCGTGCGCGGACGCCGTGCCCCGGGCGCCACCTGCGCGGCCAGGTCCTCCACCAGGTGCGCGACCCGCTCGTCGGCGAGCCGCACGTACCGGTGCCGCCCCTGCCGTTCCTCGGCGAGCAGCCCGCCCGCGACGAGCTTGCCCAGGTGCTCGCTCAGCGTGGAGGCGGCGACGCCCGCGTGCCGGGCCAGCTCGCCGGCGGTCCACGCCCGCCCGTCGAGCAGCGCGAGCAGGCAGGCCGCCCTGGTCTCGTCGGCGATCAGCCCGGCCAGCCGCGCGAGCCCGGGCGCCCCACCGTCCCTGTCGGTCATGGGACCAGCCTGCGGCACGGACGTTTCGGCGGGCGCCGAAGTGTCCTCACGGCCGCCGCGCCACCTGCTCGTACTGCAGGGCCAGTCCGTCCAGCAGCGCCCTCAGCCCGGTCTCGAAGGCCCGCTCGTCGATCTTCTCCTGCTGCTCGGCCAGCAGGTGCGCCTTGCCGAGGTGGGGGTAGTCGGCGGGGTCGTAGGCGCCGGCGTCGTCGGGGAAGCCCCGGGCGAAGGAGCCGAGCGCGGAGCCCATGACGAAGTACCGCATCAGCGCGCCGATGGAGGTGGCCTGCGCCGGCGGCCAGCCCGCGTCGACCATCGCGCCGTAGACGGCGTCCGCGAGGCGCAGCGCGGCCGGTCGGCGGCCGGGCCCGTGGGCCAGCACCGGCACGATGTTGGGGTGGTCGCGCAGCGCCGCCCGGTAGGAGACGGCCCAGTCGTGCAGCGCGGTCCGCCAGTCCCGGCCGTCCTCGAACATCGACAGGTCGACCTGCGCGCTCACCGAGTCGGCGACCGCCTCCAGGATCTCGTCCTTGGTGCGGAAGTGGTTGTAGAGCGAGGGCCCGCTGACCCCCAGCTCCGCCGCGAGCCGGCGCGTGGAGACGGCCGCGAGACCCTCCGCGTCCACCAGCGCGCGGGCCGTCTCGACGATGCGGTCGGTGCTGAGCAGGGGCTTGCGCGGTCGGGCCATGGCGCACATAGTAGGGCTGCGACCATAAACTAGCAGTGCTAATTTAAATGTCCGGCTTTCAAGAGACGTCTGCCCGGATCCGTCTTCTGTGGGGTGACCCGTCATGAACCTGGAACTCAGCGAGGAGCAGACCGCCGTACGGCAGCTCGCCCGGGACTTCGTGGAGCGCGAGATCGCCCCCCACGTCGTCGCCTGGGACCGCGCCGAGGAGGTGGACCGCGTCCTCGTCGGGAAGCTCGGCGAGGTCGGCTTCCTCGGGCTCACGATCGACGAGGAGTACGGCGGCTCGGGCGGCGACCACCTCGCGTACTGCCTGGTGACGGAGGAACTGGGCCGCGGCGACAGCTCCGTGCGCGGCATCGTCTCCGTCTCCCTCGGCCTGGTCGCCAAGACCATCGCCGCCTGGGGGAACGAGGAGCAGAAGCGCCGCTGGCTGCCCGGGCTGACCTCCGGCGAGTACGTCGGCTGCTTCGGCCTGACCGAGCCCGGCACCGGGTCGGACGCCGGGAACCTCACCACCCGCGCGGTGCGCGACGGCGACGACTACGTGATCAACGGCACCAAGATGTTCATCACCAACGGCACCTGGGCCGACGTCGTCCTGCTCTTCGCCCGCTCCACCGGCGCCCCCGGTCACAAGGGCGTCTCCGCCTTCCTGGTGCCCACCGACACCCCCGGGCTGACCCGCCGCACCGTCCACGGCAAGCTCGGTCTGCGCGGCCAGGCCACCGCCGAACTGGTCCTTCAGGACGTCCGCGTCCCCGCCTCCGCGATGCTGGCCCCCGAGGGCAAGGGCTTCTCGGTCGCCATGTCGGCGCTGGCCAAGGGCCGGATGTCGGTCGCGGCCGGCTGTGTCGGCATCGCCCAGGCCGCCCTGGACGCGGCCGTGAAGTACGCGGGGGAGCGCGAGCAGTTCGGGAGGACCATCGCCCACCACCAGCTGGTGCAGGAGCTGATCAGCGACATCGCCCTCGACGTGGACGCGGCCCGGCTGCTGACCTGGCGCGTCGCCGACCTGATCGACCGCGGGCAGCCCTTCGCCGTCGAGTCCTCCAAGGCCAAGCTGTTCGCCTCGGAGGCCGCCGTGCGTGCCGCCAACAACGCCCTCCAGGTCTTCGGCGGCTACGGCTACATCGACGAGTACCCGGCCGGCAAGCTGCTGCGCGACGCCCGCGTGATGACCCTCTACGAGGGCACCAGCCAGATCCAGAAGCTGGTCATCGGACGCGCGCTGACGGGCGTCTCGGCCTTCTGAACCCCCGGGCCGAGCGCCCGCACCGGAGATCCGGGCCGAGCGCCCCGGTCGAGTGCCCGTACTGAGTACCCGTACTGAGTGCCCGTACTGAGTACGTCGGCGGATGTGGTCCGGGCCGCATCCGCCGACGCTGGTCCCCATGAGTGACACACCGGTCAAGCAGCAGAGCACCGCCGCCTTCTACGGGCAGGCCGTCGCGTCGTTCACCGTCGCCATGGTCGCCACCGCCATCGGCATCTACAAGCTCCAGGCCGACGCGTGGGTGCGCGCCTTCCTCGCCATCGCCGTCCTGTACCTCGTCACCTCCGCCTTCACGCTGGCCAAGATCATCCGGGACCGGCAGGAGGCCGGGCAGCTCGTCAGCCGCGTCGACCAGGCCCGGCTGGAGAAGCTCCTCGCCGAGCACGACCCCTTCGACAAGCTGGGATGACGTGACTCCCGGGCGCCCCTAAGCGCTCGCTCAGCTTCGGCGGTATGGTGGAAGCTCCTGTCACCGAGAGGGGCGAACACGCGATGAGTACGGCGGCCGAGACGGCGGGCGGCGACACCGAGCCGTGGGGAGAGGTCACGCCTGACGCGGCCCGGCGACTGCTGGTCGCCGCCGTGGAGGCCTTCGCCGAGCGCGGGTACCACGCGACCACCACCCGCGACATCGCCGGCCGGGCCGGAATGAGCCCGGCCGCGCTCTACATCCACTACAAGACCAAGGAAGAGCTGCTCCACCGCATCAGCCGGATCGGCCACGACCGGGCGCTCTCCATCCTGCGCGCGGCGGCCGAGGGCGAGGGCAGCGCCGCGGAACGGCTCGCCGACGCCGTCAGCTCCTTCGTGCGCTGGCACGCTGGCCGGCGCACCACCGCGCGGGTCGTGCAGTACGAACTGGACGCGCTCGGGCCGGACGCCCGCGCCGAGATCGTCGCGCTGCGCCGCCAGGTGGACGCCGAGGTGCGCGGCATCATCGAGGACGGCGTGGCCTCGGGCGAGTTCGAGGTGGCGGACGTGCAGGGCACGACGCTCGCCGTGCTCTCCCTCTGCATCGACGTGGCCCGCTGGTTCAACGTGAACGGCCCCCGCACGCCCGACGAGGTCGGCGCGCTCTACGCCGACCTCGTGCTGCGGATGGTGCGGGCCGAGGACCCCGGCGCCGCTCAGGGGCGGTGACGGCTCACAGGTAGTAGCGCGAGACGGACTCGGCGACGCACACCGGCTTGTCACCGCCCTCGCGCTCCACGGTGAAGGCGACCGTCACCTGGATCCCTCCCGCGACGTCCTCCACCCCGGTGATCGTCGCCGTGGCGCGCAGCCGCGAGCCGACCGGGACGGGGGAGGGGAAACGGACCTTGTTGGTGCCGTAGTTGACGCCCATCCGCACGCCCTCGACCCGGATCAGCTGCGGCCCGAAGAGCGGGAGCAGCGACAGGGTCAGGTAGCCGTGCGCGATGGTGGTGCCGAACGGGCCCGCGGCGGCCTTCTCGGGGTCCACGTGGATCCACTGGTGGTCGCCGGTCGCCTCCGCGAACAGGTCGATCCGCTTCTGGTCGACCTCCAGCCAGTCGGTGTACCCCAGCTGCTCGCCCACCGCCGCCTTCACGTCGTCGGCGGATGCGAAGATCCTCGGCTCTGCCATGTCCGGCCTCCCGCGTCGAAATTGCTAAGCAACTGCTTAGCATGGTGGGCGCCGGAGTCCGTGTCAACGGACCGGGCGGGCGGCGGGGCCGAGGGGGAACGCGATCAGCGGGGCGCGGGACCGGCGGGGCGCGGGACCGACGGGGGCACGGGACCGGCGGGGAACGGAGTCGGTAGGGTCCGGGGAGTGCCTCAGATTCCCGAGAAGATCCATGAGCTCACCGTCGGCCAGCTCGCCGCACGCAGCGGCGCCGCCGTCTCCGCCCTGCACTTCTACGAGTCCAAGGGCCTGATCACCAGCCGCCGCACCTCGGGCAACCAACGCCGCTTCAGCCGCGACACCCTGCGCCGGGTCGCCTTCGTACGGGCCGCGCAGCGCGTCGGCATCCCGCTCGCCACCATCCGCGAGGCGCTCGCCGAGCTGCCGGAGGAGCGCACGCCCACCGAGGAGGACTGGGCCAGGCTCTCCGAGGCCTGGCGCTCCGAACTGGACGAGCGGATCAAGCAGCTGAACCGGCTGCGCGACCACCTCACCGACTGCATCGGCTGCGGCTGCCTGTCCCTGGAGACCTGCGTCCTGTCCAACCCCGACGACGTCTTCGGCGAGAGCGGCACGGGCTCCCGCCTGCTGGTGGAACGGGGGACCCGGGCGACGCCGCCGTCCGGCGGATGCGCGGCGCCCGCCTCCGGCACCGTGCACGGCGGCTGAGGGCTCCGGCGCCCACGCCCGGCGAGGGCGCCGCCGGGAGGCTCCGCCGGCCCGCGGCCCGGCACGGGCCCTCGGGGGCGCGGCAGCACGCGGCGCGCCCCCGGGACCGCTACGCCGGCGTCAGCAGCCGCTCACGCCGGGCCTCCGCCAGGGCTTCGGGAGTCAGCACCGGGCGCGGGACGAGGATCCCGCAGTCCGAGCAGACCGGGCCCGCCGACGGCTCGTGGTCCAGGCCGTACCTCCAGACCAGCCGGCTCCCGTCGCACACCGGGCACACCGTCCCCGGTTCGCGCTCCAGCGCCGAGATCAGCCGGCGCAGCACCTCCGCGAGCGGCCCGTCCGGATGGACCCGGGGGTCGTCGCACCAGGCGACCCCGAAACCGCCCCAGGTCATCCGGTGCCAGTCGTCCACGCTGCCCGGCCTGCGCAGCCCGTCGTGCTTCTCCTTCCTGCGCCGCTCGGCGAACTCCGCCTCGTAGGCCAGCCACACCGCGCGCGCCTCCTCCAGCTCCTCCAGGGCGGACACGAGCCGCGCCGGGTCGGGGGAGCGGTCCTCGAGCCCGAATCCGGCCCGCGAGCACAGATGGTCCCAGGTCGCCCTGTGCCCGTAAGGGGCGAACCGCTCAAGGCACTTGCGCAGCGAATAGCGCCGCAGCGCCAGATCGCACCGTGGATCGCGGACCTGTCTCGCCAGACTCCGGAAACCGGCCATCGCCCTTGCACCTCCGTCACACCTGCATCCGCACTTCGGTCACTTCGGCGTCGTCCTGCCGAGTCGTCGTACCGACGTCGCCGAATAGACGTATCGACACACGATTCGGCTCCATCCGATCTCCGACGCCTCCCGGAAGCCGGCCGCACCGGAACAGCACGGCATCGCTCCCGCTCCGCGCCCGCCCCGGAAAGTGACGCGACCTCACCTTCCGGCGCGGGGACGCCGGCGGTGCCGTCCGGCCCGCCCTGTCACGGCGCCTTCGCGCGACGTCCTCGTCGGACTGTGAACTCCCCGCGGCTTCACCGGGTTCCTGGAGAACGCAACCGTATGCGTCCTCGACGCCGTTCCTCCGTCACCGCCGTGCCCGGAGCACGCCGCCGGGACGGAGGGGGCATTACGGGGGTGGCCGCCGAAGTGACCGTCCTCGGATGCGTCAGCGGTAGAGGAGGTACTCGCGGCGCGTCCTGCGGAACGCCGCCAGTTCGCTCTCCCAGCCCTCCACCACCTCGTCGGTGTCCGCGCCCGCGTCGATCATCGTGCGGACCCGCGTGGAGCCGGTGAGCTTGTCGATCCAGTGGTCCGGCCGCCAGGCGAAGCCGCTCCAGCTGCGCCGGGCGGTCACCAGCAGCGCGATCCCGGTGCGCACCGGGTCGAAGGCGGCCCGGTCGTGCACGTGGACCTGCACACCCCCGACCGTCCGCCCCTGGAACTTGGAGAAGACGGGCGCGAAGTACGCCTCCCTGAACCGCACGCCGGGCAGGCCGAGTCCGTTGGCGGCGGCGGCCCAGCGCCCGTCGATCCCCTCCGCGCCGAGCAGTTCGAACGGGCGGGTCGTGCCGCGACCCTCCGACAGGTTGGTGCCCTCGAACAGGCAGGTGCCCGAGTAGACCAGAGCGGTCTCGGGCGTCGGCATGTTCGGGCTCGGCGGCACCCAGGGCAGCCCGGAGGCGTCGTAGAACTCCGACCGCTTCCAGCCCGTCATGCGGACCGTCTCCAGCGGCACCGGCGAGGCCAGGAACTCGCCGTTGAACAGCAGCGCCAGTTCGGCGACCGTCATGCCGTGCGCCTGCGCGATCGGCTGCCGCCCGACGAACGTGGCGAACTCCTTGTGCAGGACCGGTCCGAGCGCCGCCCGCCCGGTCACCGGGTTCGGCCGGTCCAGCACCACCAGCCGCTTGCCCGCGAGCCGTGCCGCCTCCATGCAGTCGTACAGCGTCCAGATGTAGGTGTAGAAGCGCGCGCCGACGTCCTGGATGTCGAAGACGACGGTGTCCACGCCCGACGCCGTGAAGACGTCCGCGAGCGGCTGCCCGCTCTTCAGGTACGTGTCGTAGACCGGCAGGCCGGTCGCCGGGTCGTCGTGGCGGCCCTCGGAGCCGCCGGCCTGCGCCGTGCCCCGGAAGCCGTGCTCGGGGCCGAAGACCGCCGTCAGGTTCACCCGGTCGTCGGCGTGCATGACGTCGACGATGTGGCGCGCGTCCCGGGTGATGCCGGTGGGGTTGGTGACGACGCCGATCCGTTCGCCCTCGAGCAGGGCGTAGCCGTCGTCGGCCAGCCGTTCGAAACCGGTACGGAGGCGGCGGCCGCCGCCCGCGGGGGCCGCCTGGGCGGTGCCGGCGGTGGTGACCGTGGTGGTGGCCGCGACCGCGGCCGTGGTGGTGAGCAGGGACCGTCTGGACAGTGGCATGCGGTGACCTCCGTGAGCGCGGCGGGTGTCATGTGCACGCACGCTAACCCGCGCCCCGGTCCGCGCGGAACGAGGCGGACCGCGGTCCGCCCCTTCCGCCGCACATACCGACTGGTTAGTCTGGCGCAGCAGCGGAGCCCCGCACGGGGTGCCCCGGCCGTGCCGAAGGAGACCGATGGTGGAAGCCGTGCAGGATGCCTCAGTCGTCGTCACCGGAGCGGGAGGCGGCATCGGCGCCGCGCTGGCCCGCCGCTTCGCCGCGGAGGGCG
Source organism: Streptomyces sp. NPDC006384 (assembly GCF_042870695.1). Classification (NCBI taxonomy): domain Bacteria; kingdom Bacillati; phylum Actinomycetota; class Actinomycetes; order Kitasatosporales; family Streptomycetaceae; genus Streptomyces; species Streptomyces sp. NPDC006384. The sequence continues at coordinate 83,228 of NZ_JBIAHR010000028.1, forward strand.
CCCGGGTGGTCGTCAACGACCTGGACGCCGGCCGCGCGCAGGCCGTCGCCGACGAGATCGGCGGCATCGCCCTCCCCGGGGACGCCTCCGCCGTCGTCGCCGACGCGCGCGACGCGCTGGGCGGGACCGTCGACATCTACTGCGCCAACGCGGGGGTCGCCTCCGGCGGTTCGGAGGCGGCCGACGAGACCGTCTGGGCGCTCGCCTGGGACGTCAACGTCATGGCCCACGTCCGTGCGGCCCACGAGCTGATCCCCGACTGGCTGGAGCGCGGCGGCGGCCGCTTCGTCTCCACCGTCTCGGCGGCCGGACTGCTCACCATGATCGGCGCCGCCCCCTACAGCGTCACCAAGCACGGCGCCTACGCCTTCGCCGAGTGGCTGTCCCTCACCTACCGCCACCGCGGCGTCAAGGTGCACGCCATCTGCCCCCAGGGCGTGCGCACCGACATGCTCACCGCCGCCGGCAGCGCGGGCGAGCTGGTGCTCGCGCCGACCGCGATAGCGCCCGAGGACGTCGCCGACGCCCTCTTCAAGGGCATCGAGGAGGACCGCTTCCTGATCCTCCCGCACCCCGAGGTCGCCGAGTACTACCGGGCGCGGGCCGCCGAGCCCGACCGCTGGCTGCGCGGCATGAACCGCCTCCAGCGGCAGTGGGAGGAGACGACGGCCCGGTGACCGGATCGCCCGCCCGCGCCGGGCGGGGGTCCTGACCGGCCGGCCGCGGACGGCGGATGGCAAGATCCTCCGTCGGGAACCGCGTTCCCGCACGCACCACGACGGACAGTGAGAAAACGGAAAGGCAGGTGACGGCAGTGCCCAGGACCACGGACGGGGACGGCACTCCGGTGCCGCAGCGGCTCCTGGCCGCCGCCACCCGGCTCTTCGCGGAGCAGGGCTACGACCGCACCTCGGTGCAGGAGATCGTGGAGGCGGCCGGCGTCACCAAGGGAGCGCTCTACCACTACTTCGGCTCCAAGGACGACCTCCTGCACGAGGTGTACGCCCGCGTGCTCCGCCTCCAGCAGGAACGCCTGGACGCCTTCGCGGGCTCCGGCGAGCCGGTCGAGAAGCGGGTGCGCGACGCGGCGGCCGACGTGGTCGTCACCACCATCGACAACCTCGACGACGCGTCGATCTTCTTCCGGTCCATGCACCATCTGAGCCCGGAGAAGAACAAGCAGGTGCGCGCCGAACGCCGGCGCTACCACGAACGCTTCCGCGCGCTCATCGAGGAGGGTCAGCGGACCGGTGTCTTCACCGAGGAGGTCCCGGCCGACCTCGTCGTGGACTACCACTTCGGCTCCGTGCACCACCTGTCGACGTGGTACCGCCCCGACGGCCCCCTCACCCCGCAGGAAGTGGCCGACCACCTGGCCGACCTGCTCCTGCGGGCACTGCGCCCGTGAAACGGCGCCCCCTCTTCCGGGGGCGCCGTTCCGTTCACCGGTACGCCTCGGTCACCGGTGCTTCTTACTCACAGGTGCTTCTCGCTCACAGGTACTTCTTGATCTCCCGGCGCGCCAGCGAGCGCTGGTGCACCTCGTCCGGGCCATCGGCGAGCATCAGCGTGCGGGCACCGGCGTACAGCTCGGCCAGCGGGAAGTCCTGGCTCACGCCGCCCGCGCCGTGCAGCTGGATCGCCCGGTCGAGGATGCCGACCACCGCGCGCGGAGTGGCGATCTTGATCGCCTGGATCTCGGTGTGGGCACCCCGGTTGCCGACGGTGTCCATCAGCCAGGCCGTCTTCAGCACCAGCAGCCGCAGCTGCTCGACGGTGACCCGCGCGTCCGCGATCCAGTTCTGCACGACGCCCTGCCGGGCCAGCGTCTTGCCGAAGGCCTCGCGGGAGACCGCGCGGCGGCACATCAGCTCGATCGCCCGCTCCGCCATGCCGATCAGCCGCATGCAGTGGTGGATGCGGCCCGGACCCAGGCGGGCCTGGGCGATGGCGAAGCCGCCGCCCTCCTCGCCGATCAGGTTCGTCACCGGCACGCGCGCGTGGTCGAAGGTCACCTCGGCGTGGCCGCCGTGGTAGTGGTCCTCGTAGCCGAAGACCTGCATCGCCCGGTTCACGGTCACCCCGGGGGTGTCGCGCGGGACCAGCACCATGGACTGCTGGCGGCGGATGTCCGCGCCGTCCGGGTCCGTCTTGCCCATCACGATGAAGATCCTGCAGTCCGGGTTCATCGCCCCGGAGATGTACCACTTGCGACCCGTGATGACGTACTCGTCGCCGTCCCGCTCGATGCGCGTGGTGATGTTCGTGGCGTCCGAGGAGGCCACGTCCGGCTCGGTCATCGCGAACGCCGAGCGGATCTCCCCGGCGAGCAGCGGCTCCAGCCACTGCTTCTTCTGCGCCTCGTCGCCGAACTGGGCCAGCACCTCCATGTTCCCGGTGTCGGGCGCCGCGCAGTTCGTCGCGGTGGGCGCCAGCTGCGGGCTGCGGCCGGTGATCTCGGCGAGCGGCGCGTACTGGAGGTTGGTGAGGCCGGCGCCGTGCTCGGCGTCGGGCAGGAAGAGGTTCCACAGGCCCTGGCGGCGGGCCTCGGCCTTGAGGTCCTCGACGACCTGCGGCGTGTCCCAGGGGGAGGCCAGCCGGGCGCGCTGCTCGTGGGCGACCTGCTCGGCCGGGTACACGTACTCGTCCATGAAGGCGAGCAGCCTGGCGCGGAGTTCCTCGGTGCGTGCGTCGAACGCGAAGTCCATGGCGGGTCAGCCCTTCTGGAGGGTGGTCAGGCCGTGCTCGATGAAGACGGGGACGAGATCGCCGATGCGGTCGAAGCCGCGGCCGACCGTCTGCCCCAGCGTGTAGCGGTAGTGGATGCCCTCCAGGATCACGGCGAGCTTGAACCAGGCGAACGCCGTGTACCAGGCGACGGCGGACACGTCGCGCCCCGAACGCGCGGCGTACCGTTCGATCAGCTCGGCGGGGGCGGGGTGTCCGGGGGCCCGGGCCGTGGTGGAGACGGGGGAGTCGGGCATGTCGAGCGGGCTGCTGTACATCACCAGCAGGCCGAGGTCGGTGAGCGGGTCGCCGAGCGTGGACATCTCCCAGTCGAGGACCGCCCGGATCTCGTCGTCCTCCCCGCCGATCAGGACGTTGTCGAGGCGGTAGTCGCCGTGCACGACCGTGGGGGAGGGGGAGCGGGGCAGCTCCCGGCCGAGCGTGGCGTGCAGCTCGTCGATGCCGGCCAGGTCACGGCTGCGGGAGGCGTCCAGCTGCTTGGCCCAGCGGCGCAGCTGCCGCTCCAGGAAGCCCTCGGGCCGGCCGAAGTCCGCGAGGCCCACCCCGGCGGGGTCCACCGCGTGCAGTTCGACCAGCGTGTCGACCAGGTTCAGCACGGCCGCCCGGGTGCGCTCGGGGCCGAGCGGCGCGAGCTGCGCGTCGGTGCGGTACGGGGTGCCCTCGACGAACTCCATGACGTAGAAGGGCGCGCCCAGCACCTCGTCGTCCTCGCACAGCAGGACGGGACGCGGCACCGGGACGTCCGTCGGGTGCAGCGCGCTGATGACGCGGTGCTCGCGCCTCATGTCGTGCGCGGTGGCCAGGACGTGACCCAGCGGGGGCCGTCGTACGACCCAGTGTGCGGTGCCGTCCGAGACCGCGTACGTGAGATTCGACCGTCCGCCCTCGATCAGACGGCCGGTGAGCGGGCCGGTCACCAGTCCGGGCCGTTCCCGGTCGAGCAGGCCGCGCAGCCGGTCGAGATCGAGTCCGGGCGGGTGGTCGGGGCTCATCGGCGCTCCTCGGGCAGGTGAACAGTACCCGAGTCATGATGCCGACCGGTCGGTATGGAGTCCAGTGGGCGTGCGGAACGTGACCGGGGCCACGACGTCCAACAGCTCCCCGGCGCGGCGGCGCGGGGAGCCGCGGGGCGGCCGGTGCCCGGTCGGTCAGTGGTCGTCCCAGTGGCCGTCGTGCGCGGCGTGCCGGTGGCCGTCGTGCAGGTAGTCGACGTGGTCGCCGTGGGTCACGCGCGCGTGCCCGCAGTTCTCGCCGTGCCGGTGGGTGTGGCTCTCGTGCGCGGTGTGCCCCGAGGGCTCGCACTCGTCCCAGTGGCCGCCGTGCTCGCGGTGCAGGTGCCCGTCGTGCGCGTAGTCGACGTGGTCGCCGTGCGGCACCCGGTCGTGTCCGCAGTCCGGACCGTGGACGTGCTCGTGGACGGTGTGTTCCCGGTGGAGGGTGGTCATGGCACTCACCTCGACGGTGCATACAGGGACATTCGGCTTGCGTGGTGCGCGAGTACCCCGGAGGGTCGAAGCCATGAAGGCGATCAGCTACGCACGGTACGGCGGCCCCGAGGTACTGGAGTACGGGGAGGTCCGCGATCCGCGGGTGGGCCCCGACTCCGTGCTGGTGAAGGTGCGGGCGGCCGCCGTCAACCCCGTGGACTGGAAGTGCCGCGAGGGGCATCTCGACACGCTCATCGAGCCCGTGTTCCCGGTGGTCCCGGGATGGGACGTCTCCGGGGTCGTCGTGCGGCCCGGCGTGGCCGTCACGGAGTTCGCGGCCGGGGACGAGGTGATCGGCTACGTCCGTGAGGACTTCCTCTCCCGGGGGACCTTCGCCGAGTACGTCGCCGCGCCCGTACGCACCCTCGCGCGCAAACCCCGCAACCTGACCCACGAGGAGGCCGCCGGACTGCCGCTGACCGGGCTGACCGCCTACCAGGTCCTGACGAAGACCCTGGGGGTGAAGCGGGGCGAGACCGTCCTCGTGCACGCCGCCGCCGGCGGGGTCGGCTCGATCGCCGTCCAGCTGGGCCGGTACCTCGGGGCACGGGTCATCGGCACGGCGAGCGAGCGCAACCACGACTACGTCCGCGAGCTCGGCGGGGAGCCGGTGTCGTACGGGGAAGGGCTGGCCGAGCGGGTGCGGGGGCTGGCGCCCGAGGGGGTGGACGCGGCGTTCGACACCGTGGGCGGCGAGACGCTGAGGATCTCGGCGGACCTGCTGGGCGGCGGGGGCCGGCTGGCGTCGATCGCCGACCCGGACGTCGTCGACCACGGCGGACGGTACTGCTTCGTACGCCCCGACGCCGAGGACCTGCTGCGCCTGACCGAACTGGCGGAGCAGGGCGTGGTGTCCGTGCACGTGTCGGAGACGTACCCGCTGGAACGGGCGGCGGACGCGCACCGGCGCAACGAGGAGGGGCGGACGCGGGGGAAGATCGTGGTGACGGTGGACCGGTAGGCGGAGAGGCCGCCCGGCGAGGCCTGGAGGGCTCGGGACCGACAGGTCCACGGCCCACGCCCACGGGGCCCCCACGGGCTCACGCCCCTGCGGGCTCACAGGACGAGGAGCGCACCGCACACCGCGAGCCCCGCCGTGCACACGGCGGCCGCGACGGCCCGCCCGGGGGTGATGACGGGGGGCCTGGCCGCCGAGGCGAGGACACCGATCCGGCGGTGGGCCAGGACCAGGAGGACCAGCCACAGGAGGCAGCAGAACGCCGCGGCGACGACCGCGGACGCCGTCGCCCCGCCGTGCAGCGCCGCCTTCACGGCGAGGACGGCGACGACGGTGCCCGACAGGGTCGTACGGCGCCAGGCGAGACGGGTGCGCTCGGGCTGGAGCCCGGGATCACGCTCCGGGGACACGGCCCGGGCTCACCCCTCCCACCCGACGAGCACCACGACGACCATGGCGACGGCGACCACCGCGACGACGAGACCGAGCAGGGCCGGGAAACGGGAGACGGGGAGGTCCTCGCCCCGGCGCATCGCCCGCTCGCAGCGCACCCAGTGGTTCACGGCACGCAGGGAGCACAGCACGCCGGAGACGAGCAGGGCGAGGGCGAGCCCCACCCGCCAGCCCCAGCGCAGACCGGGCAGGAACTGGTCCACCGCGAAGCCGCCGCCGATCAGGGCGAGCGCGGTCCGCAGCCAGGCCAGAAAGGTGCGCTCGTTCGCCAGCGAGAACCGGTAGTCGGGCGTCGAACCCTCCCGCCGCACCTCCTGGGGCGCGAACCAGAACCGCAGACTCCGTACGAAAGCGCTCACGCGGGGACCCTATCGGGCGATGCCGGGCGCGGGACCCGCGTCACCCGTCCGCACCCCGCCGGGCCCGCAGCCGCGTGTACGCCGCCAGCCCGTCCGGCACCCACTCCCACTCACCGAGCCGCCGCTCCACCTCCGCCTCCTCGAGGAACGCCCACCACGCCACCTCCTCCGCCTGAGGGGCGACCTGTGCGGGGCAGCGCACGTCGTACACCGCCGACCACCACGTCCGCCCGGCCCCGTCGTCGTAGAGGAACTTGAAGAGGAACTCCGGCCGCGCCAGGCCGCCGACCCCCAGTTCCTCCTCCGCCTCCCGCAGCGCCGCGTCGTCGTAGGACTCGCCCGCCCCCACGACCCCGCCGACGAACATGTCGTACAGGGACGGGAAGATCAGCTTCGCCGGTGTGCGGCGGTGGACGAAGAGACGGCCCCGCGCGTCCCGGGCCCGCACGAACACGCAGCGGTGGCGCAGGCCCCGGGCGTAGACGTCGGCCCTGCGGGCCTGTCCGGTCACGTGGTCGTCCTCGTCGACGACGTCGAGGATCTCGTCAGCGCTCATAGGCCCATCCAAGCAGCGCAGGGCGGCGCGGCACCGGGCCGGAACCCGGTGCCGCGCCGCCCTGCGCACGGACGACCGGCTAGATGACCAGGGAGACCAGCAGGACCAGAGCGCCCGCGACCACCGAGATGATCGTCTCCATGATGGACCAGGTCTTGACGGTCTGGCCGACGTTGAGACCGAAGTACTCCTTCACCAGCCAGAAGCCGGCGTCGTTCACATGGCTGAAGAAGAGCGAACCGGCGCCGATCGCGAGGACCAGCAGGGCCGCGTGGGTCGTCGACATGTCGGCCGCGAGCGGCGCGACCAGACCGGCCGCCGAGACGGTCGCCACGGTCGCCGAACCGGTCGCCAGCCGGATCGCCACCGCGATCAGCCAGGCCAGCAGCAGCGCCGGGATCGACCAGTCCTCGGAGATCTCCAGGATCATCTGGCCCACGCCGGAGTCGATCAGCGTCTGCTTGAAACCGCCGCCCGCGCCGACGATCAGCAGGATGCCCGCGATGGGCGCGAGCCCCTTCTCCACCAGGCCCGAGACCCGGTCCTTGGCGAAGCCGGCGGGCCGCAGCAGCGTGAAGATGCCGAGGAGCACGGCGGCCAGCAGGGCGATCAGCGGCGAGCCGACCACGTCGAAGACGCGCTGGACCAGCTGGTCGGGGTCGTCGACGATGATGTCGACGAGCGCCTTGGCCAGCATCAGCACGACCGGCAGCATGATCGTGGCGAGGGTGGCGCCGAAGCTCGGACGCTTCTCCAGCGACTCGGAGGCACGCTGCGGGATCATGCGGTCGGGGGCGGGGACGTCCACCCAGCGGGCCGCGTACTTCGAGAACACCGGGCCGGCGATGATCACCGTCGGGATCGCGATCAGGACACCGAGCGCCAGGGTCACACCGAGGTTGGCGCCGATCGCGTCGATCGCGACCAGCGGGCCGGGGTGCGGCGGCACCAGACCGTGCATCACGGACAGACCGGCCAGCGCCGGGATGCCGATGCGCATCAGGGAGTAGTTGCCGCGCTTGGCCACCATCAGGACGACCGGGATCAGCAGGACGATGCCGACCTCGAAGAACAGCGGCAGTCCGACGACGGAGGCGATCAGCACCATCGCCCAGGGCATCGACCGGACGCTCGCCTTGGCGAGGATGGTGTCCACGACCTGGTCGGCGCCGCCGGAGTCGGCGAGCATCTTGCCGAGGATCGCGCCGAGCGCGATCAGGACGCCGACGCCCGCGACCGTCGAGCCGAGTCCGGCGGTGAAGCTGGAGATGACCTTGTCCAGCGGCGCCCCGGCGAACGCGCCGAGTGCCAGCGTCCCGATGGTCAGGGACAGGAAGGCGTGCAGCTTGAACTTGGTGATGAGCAGGACGATGACGGCGATGCCCAACAGCACGGCGATGCCCAGCTGGGCATGACCGGCGGAGGTGATGGGCTCGGCGGTGTCCGCTGCCAGCATCTCGACGCTGAGTCTGGTCACGGTGATTCCCTTGCGGTGATGCGGATGAGGGGGGAGCCGGTGGCGCGCGCCGTCGGTGGCGCGCGACCCCGGCAGAGGTCAGGGGGTCGGCCCGCGGGCGGACCGCCGGCTACCGGGCCGGCTCGGTGAGGTCCCGCAGGGCGTGCACCGCCCGTTCGGTGATCTCCTCGGGGCTGCCGGCGACGTCCACCGCGACCCCCGCCTCGTCCGGCTCCAGCGGCTGGAGCGTGGCGAACTGGGAGTCGAGCAGGGCCGTCGGCATGAAGTGCCCCTCACGGTGCGACATCCGGTCCGCGATCAGCTCGCGGCTGCCCGTGAGGTGGACGAAGACGACCCCGGGAGCGGCTGCCCGCAGCCGGTCGCGGTACGACCGCTTCAGCGCCGAACTGCTCACCACCCCTCCGAGCCCGGCCCGCCCGTGGGCCCAGTCGCCGATGGCGTCCAGCCAGGGCCAGCGGTCCTCGTCGGTGAGAGGGGTCCCGGCCGTCATCTTGGCGATGTTGGCCGGCGGGTGGAAGTCGTCGCCCTCGGCGTAGGGAACGCCGAGCCGGGCCGCGAGCAGGGGGCCGATGGTGGTCTTCCCGGTCCCCGCTACGCCCATGACCACGACGACGTGGGGGGTGTGCAGTCGCTGCATCGCACTCTCGCTGTCTGCTGTCTTCGTCGACATCTGATGTCGACGCAACTGAAACCTATTAGGTACGACTAATTCAAGAGTCTGTGACATATAAGTCTGACTTTTTCTTCCCGTGACCCGGCCCGTACGCTGAGTGCATGAGCACACCGGACCGGGGGCTGCACGGCCGCGTACTGGAAACCCTCGGCCCCGCGATCACCGCCGGCGAGTACCCGCCGGGCAGCGTCCTGCGCACGGACGAGCTCGCGCAGCGTTTCGAGGTGTCACGCTCCGTGATGCGTGAGGCCGTCCGCGTACTGGAGTCCATGCACCTGGTCGAGTCGCGCCGCCGCGTCGGCGTGACCGTCCTGCCCGAGTGCGAGTGGAACGTCTACGACCCGCAGGTCATCCGCTGGCGCCTGGCCGGCACCGACCGCGCGCGCCAGCTGCGCTCGCTCACCGTGCTGCGGTCGGCGGTCGAACCGGTCGCGGCGGGACTGGCGGCCCGGAACGCCACCGCGGAGCAGTGCGCGGAACTCACCGAGTGCGCGCTCGGCATGGTGGCCAACTCACGCGGCCACCAGCTGGAGGGCTACCTCTTCCACGACATCGCCTTCCACCGCGTCATCCTGACCGCGTCCGGCAACGAGATGTTCGCCCGGCTCGGAGGCGTCGTCGCCGAGGTCCTGGCCGGACGCACGCACCACGACGTGATGTTCGAGGACCCCGACCCGGCCGCCGTCACCCTGCACGTCCGGGTCGCGGAGGCGGTCCGCGCGCGCGACGCCGAGCTCGCCGAGCGGCTGACCCGGGAGATCACGGTGGGAGCGCTCCAGGAGCTGGACATCCTGGCGCCCTAGCCCAGGGGCTCCCCGTCAGCTCAGGAACTCCCCGTCGACGTACACCCAGGCCCCGTCGACCCGCTCGAAGCGGCTCCGCTCGTGCAGGGAGCCGCCGCGGTAGGAGGCGCGGAAGGTGACCGTGCCGGTGGTGTGGAAGGCGGAGCCGTCGGCGGTCTCCAGGATCTCCAGCCCCGTCCACCGCGTCCCCGGGTCCAGGTCGAGACGCGCCGGCCGCGTCCTCGGATGCCACGTCCGCAGCAGGTACCCCGCGTCGCCCTTCACGAAGGCGCTGTACCGCGAACGCATCAGCGCCTCGGCGCTCGGCGCGGACGCCGCCCCCGCGTGGAACCGGCCGCAGCACTTCTCGTACGTCTGGGGCAGCCCGCAGGGGCAGGAACGCGTGGTCATGGCGGCCATTGTGCCCGCCCGCGGCCGGGACCCGGAAACATGGGCGGAGCCCGGAAAAGAAGAAGACCCCTGCTCGGCAGGGGTCTCATCTGGTGTCCGAGGGGGGACTTGAACCCCCACGCCCGATAAAGGGCACTAGCACCTCAAGCTAGCGCGTCTGCCATTCCGCCACCCGGACAAGGTGTCTGCCGCTCGGGGTGTTCCCCGTGGCGACGACGTAAACATTACCAGGCTTTCGGGGGTGCCCGGTCACACCCCGTCCCGGCGTGAACGGGGTGTGACCGGGCCGGGACCGGTCTTGGGCCCGGACGTCCGGAGGGGGAGGATGAGGGGGACCACCAGCAGTGACAGCGGGAGGAAGCACGTGAGCGAGTCGGGCACGGCCAGGAGCGTCACCGGCGAGGACGAGGTCGTCGACCTCTGCCGCGAGCTGATCCGGATCGACACCAGCAACTACGGCGACCACTCGGGCCCCGGCGAGCGCAAGGCGGCCGAGTACGTCGCCGAGAAGCTCGCCGAGGTGGGCCTCGAGCCGCAGATCTTCGAGTCCCACCCGGGACGCGCCTCCACGGTGGCCCGGATCGAGGGCGAGGACCCGTCCCGGCCCGCGCTGCTCATCCACGGCCACACCGACGTCGTCCCGGCCAACGCGGACGACTGGACCCACCACCCCTTCTCCGGCGAGGTCGCCGACGGGTGCGTGTGGGGGCGCGGCGCGGTCGACATGAAGGACATGGACGCGATGACCCTCGCGGTCGTCCGCGACCGCATGCGCAGCGGGCGCAAACCGCCCCGGGACATCGTCCTGGCGTTCCTCGCCGACGAGGAGGCCGGCGGCACGTACGGCGCCCGGTACCTGGTCGACAACCACCCGCACCTCTTCGAGGGCGTCACCGAGGCGATCAGCGAGGTGGGCGGCTTCTCCTTCACCGTCAGCGAGCAGCGCCGGCTGTATCTGATCCAGACGGCCGAGAAGGGCATGCACTGGATGAAGCTGACCGTGGCCGGCACCGCCGGGCACGGGTCGATGATCCACCGAGACAACGCCATCACCGAGCTGTCGGAGGCCGTCGCGCGCCTGGGCCGGCACAAGTTCCCCGTCCGCGTCACGAAGACCACCCGGGCCTTCCTCGACGAACTGGGCGACGCCCTCGGCACCGAGCTGGACCCCGAGGACATGGAGGGGACCCTGGCCAGGCTCGGCGGCATCGCCAAGCTCATCGGCGCGACCCTGAGCAACACCGCCAACCCCACGCAGCTCGGCGCCGGTTACAAGGTCAACGTCATCCCGGGCGAGGCGACCGCCCACGTCGACGGGCGCTTCCTGCCCGGACACGAGGAGGAGTTCCTGGCCGACCTCGACCGGATCCTGGGACCGCGGGTGCGGCGCGAGGACGTGCACTCCGACAAGGCCGTCGAGACCACCTTCGACGGAGCCCTCGTGGACGCGATGCAGTCCGCGCTGGTGGCGGAGGACCCGGCCGCGAAGGCGATCCCGTACATGCTCTCCGGCGGCACGGACGCCAAGTCCTTCGACGACCTCGGCATCCGGGGCTTCGGCTTCGCGCCCCTCAAGCTGCCGCCGGAGCTGGACTTCGCCGGCATGTTCCACGGCGTCGACGAGCGTGTGCCGGTGGACGGCCTGCGGTTCGGCGTGCGGGTGCTCGACCGGTTCATCGACGCGTCCTGAATCGTCCCGCTGAAACGAGACTTCACCCTTCACCGGGAATCGCCCGCACGTGCGGGAGGCTCCCGGGAAGGGTGAATGCGCTCATAAGCTCGTAGCCTCATTACTCCCTCCTCGTTACAGGTAATGCGATCGGCAACCTCGGATCGCCTTTTCAACCAGGAGGAACAATGCTCAAGAAGATCGTCGCCACCGTGGCGGCCACCGGTGGTCTGGTTCTCGCGGGCGCGGGCATGGCCGCCGCCGACTCCGGTGCGCAGGGTGTCGCCGCGCACTCCCCGGGTGTGCTTTCCGGCAACGTCGTCCAGGCCCCCGTGCACGTCCCGGTGAACGTCTGCGGCAACACGATCTCCGTGATCGGCCTGCTGAACCCCGCCTTCGGCAACGTCTGCATCAACGACTGACGTCGCTCCTCGCCCTTCGAGGGACCGGGTCCGTCGGCCCCGGAGCGCGCGCCATGCGCTCCGGGGCCGACGGATTTCGGGGGCTGAGAAGAACCAGGGTGCGCCGAGGTCGGGAACGACGGAATTTCCCGGCACCACGGGATCACGGGACTACGGGACTAGGGCAAGGCAGGGATTTCGACATGCGACAGGTCACCCGCAAGGGCCTGATGACGATGGCGGCCGCCACCGGCGTGATCGCCGCGGCGGGCGGTGCCGCCCACGCCGACTCGGGGGCGCACGGTTCCAGTGCGCACTCGCCCGGCGTGCTGTCCGGCAACACGGTGCAGGTGCCGGTGCACGTGCCGGTGAACGTCTGCGGCAACACGGTCGACGTCGTCGGCGTCCTCAACCCCGCGATGGGCAACGCGTGCGCCAACGGGAGCGGCGACGCGTCCGGCGGGTACGGCGGCTCCGGGGAGCACGGCGACTCCGGGGAGCACGGCGGCTCGCACGCCGACGGGCACGCCACCGACTCGCCCGGCGTCGGCTCCGGCAACCACGTCCAGGTGCCGGTGGACGTCCCGGTGAACGTCTGCGGCAACACGATCGATGTCGTCGGCGTCCTCAACCCGGCCACGGGCAACGACTGCGCCAACGGGGGCGGCGGAAACCCCACCACCCCGCCGGGAGAGCCGGGCGAGCCCGGAAATCCCGGTGAACCGGGCAACCCCGGTGAACCCGGCACCCCGACCACCCCGGACGACGAGACGCCCGGCGGCTCCTCGCACGTCAACCGGCCGGGCACCCAGACCGTCACCCAGCCCCGGCCCGACGTGCAGCTCGCCGAGACCGGCAGCGACCTGCCGCTGGGCCTCGCGCTGCCGGTGGGCGCGGGTGCGCTGCTCGCCGGCGCGGTGCTCTACCGCAAGGCGCGCGCCTCGGTCTGAGGCGGCGCACAGGCACACGGGCGCGCGGAGCGGGCCCCGCACCGGCGGGACCCGCTCCGTACCCGTTCTGTCCCACGGCGCCGGGCCCCGGCGCCGCTCACCAGGTGGCGCGTACCTGGCGGATGATCCGCCGCCGCAACCGCACCCTGCGGCTGCCGTCGCGCAGCAGGCTCAGGCGGTACAACTCCCAGTGTCCGTACTCGGCATGGTCGGTCAGCAGGCGTGTCGTCTCCTTGCGGGAAACCCCGCGTGGCACGTACACGTCGACAAATTCGTATTCCGGCATCGCATCTATTGTGCGGGTCGGGGCCCGGTACGGATAGCGTCTGCACTATGTCTGATGCTGCGCAGCCCACCGCTGCCGAGGTACGCGCCGCCGCCGAGGCGGTCAAGACCGCGCTCGACCGCCACCTGGCCGCGGTCGAACGCCGGTCGGGCGAGGACGACCCGGCCGTCTACGAAGCGTTCAACCAGCTGGCCGCGGCCGCGGAGACGTACGACGAACTGCTCTACGACCGTTACGACGAGGTGACGCCCTTCGAGATCCCCGGCGCCGACGACACGCTGCCGCCCTACAAGGGCCCCGAGGAACCGCACGCGCTGAGCGTGCTGATCCGCCGGGACTACGAAGTGGCGGAACCGCAGCGGCTGATGGCGCAGGCGCGGCGGATCGAGGCGGCGGACGACGAGGCCGGGGTGGGAGGTGACGCATCCGCCACGGTCCACGGGGCGCTCGGCATCCTGTTCGGCGAGTTCGAGGCGGACGAGATCGCCTCCCGGCACAAGGAGTTCGGTCTCGAGGAGGGCGACTCCACGCTCTGGGTGACGGCCGCGGACGAGATCGCCGAACCGGGCGAGTGGCTGGAGGCGCCGTTCGACCAGGTCGATCCGCAGCAGGTGGTCTGCCGCTTCGACGTCAGTGCGGTCTTCGACGACGAGTTCGACGACGACACGGACGACGAAGACGAAGTGGAGGTGACGGAGCTGGAGGAGGACCTCGACAGCGAATCGGACGAGGATCCGGCACCGGACGGAGAAGAGGAGGACGGGGAAGAGGACGGCGAGCCACGGCGGTCGCGGGCGCACCGCTGACCCGAGCGGGACACGAGGAAACGGGCGGCGGTCACAGGCAGGTACCCATGACCGCCGCCCCGCCGTGACCGCCTGCCCCGGCGGACGCAGGGCGGGCCGGGGTGGGCCGGGGTCAGCCGCTCACCGGGACCTGCGGAGCGAGCAGTGCCGGCAGCCGGGTGGTACGCGGCTTCGCCGGCACCTCGGCGACGGCACGGGGCAGCGCCTGGTCCACACCGTGCACCACGGACAGATGACGGGCGGCCCGCCCGAACGCCGTGTAGACCCACGGGCGGCTCAGCGCCTGCGCGGCGTCCCCGGGCAGGACCACGACCACCGCCGGCCACCGGCCGCCCACGGCCTGGTGCGCGGTCAGCGCCCATCCGTGCCGTACGGAACGCTCCACCCGGTCCTTCGGCACGACGACGGTCCCGCCCGCGCACGACAGGTGCAGTCCGTCGGCGTCGGCCTTCACCACGCGGCCCGGCAGCGTACGGCCCGGCGCCGGGGTGTGGACGACACGGTCGCCGGGGTCGAAACCGCCGAAGCGGCCCGGGCCCGGGTTCAGCCGTTCCTTCAGGGCGGCGTTGAGCACCCGTGTGCCCGCCGCGCCGCCGTGGCCCGGCGTGATCACCTGGGTCTCCTCGGCGGGGACGCCGATCGCGCGCGGCACCGAGTCCACGACGAGCTGCACGGTCCGGTGCACGGCCTCGCCCGCGTCCCGCACGGGCACGATCACGACCTCCTTGCCGGGCGCCTCCACCTGCGCCAGCTCACCGATGCCGATGCCGGAGACCAGCTCGCCCAAGGGGCCCGGATCCGGGCGCCGCGACGCGATCTGGGGACAGATCCGCGCCGCCAGCAGGTCCGCGAAGACCCGCCCCGGGCCCACGGACCACAGCACCCCGGGATCACCGGACAGCACCAGCCGCCCGCCGTCGGGCATCGACTCGGCCAGCAGGGCCCCCGCCTCCACATCCACCTGCGGCGCGTCCAGCACGACCAGCAGATCGAGGTCCAGCGCACCGTCCGCGTCCCGCCCGGGCCCCTCGGCCCCGGACAGCAGCCCGGCCACGGTGACGACGCGGAGAGCGCCGGCCGTCTGCCCGTCGGGGACACCGGGGCCCGGCGCGGGGGAGTCCGGGTGCGGCGTGGCCGACGCGGTGGCCTGGCCGGCCTGCAGGGCGGCGAAACGGTCCCTGCCGAGCGGGCCGTGGGCGGCGGCCCAGGCCCGCAGCCCGAGGCCGTGCGCCGCCCGCAGCAGCGCCGCGGGCTCGGCCAGGGACGCCTCCCCGCCGGTGTGCAGCACCAGCGCGTGGTCCGCGACGGCGCGGATCAGGTCGGCCGCGGCGCCCGGGGCAGCGGCGGCGGCCCGCTCCCAGTCGGCCGCCGCACCGCCCTGCTTCGGCACCGAGACGACCAGCCGGGCCAGTCCGTCGGCGAGGCTCTCCTCGGCGAGCGCGTACCGCTCCAGGCCGACCAGGATCCGTACCGGTCGTTCCTCGGCCTCGTCCGGCCCCGCCCCCTCCGCGACCGCGCCGCCCGTACGGTCCGGAGCGGTGCCGGTCTCCTCCAGGGCGTCCTGGAAGGCCAGGGCCTCGCCCTCGGCGAGGGCGTTCTGCACGGCCGCGTCGGGATCCGGAACGCCCCGATGGGCCAGCGCGGCCGTGAGCCGCGGCAGCTCCAGCGCCGTGTGACCGGTCAGGGCCGCCTGCTCCAGCAGCCAGACGGTGACGGCGCGTCCCCGTCGTTCGTCGTCCGGGCCGCACTCCGCGCCGAGCAGCGCCCGCGCGAAGCCGTCGGCCTGCTCCGGCCGCACCCCGGTGACCCGGAGCAGCTGCCAGGGATCCGCGCGCAGAGCCTCGTCCGCCGCCTCGCCGAGGAGCGCGGCGGCCTGCGGGGCGAGCGCCTCGGGGGCACCGCCCTCGGCCAGGACACGGCTCACGGCCCGCACGGTCTCCGGAGCGGGACCGGCCGGCGCGGCGGCGGGACCGGCCGGCTCCGGGCGGGGGCGCCGTACCGGCTCGGGGCCGGGGTGCGGGGGAGCGGCGGGCCGGGGCTCGGCGAAGACCGTCGCCGGCGGCTTCTCGCCGCTCTCCACGGCGCGCACGGCGGCCAGCAGCTCGGCCGCGGTGCCGCTGAGCTTGGTCCCGCTGGTGATCGGTGCCTGCTTCTCGGCCTTCCGCCGCTCGATCCGCTCCCGCTCGAGTCGCTGGGCGGCCAGCTCGGCCTCGGCCTCGGACATGCGGACCGCCGCACCGTCCCCGGCTTCGCCGGACTCCGCCTCGCCAGGGGCGGCGGCACCCCCGGCATCGTCCGGCTCCTGCTCCTGCGGCTCCCCGGCCGCGTCGGCCGCGTCCCCCACGGGCCCGGCGGCGCTTTCCCCGGCCCCGTCGGACCCCGGTCCCCGTGGCACCCCGGCCGCGGCGCCTCCGGGCCCGGTCTCCTCCGCGGCGCCCGCGCCCGGTGTCCCCGGCCCGGTGTCCACGGCCTCCGTGGGGTCCTCAGGGGATGCGGGCTCCGTGCTCACAGCGTGCTCCAGTCGTGATCGGGATAGCGGTGCACCGGCGCCGACACGTCGTCGAGCGCCCGGCAGATCTCGTCAGGAAGACTAAGGGTCTCCACTGACAGCGCCGCCGTGAGCTGCTGCGCGTTGCGCGCGCCGACGATCGGCGCGACCACGCCGGGCCGGTCCCGGACCCAGGCGAGCGCCACCTGGAGCGGGGTCACCGCGAGCCCGTCGGCCGCCGTCGCCACCGCGTCCACGATGTGACCGGCCGTGTCGTCGAGGTAGGGGGCGACGAACCCGGCCAGATGGTCGGAGGCGCCCCGCGAGCCGGCCGGCACGGCGTCCCTGCGGTACTTGCCGGTGAGCACCCCGCGGCCCAGCGGCGACGAGGGCAGCAGGCCGATGCCCAGGTCCAGGGCGGCCGGCAGCACCTCGCGCTCCACGCCGCGCTGCAGCAGCGAGTACTCCATCTGCGTGCTCGCCAGCCGGTTCCGCACGCCCGGCGCGGCCAGCTGCCAGGTCGCCGCCTTGGCCAGCTGCCAGCCGCAGAAGTTCGACACGCCCGCGTACCGGGCCCGGCCGCTGCTCACCGCCACGTCGAGCGCGTGCAGCGTCTCCTCCAGCGGCGTGTGCGGGTCGAAGGCGTGCAGGTGCCACACGTCGACGTGGTCCGTGCCGAGCCGGGCCAGCGAGGCGTCCAGCGCGGACAGCAGGTGGGCCCGCGACCCGTCGAAGCGGCGGTCGGGATCCGGCACGCTGCCCGCCTTGGTGGAGATCACCAGGTCCCGGCGCGGCACCAGGCCCTCCATGAGCCGGCCCAGCAGGTACTCGGCCTCCCCGTCCCCGTACACGTCCGCCGTGTCGACGAGGGTGCCGCCCGCTTCCCAGAAGGTCTTCAAGAGGCCGGCGGCGTCATGCTCGTCGGTGTCCCGGCCCCATGTCAGGGTGCCGAGACCGATGCGGGACACGCGCAGGCCGGTGCGGCCGAGATGCCTCTGCTCCATGAACGCCGACATTACTGGCCACGGCTTGCGCCGTGGGGGCCTGTGGACAACCGGAAGCGCGCGCTAAGGTCGGGCGCAACAGACGTTACTGATCGGTAAGGGGAATCGGCCATGCAGCTCGGTATCAACCTCGGCTACTGGGGTGCCGGAATGGACGCGGACAACCTGGCCGTCGCCCAGGAGGCCGACCGGCTCGGCTACGCCGTCTGCTGGGCCGCCGAGGCCTACGGCTCCGACGCGGCCACCGTGCTCACCTGGGTGGCCGCCCACACCGAGCGCATCGACGTGGGCTCGGCCATCTTCCAGATCCCGGCCCGCCAGCCCGCGATGACCGCGATGACGGCGGCCACCCTCGACTCCCTCTCCGGCGGCCGCTTCCGCCTCGGCCTCGGCGTCTCCGGACCGCAGGTCTCCGAGGGCTGGTACGGCGTGAAGTTCGACAAACCGCTGGCCCGCACCCGCGAGTACGTCGAGATCGTGCGCAAGGCCATGTCCCGCGAGCGCCTCACCCACGACGGGGAGCACTGGACGCTGCCGCTGCCCGGCGGCCCCGGCAAGCCGATCAAGCTGACCGTGCACCCGCAGCGCGAGCACATCCCGCTGTACATCGCCGCGATCGGCCCGAAGAACCTGGAGCAGACCGGCGAGATCGCCGACGGCGCCCTGCTGATCTTCCCCTCCGCCGACCACCTGGAGGAGACCGCGGTCCGGCACCTGCGCGCCGGACGCGAGAAGGCCGGCAAGACCCTCGAGGGCTTCGACATCGTCCCCACCCTCCCGCTCGCCCTCGGCGACGACAAGGACGTCACCACGCTCGCCGACACCTTCCGCCCCTACACCGCCCTGTACGTCGGCGGCATGGGCAGCCGCAAGCAGAACTTCTACAACCAGCTCGCCCGGCGCATGGGCTACGAGCGGGAGGCCGCCGAGATCCAGGACAAGTACCTGTCCGGCGACAAGCAGGGCGCCGCCGCGGCCGTACCGCACGATCTGATCGACCGCACGACCCTGCTCGGCAGCGTCGACCGGATCGCGGACCGGATGAAGGCCTACGCCGCCGCCGGTGTCACCACGCTGACGCTGGCCCCCGCCGGTTTCACACTGGACGAGCGGCTCGCCTCGCTCCGCGCGGGCACGGAGGCCCTGGAGCGCGCCGGACTCGCCTGAGGCGCACGCCCGTCCCTGAGGTCTGCGGCCGTGGTGGGGGCTCGGGGGGTCTTCCCCGCCACGGCCGTCACGGGGAACAACGCGCCCGCGCGCATGAGGTTACGCCCTGCCGCTTCCCCGTCGTCCTTCGTTCGGCGGACCCGCCCCGCGCACCTGTTGCCGCGCCCCCCGCCCCGCAGTTGACTCGTTCCTCGCGGAGACCGCGGAGACCGCGGAACCAGTGGGAGACCGCGCCGGCGGAGAGGTGACAGCGATGCTTTCGGCCAAGAGCCTGTTCCAGGAGATCGTCGACGACGACGAGGCGTTCCGTCTCTTCTGCTCCATCGCGGCCAGCGGTGAGTCGCAGGGCGGCTGGGAGAACGCGCGTATCGCGGCGCTGGTACCGGAGAGCGAACGCGCCCTCGCCCCCAAGATCACCCGGCACGGCGCGGACGAGGACAAGCACGGGCGGATCTTCGGCGCCCTGCTGAGGAAGCGCGGCCTCGAACCCGTCGACGTGCCCCCCGACACCGACTACACCATGCTCCTGGAGCGGCGCGGCATCGGCCTCGCCCACGAGAAGCTCAAGGCCGACCGGCCCCTCACCCAGCGGGACGTCATCACCTACCTCGCGCACAGCAGGGTCACCGAGCAGCGCGCCGCCGAACAGATGGCGCTGCTCCTGAAGCACTTCGCGGACCACCCCGACCTGGGCCGGGCCGTACGCATGATCTCCGCCGACGAGGACAACCACCTCGCCTACTCCCATGAGGAACTGCTGCGTTTCGCCGCCGCCGGACACGGCCGGTACATCCGGCGGACCCTGCGCGAGTGCGCGCTCGCCGAGATCCGCGTCCACCGGGACGTCAGCCTCGCGGTGATGGCCCGCATGGGCCGCATCCTCGGCTGGTCACGGGCGAGGTCGGCGGTGCTCGCGGCGGGCATCCACGCGATGTACGCCTGGGAACGGCTGGCCGGCTGGCGCCGCATGGTGACGCTGCGGACGCCCGAGCGGCGCGACGCGCTCGGCGGCCCCGCGGCCCCGGCGCCCGGAATCGCCTGAGGCACCGGAACCCCCGGATCCGGCCCCTACAGCCAGCCCCGGCGCTTGAAGGTCCGGAACAGCAGCACCTCCAGCACCACCATCAGCACGATCACCGCCGGATAGCCCCACACCCAGCGCAGCTCCGGCATGTGCGCGAAGTTCATGCCGTAGATCCCCGCGAGCATCGTGGGGACCGCGGCCATGGCCGCCCACGCGGAGATCTTCCGCATGTCGTCGTTCTGCCGGACGCCCGTCTGCGCCAGGTGGGCCGACAGGACGTCCGAGACCAGCCGGTCCAGCCCCTCCACCGACTCGTTCACGCGCGTGAGGTGGTCGTTGACGTCCCGGAAGAAGGGCCGCGCTCGGTCGTCCACGAACGGCACCCCGGCACCGAACACCCCCGTCCCGGCCAGGCGGGCCAGCGGCGGCGCGAGCGGTCCGGTCGCGCGGCGGAACTCCAGGATCTGCCGCTTGAAGGTGTAGATGCGCGACGCCGTGTGCCGCGATCCGCCGCCCTCCGGCGAGAAGACCTCCGCCTCCAGCTCCTCCAGGTCGTTCTGCAGCTCGACCGCGACCTCCAGATAGTGGTCGACGGTGGCGTCGGCTATCGCGTACAGCACCGAGGTGGGGCCCTTCCCGAGCAGTTCGGGCTCGTGCTCCAGCCGCTGCCGCACGGCCTTCAGCGGGGACCCCTCGCCGTGCCGGACGACGACCACGAACGCGTCGCCCAGGAAGATCATGAGCTCCCCGGTGGAGACGGCGTCGCTCTCCGGCTCGTACACCACCGGCTTCAGAACGGCGAAGAGCGAGTCCTCGTACACCTCCAGCTTGGGCCGCTGGTGGGCCTTCAGAGCGTCCTCCACGGCCAGCGGATGCAGCCCGAACTCCTGGGTGACCAGGTCGAACTCCTCCTCCGTCGGCTCGTACAGCCCGATCCACACGAAGCCGCCCGCCTCCCGCGCCTCGCCGAGCGCGTCGGAGAAGTCCTCGGGGCCGTCCGTCCGGTGGCCGTCCCGGTAGATGGCACAGTCGACGATCACCGAACGCGTCCTCTCCTCGCCCCGGCGCCCTCGCGCCGCGTCGTACGCCTACCCTGTCCGCATGCCCACGCTGATCCTGGTCAGGCACGGACGTTCCACCGCCAACACCGAGGGGCTGCTCGCCGGCTGGACGCCCGGCGTCGCCCTCGACGAACGCGGGGCCGCACAGGCCGCCGCGCTGCCCGGCCGGCTCGCCGGCCTGCCGCTCGCCGAGGTCGTCGCGAGCCCGCTGCAGCGCTGTCAGGAGACGGTCCGGCCCCTGCTCGACGCCCGGCCCGGACTGCGGGCGCACACCGACGAGCGGATCGGGGAGTGCCACTACGGCGACTGGTCCGGCCGCAAACTCGCCGAGCTGAAGGACGAACCCCTGATGGAGGTGGTGCAGACGCACCCCTCCGCGGCGGCGTTCCCCGGCGGCGAGTCGATGCGCGCCATGCAGACCCGCGCCGCCGAGGCGGTACGCGAGTGGAACGCGCGCGTGGAGCGCGACCACGGCGCCGACGCCGTCTACCTCATGTGCTCCCACGGCGACATCATCAAGTCCCTCGTCGCGGACGCGCTCGGCCTCCACCTCGACCTCTTCCAGCGCATCCAGGCCGAGCCCTGCTCCGTCACCGCGATCCGCTACACCCGGCTGCGGCCCTACCTCCTGCGCCTCGGCGACACCGGCGACCTCTCCTCCCTGGCGCCGCACGAGACCCCCGCGGAGGGGGACGCACCGGTCGGTGGCGGTGCGGGCGCACCGTGATCGTCGCCCGCAGTAGGGTGAGGCGACCGCAGAACCGCCCCCTTCCCGAATTCCCGCTTCCCCGACTTCCCATGGAGACAGGACGTGTCCCGTCAGGTGTTCCTCTACGACCGACCGGATCGCTTCGTGGCCGGCACGGTCGGACTGCCCGGACGCCGTACGTTCTTCCTCCAGGCCGTCGCCGGCTCCCGGGTGACCAGCGTGGCCCTGGAGAAGACCCAGGTGGCCGCGCTCGCCGAACGCATGGACGAGCTCCTCGACGAGGTCGTACGGCGTAGCGGCGGCAGCACCGTCGTCCCCGCCGTGGCCCCCACCGACAACGCCGACACGGCGCCGCTGGAGACCCCCGTCGAGGAGGAGTTCCGGGTCGGCACCATGGCGCTCGCCTGGGACGGCGAGGACCAGTGCATGATCGTCGAGGCGCAGGCCCTCGTGGAGCTGGACGTCGAGTCCGAGGAGGAGCTCGCGGAGGCCGAGGAGAGACTTCTGCAGGACGAGGAGAACGGCCCCCCGATGCTCCGGGTCCGCCTCACCGGCGCGCAGGCCAGGGCCTTCGCCAAGCGCGCCCTCGACGTCGTCAACGCCGGGCGGCCGCCGTGCCCGCTGTGCAGCCTCCCGCTCGACCCGGAAGGACACGTATGTCCGCGCCAGAACGGATACCGCCGCGGAGCGTGACCCCCGGCGCGGCGGCCGCCGAGCTGCTCGCCCGGGGCGAGCTGACCGTGCGCGGCCGCATCCGTGAGGCCTCCAACGCGGCGCTGTACTGCACGGTGACGCACGAGGGGCGCGAGGCGGCCTGCGTCTACAAACCCGTGGCGGGGGAGCGCCCCCTGTGGGACTTCCCCGACGGCAGCCTCGCCCGGCGCGAGGCCGCCGCGTACGAGGTCTCCGAGGCGACCGGCTGGGGCCTCGTGCCGCCCACCGTGCTGCGCGACGGCCCGTACGGCGAGGGCATGGTCCAGCTGTGGATCGACGCCGTACCGGAGACGGAGCTGCTCGCCCTGGTGGAGGACGAGGAACCCGGCCCCGGCTGGAAGGCGGTCGCCCTCGCCGAGGTCGGCGAGGGACGCACCGCGCTGCTCGTGCACGCGGACGACGAGCGGCTGCGCCGCCTCGCCGTGCTGGACGCCGTGATCAACAACGCCGACCGCAAGGGCGGACACCTGCTGCCCGCGCCCGGGGAACGGCTCTACGGCATCGACCACGGGGTGACCTTCCACACCGAGGACAAGCTGCGCACCCTCCTGTGGGGCTGGGCGGGCGAGCCGCTGACCGCCGAGGCCCTGGCGGTGCTCGACGCCCTCCAGGAGGCCCTGAAGGACGGCGCGCCCCTCGCCGCCCGGCTCGGCGCACTGCTCACCCCCGCGGAAGTGGACGCCACCCGCGCGCGGGTCGGCGCGCTCCTGTCGTCCGGGAAGCATCCGGAGCCGAGCGGGGAGTGGCCGGCCATCCCCTGGCCGCCCGTGTAGGCGCCGGACCCGCACGACGGCCGGTGACGCGCAAGAGCGCCTCACCGGCCATCCGTCCCGGTCCGGTTCGTGCACGGAACATCCGTCCGGTTAGGCTCATGTCATGCATGCCTGGCCCGCTTCCGAGGTCCCCGCCCTGCCTGGTCAGGGCCGCGACCTGAGGATCCACGACACCGCGACCGGCGGCCTCGTCACCCTCACCCCCGGTCCCGTCGCCCGTCTCTACGTCTGCGGCATCACCCCGTACGACGCCACCCACATGGGGCACGCGGCGACCTACAACGCGTTCGACCTCGTGCAGCGCGTGTGGCTCGACAACAAGCGGCAGGTCCACTACGTCCAGAACGTCACCGACGTCGACGACCCCCTCCTGGAACGGGCCGAGCGGGACGGCGTCGACTGGACCGCCCTCGCCGAGAAGGAGACCGCTCTCTTCCGCGAGGACATGACCGCCCTGCGCATGCTCCCGCCCCGGCACTACATAGGCGCGGTCGAGGCCATACCCGGCATCGTCCCGCTCGTCGAACGGCTGCGCGACGCCGGCGCGGCCTACGAGCTCGAGGGCGACATCTACTTCTCCGTCGAGTCCGACCCCCACTTCGGCGGCGTCTCCCGTCTCGACGCGGACGCCATGCGGCTGCTGTCGGCCGAGCGGGGCGGCGACCCGGACCGCCCGGGCAAGAAGAACCCGCTCGACCCGATGCTGTGGATGGCCGCCCGCGAGGGTGAGCCCAGCTGGGACGGCGGCTCCCTCGGCCGCGGACGCCCCGGCTGGCACATCGAGTGCGTCGCCATCGCCCTCGACCACCTCGGCATGGGCTTCGACGTCCAGGGCGGCGGCTCCGACCTCGTCTTCCCGCACCACGAGATGGGCGCCTCGCACGCCCAGGTCCTCACCGGCGAGTTCCCCATGGCCAAGGCGTACGTCCACGCCGGCATGGTCGGTCTCGACGGCGAGAAGATGTCGAAGTCCAAGGGCAACCTCGTCTTCGTCTCGCAGCTGCGCCGCGAGGGCGTCGACCCCGCCGCCGTCCGGCTCACGCTGCTCGCCCACCACTACCGCGGCGACTGGGAGTGGACCGACCAGGTGCTGCGGGACGCCGTCGACCGGCTGGAGCGGTGGCGCGCCGCCGTCTCCCGGCCCGACGGCCCGCCCGCCGAGGCGCTCGTCGAGGAGATCCGCGAGGCCCTCGCGAACGACCTGGACTCCCCGGCGGCGCTCGCCGCGGTCGACCGCTGGGCCGCGCTCCAGCAGGAGACCGGCGGCACGGACACCGGAGCGCCCGGCGTCGTCTCCCGCGCCGTCGACGCGCTGCTGGGCGTCGCGCTGTAGCGGCCCGTACGGACACGAACGGAGAGGGGGGGGGGGGGGGGGGGGGGGGGGCCCCCCCCCCGCGCCCCCCCGAAAAAAAAACAAAAAAAAAAAAAAAAGCCCCCCCCCCACCCCGCCGGGGGGGCGGGGGGCG